>JABMQQ010000232.1 GCA_013202495.1 Fidelibacterota bacterium | reverse complement strand
TGTTTCTAAATGCGCGGCATGATACATTCTGTCAGCGTAGGTGTCTATAAAATGCTGTGCTTTTATAAGTAAATGTTTATCATTGACGAAACTTAAAAAAACCCCAAGAAGGAGGAGCTGTCGTGGAATTTAAGACGATTGCAGAAATGTTTCTTAATGTCACAAAAAGCCATGCTGACACAGAATTATTTACTGAGAAAGTTAATGGCGAATGGGTGGGAGATAAGGGCAAAGATATATATGAAATGGTTAAGAATGCGTCTTATGGTATGGCATCTCTAGGGATTCAGCCAAAGGATAACGTCGCGATTCTTTCCACGAATTGTCGACGTTGGGCATATTCAGACTATGCCATCGCCACCAGAGGTGCTACCTCTGTGACGGTTTATCCTACTTTAATTGCGAGTCAGGTTCAATATATTGTTGCTCACTCCGATTCAAAACTCGTCTTTGCTCAGGATGCAAGCCAGATGGATAAAGTTCTCCAGATTAAGGCAGACTGTCCTGAATTGAAGTCAGTGGTCTATTTTGATGAATCATTATCATATGACGATCCAGATGTCATTTCCTTTAATGAACTTATGGAAAAGGGCAAGACTTTCGCTTCATCTGATGGTGCTTATGACTACGAGACTCAGGCACGTAGCGTAAAACCTGATGATATTTTAACCCTTATATATACCAGTGGTACTACAGGAAATCCCAAGGGTGTGATGTTAAAACATAGTAATCTTGTGAGCAATATCCTGTCTTGTAATGCACGACTGGGTATTAGTGATGAGGATAAATTTTTATCATTCTTGCCACTCAGTCATAGTTTTGAAAGATTGGGTGACTATGTAGGTACTCACGTCGGTGCAAATATCACTTATGCAGAATCAATGGAGCAGGTTATTGCCAACTTGTCAGAGGTTAACCCGACTGTGGCTATGTCAGTACCCAGGCTCTATGAAAAGATGTATGCTGGAGTCCAGGCCAAGTTTGCAGGTGGCTCTTTTATCAAACGCAAAATTGCTGGCTGGGCTGTCAAGACAGGTTTTGAGTATGTTGATGCCCGTAACTCCGGTACCATTTCACCCAAACTAGCCAAAAAGAAAAAACGAGCCGATAAACTTGTATTTGGCAAGGTTCAAGCGCTTTTGGGAACACAGTTTAAATTGTTTGCCAGTGGTGGTGCACCATTGGGAGCTGATATTGGTAGATTTTTTGATGCCGCTGGTATTACAATACTTGAAGGCTATGGCCTCTCTGAAACATCACCGGTTATCACATTGAATCCACCACACGATTTTCGTTTTGGTACAGTGGGCCCAACTATCGATGGTGTAGAGCTTAAGATTGCTGATGATGGTGAGATCCTGTCACGCGGTCCGCACATCATGAACGGTTATTACAAAGATGAAGCAGGAACCAGAGAAGCAATAAATGAAGAAGGATGGTTCCACACCGGTGATATTGGTATCATTGAGGATGGATACCTCAAAATTACGGATCGTAAGAAGAACATCATTGTGACCGCTGGGGGTAAGAATATTGCCCCTGCTCCAATTGAAGGTGCCATCTGTATGAGCAAGTTCTTTGAGCAGGCCCTGGTTCATGGTGACCGCAGGAAATTCGTTTCTGCTATTCTCGTCCCAAATTTCACAGAAGTAGGTGAATGGGCTGCTGATAATGAGATTACGGATGTGACTCCTGAAGCACTTTGCGAAAATCCAAAAGTATATGAAATGCTTATGGCTGAGGTTGGAAGCATCATGCAAAACTTCAGCAGTTATGAAGCAGTTAAAGAAGCTATTCTGCTGCCTCAGGAATTCAGTATCGAAGATGGTACGCTTACTCCCACGCTGAAAATCAAGAAAAAGGTTGTTGAAGAGCGTTATAAGACAAAGCTGGACGCCCTTTACGAATAGAAAAGATAATGTTATAAAAGATAAAGAGCTCCTGGTCATGATCAGGGGCTCTTTATGTTAGAACAGGATTCAATTTCATGAAAATTGCAGTAGTAGGATCCGGAAGCTGGGGCATGACTCTGGCTATGCATTTGCTCAAAAATGGGCATGATGTTGATGTTTGGTTTTATCTTGAGAAAGATTTTATACAAGCTCAGGAGACCAGAGAACTTCCAGATTATCTGCCAGACGTCACCTTACCTTCTGAATTGCGCTTCACCATGGATATTGAAGCCTGTATTCTCGATAAAGAGATTATCCTGGTGGCCATTCCTTCACATACAGTTGGGATGACGCTTTCAAAAGTGTCTAAATCAATCCACGCGGATTCCATCATCGTGAATGTAGCCAAAGGTATTGAAAATGATTCACTGAGAACCATGAGTCAGGTGATTGCTCATGCACTTCCAGACCATCCAGCTGGTAACATTTCCTCCTTGTATGGTCCAACACATGCTGAAGAAGTCGTTCAGGAGATGCCATCAACCATAGTGGCAGCTTGTGCAGATGAAGCTTCAGGAAAGATGGTACAGAATGCTTTTATGTCGGATACGCTACGAGTATACACCAATGTGGATATTCTCGGTGTAGAGTATGGTGGATCATTAAAAAATGTTATAGCTATTGCAGCTGGAATCCTGGCTGGTATGGGGTATGGGGATAATACTTTAGCAGCTCTGCTCACTCGTGGTCTCTTTGAAATGACGCGTCTTGGTGTATTTCTTGGAGCAAAAGAACAGACATTTGCCGGTCTAAGTGGGATGGGCGATCTTATTGTGACATGTCTCAGTACCCATAGCCGGAATAGACATGTGGGATTTGAGTTGGGAAAAGGTCGAAAACTGAATGAAATCCTGGAAGAAATGAAAATGGTCGCCGAGGGTATCAATACAGCAAGATCTGTACATCAACTCATTTCCAAAACAGGTGTGGAGATGCCTATCTCAGAACAAATATTTCAAGTTTTATTTGAGGATAAAGATCCAGCCATTGCAGTGGAAGAATTGATGGGTCGAGCACCGAGGAGGGAGCGGCACTCACTCAGCTAGTCGGATGTCGAAATGGAAAATAAAATTCCATTCAATCAACACAGTTCAGCAACCAATTCATCGACATTCCTCACCCCACATTTCTAGCCATAATACGTACCAATAACTATATAAATAACCCAATATATATCATGATTACAAAGGCTTGGTTTTTATTGATCTGATTGCTGAATCGTTTGTATCTGGTAGGTTAACGAATATATTCAATGTTTCGGATTCGAGCGTAATTCGATGAAGTGAAAATGAAGATATTTATTGAGGTATTTTTACATAAATGAGTCTTGAGCGAACTGGGGAGCTAAGAAACTGGGAAGTCTTGCGGACTTTGCTGGTTGATAATGATAAATTTGTATTTTCCACACATCTACAACCAGATGCAGATGGAGTGGGATCTGAGTTAGCTTTAGCCAGGTATTTAACATCTATAGGTAAGACGGTTCATATCCTGAATCCATCACCTCTACGCGTCAATCTTGAATTTCTGGCCACCAAGGATGACATTCACGTTTACAATTCGGCTGAAAATGCAAAACTCGTTGCAGATTCTGATGTGTTTATCGCCTTTGATATTGGTCATTATGATCGCCTCATGGATCTTGGCAAAGATCTTAAATCAATTGATATCACAAAAGTGAGTATTGATCATCATCCTGGGGATAAATCTCAGTTTGATGTCCGGTATGATTTTCCCACAGCCAGTTCAACAGGTGTGCTCATCTATGATCTTATTAATTCCATGGATAAAGAGGCAAGTTCTCGCACTGAGATTGCCATTCCAATCTATTCAGCCATGATGAGCGATACTGGAAATTTCAGGTTTAACAATACGGATCCCGAAACTCTGCTTGCTGCAGCCCATTTGGTTTCAGTAGGTGTGAAACCTTATGAACTATATGTTTATCTATACGAAGACTTAAATACTCCTGGCAGGCTCCAGGTTATTCAAAAACTTCTGAGTGAGTTGAAATACGAATGTGAAGGGCGATTGGCCTGGTCCATCATTGATTTTGAAGATATCAGCTCTCTGGGTGCTGTCCCAGATGATATGAATTCACTTTCGGACTTTATTCGATCCATCAAGGGAGTTGAAGTCGGAATTTCTATCACCAAGATGTCCGGTCAAAAGGTTGATGTAAGTTTTAGATCCAAGGGTAAAATTCCGATTAATACGGTTGCCCAAGCTTTTGGTGGAGGTGGTCACTCCTTTGCTGCAGGTTGTCATGTAGATGGAACCCTGGAGGAAGCTGCCGCATCAATCGTCAAGAAATCCATTGAAGCTATCAATTCATGGGATAGAAATGCCTGAACATCTGAAAATCAGAGTCGCTAAGGATGCTGGCTTTTGTTTTGGTGTAAGGGATGCCATTGAGAAAGCCCGTGAGGTGGCTCAGGAACACGGCAAAGTTTATATGTTGGGGGATATTGTTCATAATGAGCGTGTGGTGAATGATCTGGCCAAAGAAAACGTAAAAGTAGTTGACTCCCTAGAGGAAGTGACGGATGCTCCAGTCCTTTTTAGGGCACATGGAACCATTCCAGAACTAT
The DNA here is from genome assembly GCA_013202495.1 of Fidelibacterota bacterium. Lineage (GTDB taxonomy): Bacteria > Fidelibacterota > UBA8477 > UBA8477 > JABMPR01 > JABMPR01. The sequence continues at coordinate 25,973 of JABMQQ010000232.1, read as the reverse complement.
GGGCTGAAGCTGGCAAGAAAGATATCACTATTGTAGACGCTACGTGTCCATTAGTTCATGAGATCCATGATGAGATCAAAAAACTGAATGTAGAAGGCAGAAAACTGATCATTATTGGTGATCATGGTCATGATGAGGTAGTGGCCATCAGGGCTCAAGTTCCCGAAGCAGTCATCATCGCATCAATCGCAGAGGCCGAAGCTCTACCTAGGATGAAGAAGGCAGGCGTTGTCTCTCAATCCACTCAGATGATAGAGAATGTTCAGGAAATTATTGGCATCCTCTCCATGAAAATCTTTGATCTAAGATTTGTGAATACCGTTTGCTTCCCAACCCGAAGAAATCAAGGGCAAATCAAAGAAATTGCACCCATTTCAGATGTAATGATCATTGTAGGCTCCTTCACCAGTGCTAATACGAAAAGATTGCATGAAGTTTCGCTTTCTTTAAATCCCCAATCATATATGGTTGAAAATGCTTACGATATCCAGGAAAGCTGGTTTGATATGGCTGAATCAGTAGGTGTTTCCGCAGGTGCATCCTCACCAGATGATCTTATTGAAGAAGTCGTTGAACATTTAAATAACTTACACGTGAAATTACGTGTGTAAATATTGACATTATTAGTTTCTGGAGATTATGAAAATGACAAAAGAGCTGTTTGAAGTAAAAACAGGATTGGCTGAAATGCTCAAGGGTGGTGTGATTATGGATGTGACCACGCCTGAGCAGGCTAAAATTGCAGAACAAGCAGGTGCAGTCGCTGTAATGGCACTGGAGAGAATTCCAGCTGATATACGTAGGGATGGGGGAATCGCACGAGCTTCTGATCCAAAAATGATTAAAGAAATCCAGAAGGCTGTTTCCATACCAGTGATGGCCAAATGTCGTATCGGTCATTTTGCTGAAGCTCAGATTCTTGAAGCTCTAGAAATCGATTATATCGATGAGAGCGAAGTATTGACCCCTGCGGATGAAGCGAACCATATCTGGAAGCATGACTTTAAAACCCCTTTTGTGTGTGGTGCCACGAATCTAGCTGAAGCTTTGCGTCGTATCGGTGAGGGGGCTGCCCTAATCAGAACCAAGGGTGAACCTGGCACAGGAAATATTGTTGAAGCGGTTCGTCATATGCGCACCATTACAACTGAGATGGCTAATTTGAGTATACTGAGAACAGATCAACTCATGGCAGCCGCAAAAAATATGGGAGCACCCTTTCATCTGGTTGCACAGGTAGCTGAGACGGGCAAACTTCCAGTACCAAATTTTTCAGCCGGTGGTATTGCAACACCAGCTGATGCTTCACTTATGATGCAGCTCGGTGCTGAAACCATTTTTGTGGGCTCAGGTATTTTTAAATCTGAGGACTCTGAAGCCATGGCCAAGGCTATCGTCCAGGCTGCCACATTTTATGATAAACCCGAAAAACTGGCTGAGATTTCTGAAGGTCTTGGAAAGGCCATGAAGGGTCTTGATATGATTGAAATCAATCCAGAAGATAGAATGCAAGATAGAGGTTGGTAGGGAGCTATTTTGGATGTTCGACCTGAATATGATGATTTAACAATTGGTGTAGTCGCTTTACAGGGCAGCTTCGCCAAGCATGCATTCAGTATGGGCAAACTCGGCATTAAATCTAGAGCCGTTCGTGAACCCGAAGATCTGAAGCTTATCGATGCATTGATACTCCCTGGTGGCGAATCAACCACCATGAGCCTGCTTCTTGAAGAGGAAGGTTTGTGGGAACCCATGAACGAGGTTTTGGAAACAATGCCCGTATTTGGAACTTGTGCCGGTGCCATACTTCTGGGTCAACAGGTAGATGATGAGAGAGTACGCTGTTTTAATAAAATTGATTATAAAGCGGAGCGTAACGCCTATGGTCGTCAAATTGAGTCTTTCAAAACATCTCTGATAATCCCCACCATGTTGGATCACGATTTTCATGCGATTTTTATTCGTGCTCCCAAATTTCGAGAAATCAAACCGGGCGTGCAGTCATTGGCTGTTTTTGGCGTTGACCCAGTTCTCATGCGACAGGACAATGTGTTGGTTGCATCTTTTCATCCTGAGCTTACAGAAGATCCAGGCATTCATAAATATTTTGTGGATGAAATCGTTTTAAATTCGAGGTAATCTATCCATGTCGGATAAATATAAATTACTACAAACCATAGATTCTCCAGCTGATGTTAAGTCACTATCTGAAGAAAATTTGCTCCAATTATGCCAGGAAGTTCGAGACTACACCATTGAGGTAGTTTCGGAAACAGGTGGTCATTTAGCACCAACCCTTGGCGTCGTTGAACTTTCGGTTGCTCTCCATAAAGTATTTGATTCACCAAATGACAAGATCATCTGGGATGTGGGTCATCAGGCATATGCGCATAAAATTTTGACGGGACGTCGAGAAGCCCTGAAAACTATCCGTCAATATGGTGGCATCTCGGGCTTCTGTAAGCCCCTGGAAAGTGAACATGATATCTATGGTGCCGGTCACGCATCGACATCCATATCTGCAGGGGTTGGTTTTGCTATCGCTCGAGATATAAAAGGTGAGAACCATCAGGTTATCTCTGTGATAGGGGATGGAGCGCTCACAGGTGGTTTGTCATTTGAAGGATTGAACAATTTGGGACACCTGAGAACCCGGATGATGATCATTCTCAACGACAATGAAATGTCCATTTCACCCAATGTTGGTGCAATGTCAAAATACCTCTCAAAAATTACCACGAATCCACTGTACAACCGTGTCAGAGACGAACTCTGGAATGTTACAGGGAAATTACCCATTGGAAAAAAAACCGTTAGAACGGGAATGAAGAAGATTGAGGAAAGTCTCAAGAATCTATTGGTGCCTGGTGTCATTTTCGACGAAATGGGAATACGATATTTCGGTCCGATCGATGGTAATGATTTGCCGCTTCTAATCTCCACTCTGGAAAATATCAAAGATATCAATACCCCGATTCTGCTGCATATCATAACTAAGAAGGGTTTGGGATTTGCTCAGGCGGAAGAAAATCCAACAAAATTTCATGGAATTGGTCCTGCAGCCAAACCTGGTCAAGCCAGCTCGAAGAATGAGGTCCTACCTTTTCTCAATATTTTTGGGGATGAGCTGACCTCCCTCGCGAAAAAAGATAAACGAGTTGTCGCGATTACAGCTGCCATGCGCGAAGGTACCGGCTTAACTGGCTTTGCTCAAGAACATCCCGATCGTTTCTACGATGTAGGTATTGCTGAAGGACATGCAGTGACTTTTGCAGCAGCATTGGCTGCACGGGGTTTAAAGCCTTTCGTGGCGATTTATTCCACATTTCTGCAACGGGCATATGACATGTTGGTGCATGATATTGCTGTTCAGAAATTACCCGTCATATTTATGCTTGATCGGGCAGGACTTGTAGGTGAGGATGGACCCACACACCACGGTGTTTTGGATCTAGCATATCTCTCCAGCATTCCAGGAGTTGTCGTGGCAGCGCCACGTAACGGAGAAGAGTTGCGTCATATGATGCAGACAGCCCTCGAATACGATGACGGTCCTATCTTTATCCGATATCCCAAAGCCTCGGCAGTTCTAAATAGAAAATCAATTAAGAGTAAGGCTGTCGAAATCGGGAAATGGGAGCTGGTCTCAGAAGGCAAGGACATTGCCATTATTGCTGTAGGTTCCATGAATCCTGTAGCAGAGAAAGCAGTGAAAATACTTGATGCAGAGGGAGTGAATGCCAGCTATATCGATGCCAAGTTTATCAAACCCTTCGATAAGGAAATGCTTCTATCACTCATGACCTCAAACAAACACATTGTGGTCATTGAAGAGAATAATTACCCCGGTAGCCTTGCACAGACCATAAAAGCTTTTGCTGAACCTGTGGAAAATTGTGCCAGGATACATTCACACACCTTGCCAGATAGATTTGTGACCCATGGATCACGGGCACAATTATTAGCCGAAGTGAAGCTGACGTCTGAAGAAATTGCAGCTTCAATTCTTGAATTGACTACATAATTATCAGGAGTGGGTTCAACTATGCCAGACCAATCCTACCAGGATAGCCTAAAACGTTGGAAACAGAAAGTTTCTGAATCCAAGGAGCGTGAGTATGACTACGATACGATTTCGGGATTATCCAATGATTTATTATATTTGCCAGATGAAGAGAATCAGGATTTAGACCAATACATTGAAAAAATTGGATTCCCCGGTGAATACCCATTCACACGAGGCGTTCACCCAAATATGTATAGAGGTCGTCTATGGACCATGAGACAGTTTGCTGGTTTTGGAACTCCCGAAGACACCAATAAAAGATTCAAATTTCTGCTGGAGCAGGGACAGACCGGATTGAGTGTCGCCTTTGATATGCCAACACTCATGGGTTACGATTCAGATCATGCGCTTTCACTTGGTGAAGTGGGACACTGCGGTGTTTCAATAAACTCTATTGATGATATGATGACTTTGTTTGATGGAATTCCACTCGATCAGGTCTCTACTTCCATGACCATCAATGGTCCTGCCATCATTCTCCTGGCCATGTATGTCGTGGTTGGGGAAAGACAGGGTGTTGCATCTGATAAACTGCATGGCACGCTGCAAAACGACATTCTCAAAGAATACATTGCTCAAAAAGAATTTATTTTTCCACCTGAACCATCCATGCATATCATCACAGATATGATCGAATGGTGTACCGACCATATGCCAGCATACAACACGATTTCCATATCCGGTTATCACATACGTGAAGCTGGATCAACTGCCGCACAGGAGTTGGCATTTACTCTCGCTGATGGTTTTGCTTATGTAGAGGCAGCCATCGAGAGGGGACTGGATGTAGACAAGTTTGCCAGACGCCTGAGTTTCTTTTTCAACTCACATATAGATTTCTTTGAGGAAATCGGAAAATTTCGCGCTGCCAGACGAATTTATGCTAAGCGCATGAAGGAAAAATATGGCGCCAAGGATCCACGGTCCTGGATGCTCCGTTTCCACACCCAGACAGCTGGCCATAGTCTAACTGCACCACAACCTGAAAATAACATCGTCAGGACCGCCTATGAGGCACTTGCCGGCGTTTTGGGTGGTACACAGTCATTGCACACCAACTCAATGGACGAAGTGCTGGCACTGCCAACTGAGAAAAGTGTGGAGATTGCTCTGAGGACACAACAGGTCATCGCCTATGAAACCGGTGTTGGATCTACCATAGATCCTCTGGGTGGGTCTTACTATGTAGAAGCCATGACAGATAAGATGGAAGCTGAAGCAGAAAAATATTTTGACACAATAGATGAATTGGGTGGTGTTGTGGCAGCCATCGAAGTGGGCTACTTCCAGCGTGAAATTGGAAAAGCAGCTTATGATGTGGCTCGTAAGTACGATGAGAAAAAACGACTTATTGTTGGGGTGAATGCATTTATTCGCGAAAATGAGTCAATTGATATCCCCGTTCTCAAAATTGATAAATCCGTCGAAGAAAATCAGGTATCCAAGGTCAAATCACTCCGATCTACCAGAACTCAATCCAGTACAGATAAAGCACTCGCTGATCTTACTCAGGCTTGCGAGTCTGGAGCGAACGTGATGCCACCCCTGCTTGAAGCTGTACGCCAGTCTGCCACGCTTGGTGAGATGGTTGATGCCATGAAAGTTGTTTACGGAACCTACACTGAAACCCCAGTTTTTTAAGAGGTCTTTATCTCTAAGATTATAGATATTCACAATCACATGCTTCCAGCAGTAGATGATGGTGCCAAAAATGACGACATGGCACTATCTATGCTAAAAGAGGCGGTAAGGCAGGGAGTCGAACATCTCGTTTTGACCCCGCATTTATACGAAGCTGATATTATCAAGGGGACTGGAGAGTGGAAAGCTAAGATTGAAAAGAGCACACAAACGGTTATGGAGCTTATCAAAGCTCATGAGCTTTCCCTTGAAGTTACAGTTGCTGCTGAAGTTCGATACCAGGATATGTTGCCCATCATTCTCGATGAACTTGATATCCTTATTGGTGGCAAATACCTCTTGCTTGAATTCTCATTTCATTCGGTGCCCAATAATCTTGAACGAATCATTTACGAGATCACCCGCAAGGGAATTACTCCAATCATTGCGCATCCCGAGCGTATTAAACCATGGCAAAGGGATCCCAAAAGGTTGGAAGAGTTAATTAATATGGGTTGCCCAACGCAATTGGATATTGGCTCTTTTATGGGTACACTGGGATCTAGCAGCGAGAAACTTGCTCATTTTCTATTTGATAAAGATGCAGTGCATTTAGTGGGAAGTGATAGTCACAATTTACAATCAAGACCGCTTTACTCAAAGCCTGGATATGACTGGCTATCAGAGAGATACGGTGTTGAGTATGCAGATTTACTGCTTAAGGAAAATCCAGGAAAGATTCTTAGGGGTGAACACGTCGAAGTCTATCCTGTGCATCTTGAGCCACACGCCTTGTCCTGGAAAGAAAAATTTTTGAATATATTTAAATCATAAATAGGAGTTACATCCATTGAATAATAAGAAACTTAAGTTTGTAATAGGCTCTTTAGTCATCATTGTCGCTGTGATTGTGCTGGCGATTCAGGGTATGAAAGAAGACACTACCATGTCCTACTCAAAGAGTGTGAGTGAGGTCCAGTTGTTGGGATCTCGGGCTTATGCTTTAACTCTCAAGGTCAACGGTGATTTAAAAAAAGGTAGTATTGTTAGAAATAATCTTGACCTCGATTTTGTCATTACAGAAGGCAATTCCGAATTAAGTATTCATTATATTGGAAAGGATCCAATTCCAGATACTTTTAATAATGATATGGACGCTGAAGTAATCGTTTCAGGTAAACTCCAGCAAGATGGTGTGTTCAATGCAGAACGCATCCAGGCAAAATGTGCTTCGAAGTATGAAGCTGATTATTCTTCCCCAGAGGTTTAAATATACATAGTTAGGATTTAGTTAAATGGCTGATTTAGGAAATATCCTTTTATTTTTTCTGTTCCCGGTAAGCGTATTTACCGCACTCACCGCATTGGCGGCAGGTGTGACCAAGCGCAGAGGGCTTTTAGAAGCTGCTAGAAGAGGCGCATATGCCGCTTTTGCAGTAACAACACTTGCTGTCCTTGCTCTAGAATATCTGTTGGTTACCAGTGACTTCTCCATCGAGTATGTGGCCAGTAATACAAATTTTGCATTACCTCTATTTTATAAGATTGTGGCATTATGGGCTGGCCATAACGGCTCATTACTGCTGTGGACCTGGATTGTAACCATATTCAGCGCCATTGTAGCATATCAGCATCGTCATAAAAATAATGATCTTATGCCATACGTTCTCTTTGTTATGGCAAGCACTATGGTCTTCTTTTCAATATTGAGCGTTTTCATTTCAAATCCATTCCAGACACTTTACCAGGAATTTGGAAACACCCTCCAGGAGTTTACTGCTCGTGATGGTCATGGTTTAAATCCATTGCTCCAGCATCCTGCAATGATTATTCATCCACCAATTCTATTTATTGGCTATGTCGGTTCGGTTGTTCCATTTGCGTTTGCAATTGCAGCTCTAATTACTGGCAAACTCGGAGCCGGGTGGATTCATACTACCAGACGCTGGGCGCTCACAACCTGGGGATTTCTGGCTGTTGGTATCGTGTTGGGTGGAAAATGGGCTTATGTAGAGCTCGGTTGGGGCGGTTACTGGGCCTGGGATCCTGTGGAAAACGCTTCCTTATTACCCTGGTTGACTTCCACTGCATACCTGCACTCTGTTATGATTCAAGAGCGCAAGGGTATGTTAAAAATTTGGAACATGGCTCTGGTTATCGCCACTTATTTGCTTTCTATTTTTGGAACTTTCCTCACTCGTAGTGGTATCGTGAGTTCTGTTCACGCTTTTGCCAACTCCGGTCTAGGACCAGCGTTCGCAATCTTTTTAAGCATGGGAATAATTTTCAGTGTCACACTACTATTGTATCGCCGCAAGGATCTAAAACCGGATGAAGAGATGGAATCTCTTGTTTCCAGAGAAAGTGGATTCCTGTTTAACAATTTGCTATTCCTTCTGGCGACCATTGCAGTCTTGTGGGGAACCATGTTCCCTGTCATTAGCGAACTATTTACTGGTGATCAGATTACAGTAGGACCTCCTTGGTTCAACAATATCATGATTCCCATCGGTCTTGCACTTCTGCTGCTGACTGGTGTTGGTCCACTATTGGCCTGGCGACACACCTCTGTTGAAACCCTCAAGCGTAGCTTTGGGTGGCCTATATTAGGTAGTTTTATTTTGGTTGTTGTCTTGCTTGCCTTTGGTATGCGGGATGGCTGGGCTCTGGGCTCTTTTGCCATTTCCTTTTTTGTCATGTGGACCATTGTCGTTGAATTTGTGAAGGGTGCTAACATCCGTAAAAAGAATTCCGGTGAAAATTTTCTGGTGGCCATGTATATGCTCTCTAGAAAAAATACCCGAAGATATGGTGGTTATTTGATCCATGCCGCCATGGTGGTCATGTTCATAGGATTTACTGGAAATGCTTTCAACTCTGAGACACGGGCTGAAGTAGGTGAGGGAGACTCGTTTGACTTGGGGCCTTACACTTTTAATGCCATCAAAATAACTGAAGATCAGAATGAGAACTACTCATCCCAAACCCTTGAGTTGGAAATGTACAGAAATGATCGACTTATTGATGTTATTACTCCTGAGAAAAGATTCTATTTCGCTTCAGAGCAACCCTCAACGGAAGTAGACATCTATTCAACATTCCGCGAGGATATATATGCTGTGCTCTCAGGTATGAGCAATGATGGAACCAAAGTCATTGTCCAGGTTTATAGAAATCCATTTGTAACCATGGTTTGGATCGGTGCATTTATTCTGGGTATAGGAACTTTGTTCGCCATGCTGCCAAATCTGCGTGAGTCCAAGGGGGGAGCCGAATAATGAGTTATTTAGCTTATCTCACAGGGCTGGCCTTTCTTGTATGGATTGTCATGCCTCTATTCAAAAAAGATAGTACCTGGGTTTCACTGCATATGGAAGTTGAAGAACTCGCAGAAAGAAAGCAGCGAGTTTATGGCAATATTGCAGATCTTGAATTTGATTTTGCCATGGGACGTTTGAGTGAGAAAGATTTCAAAACTATTCGGACTTCATTTCTCAGTGAAGCTGGTCGTGTCATGGAGAAACTGGAAAACCAAAAATCCAGTAAACTCATGGATCGTATACAGAACGATATAGAATATCTTGGTAAAAAGAAGAAAAAGAAGAAAAAGGGGTCGAAAATCCAGACCGCTGTATTTTGCACTGAATGTGGTACTGAGAATCTTGCCAAAGCCAAATTCTGCATGAAATGCGGAAAGGGGTTGTCATGAAGTCGCGATTAATTCTGCAACTCGTGATATTGCAGCTGATAGCCGGATTAAGTCTTGCCGGTGATCTCCGTGTTAATATTGTTAATGGAACAAAAAACGAATCTGGGAAAGCTGATCGTGTAGCTCTCATTGATCTTACTGCTGGCATGGCTGAAGTTGCTTCGGCTTCAAATGTAGTCAAATCAACTACATTTAGTGATGTAGCATCAGGTTCACAGAATCAATATCTGGTTCGTGCAACACTTGGGGGAGTGAACTATTCAGCGATGTTTGTTCCCACACCTGGTGTTACTGCATGGGAAACCTCTTTGACAGTTTATGAATCCAGTGAAACCATCCATGATGTTAACGCATCGGTACCCTTCTTTGTAATTTATGGGTTTGATGATAAGCTATACATTCAAAAGCGTATTGTTCTTGAGAATTTGTCTTCGCCTCCAGTGACTTTTTCCGCATCTCCCGGTTTAGCAAAAGTGCACGTTCCGGAAAATGTAACAGAACTAGAAAATTTGACCTTTAAAAGTGGTACTATGCCAGTGAGGACGGGACCTATAGATTCTGACAATGGGCAAGTACTGCCAAATCCCATCAAGCCTGGTAAATCTGAGATTGATCTGTCATACTATGTTGCATATGACCCCAGTGGAACCTCTCTAACCGAATTGGTAGGCTATGCTATTGATCATTTTCACGTGTATACAATGCCTCTAGACCTATCTATTTCAGCACCTGGTCTGTCACGTGAAGGTACGGACAGCGAGAATGGTCTTGCTATCTATGCCATTGAGGGTGTTAAAGCGGGAACCATGTTGGAATTTCAAGTTTCAGGCAAAGGCATATCCGAATCTGGTACAGATGATCATGATCATTCCGAGCAGCAAAATACAGGAAAAATTGTCATTGAAAATCGTATTGATTCCAGTATTGAGTTAGCTCTTGCAGGTGTCCTGGTAATGGCACTTCTTATATCTTTGTTTGTGTCAGTGACTCAACAGAGTGAAGATTTGAAACAGGAATCCATTGATTTGTTGAAAAAGCAAAAATCTGATTTATTGAAACAATATGCTAAATTAGGTGATACGTCCACAGATGCAGATGCGAAGGATAAGCTTCTCTATCAGCTTGTTTCAGTGTATAAAACATTGGATCGGATAAAGTAATTTGGGCGTACCAGCTCTAGAAGTTCTAGGTGTATCCAAAGATTTTGGACGCATTATTGCGCTCAGGGGTGTAACATTCTCTGTACAAGCGGGGGAATTTGTAAGTATTCTTGGTCGCAATGGTGCTGGAAAAACAACACTCCTCAATATTGTCAGTGGTGTTTCAAGACCCAGTGAGGGTGAAGTAAAGCTCTTTGGGACAGATCCCAGCGATCGTGAAAACAAGGCGAAACTCGCTGTAATATCTCATGAGATGTTTCTCTATGGCAATTTGACAGCCATTGAAAACCTTGAATACTACAGTCGTATATACAATGTGCCTGATGCAAAACAGCGTGTTGAGGAGGTGCTCAGCGATGTTGAGCTCACTCATCGTCGGTTTGATCTGGTAGCAACCTATAGCAGGGGCATGACCCAACGTTTAACCATTGCCAGAGCTTTATTGCATGAACCATCCCTACTGCTCCTGGATGAGCCATTTACAGGTCTGGACCAACATGCTATTGGAATGCTCATCACCTTATTGAAAAAACAAAAGGAAATGGGTCGCACAATATTGCTGACTACCCATGACCTCCATACGGCAACCGAACTCTCAGATCGATACATTGTTATTTCTAAACATAAGATTGTCAAGGATGGGTTGATAGCTGATACAAGTCCAGATGCTATTCGAGAAAAATTCTTCAGTGCAGAAGCTGGGGGATTAGAGTCATGATGCGTACAGCGATATCAATTCTGAAAAAAGATCTACGGATGGAGTTCAGATCAAAAGAGAGTATTCTGGCTATGTGGATATTCTCCTTACTGATCTTTGTCATTTTTAATTTTACTTTTGAAGTATCCAGGCTGGTTATGCTTGAAATCGCACCAGGACTCCTCTGGGTGGCCTTTGTCTTTTCAGGTATGTTTGGCCTGAACCAGTCTTTTGCTCTGGAGAAGGAAAATGGAAATCTCCGAGCCATGGCCCTGATGCCTGTTGATGGTGGACAGATTTATGTCGGTAAGTTTTTTAGTGTGACCATCATCATGCTCATGTTTGAGGCATTGATCTTTCCCATTTTCGTCATCTTCTACGATCTGCAGCTTTCTCTAGGAATGTTCAGGCTTATACCGGTTTTATTAGCTGGGACCATTGGGTTTACCAGTTTGGGAACCATTCTCTCAGCAGTCGCTGTCCATACCAGGAATCAACAAATACTGCTGTCTCTCTTGCTTTGGCCATTGGTTTCACCCATTATTATTTGGTCTGTAACCCTCACAGGCATGGTCTTGAGTGGTGAAGTGACAGAAGCTTTTTATCCACTTCTTGTGAGGGTAGGAGCATTTGATGTTATATTCTTCACCCTTTCCTATATGCTATTTGATTTCATTCTTGAAGATTAGGATGAACAAACCAAGTCAAAATACTAAAGGCAATTCATGAGATCCAAAATTGATAAAATATTGCTCATTACTCTACTTATCGCTTTTTCGGTAAGCATCTATTTGATTTTCCTGTGGGTGCCGCAGATCAAGGCTTCCAATCCTGCTGAACAGATTGCGCAAAGGATATTCTATTTCCATGTTCCTAGTGCCTGGCTCGGTTTCCTGGCCTTCTTTGTCGTCTTCTGTGGGAGTGTAGCCTATCTGGCAACCAGGAACCGCAAATACGAGCTCATTTCAGTGGCATCAGCTGAAATTGGTGTCCTCTTCATCTCTCTGGTTTTGATTACCGGTCCAATCTGGGCAAAACCCGTTTGGGGCATTTGGTGGACCTGGGATGTGCGCCTGACATCATCATTGATATTGTGGCTCATCTATGTGGCTTTCCTCATGCTCCGTCGCTATCTACCGGATGGGAGTAAGAGAGCCAACCTTTCTGCAGTGGTAGGAATTATCGGGTTCACTGATGTTCCAATTGTCTATTATTCAATTCGCTGGTGGGAAACCCAACATCCCAAGGCTGTCATGGCCAGTAGCGAAGGTAGTTTGGCCGCTCCCATGTTTTTCGCATTTATGTTTTCACTGGCAACATTTACACTCCTATATGTGTATTTGATTCGCAAACGTTATCAATTATTGACGCTTGAAGACACTCTAAATAAGCAGTTCAAAGAAATGGAGATATTATAAATGGACGCCTTTGTATATTTATTTCTAGCCTATGGCTTCATCTGGTTGGGAATCTTTGGTTTCATCTGGTATATGAACAAAAAAGTGGATCATTTAAATCAGGAGATGACACTCCTAAAAGAGCTTATTGACCAAAAGAAATAGGGGAAGTTCGAGATGTCTAAGAAAATTGTACACGTTGTAGGTACGGGCACAATTGGTGAGCCATTAATAGGATTGTTATCTGACTATAAAGCTAGCCTCGGGATTGATGAAATAACCTTTCATAAACGAACCCCACTAAAAAGTGAACACGCCAAGGTTTTGCGCCTACTTAAACGTGGGGCTCGTCTGGTAACGGATCAAGAAGCGTTTGAAGGCTTTCAGGATATTGGCTTAGCGCCTGCTTTTTCCACAGTCGAAGCAATTGATAGAGCTGCAGTAGTTATTGATTGTACACCCAAAGGTGTTGGTCACAAAAACAAAGTCAAATACTACCATAATTTTGATCACAATACCCTAGGATTTATTGCACAGGGGAGTGAAACTGGCTTTGGTAAACCTTATGCTCGTGGAATCAATGATGAAGCTCTTATTCAAGGGGAAGATCGCTTTTTGCAGGTTGTTTCATGCAATACGCACAATCTCTCGTCCCTTGTAAAGACAATTGGCATGCACAATGGCAATCCAGATAATCTACTGGATGGCCGTTTTGTTATGATTCGTAGAGCTAATGACTTAAGTCAGGCAAACGATTTTATCCCTGCTCCAGAAGTTGGTCATCATAGCTCAGAGCGATATGGTACACATCATGCCAAAGATGCGGCTAATCTGTTTAAAACTTTAGGGTATGATGTGAACATTTTTTCATCTGCCATGAAGTTGAATACACAATACATGCACATTGTTCATTTCAACATTAAGATGAAAGAAGCCATGACAATGCCCCAGGTTATGGACATTTTTGAAAAAAATCCTTTGGTTGCCATAACAGAGAAGAAACTCTCCAGCCAGGTCTTTTCTTTTGGACGAGATCATGGACATTATGGTCGCATTTTAAACCAGATGGTGGTTTCTTCGCCAAGTCTTCAACTTATCGATGACGGCAAAGAACTAGTAGGATTCTGTTTCACTCCCCAAGATGGCAACTCACTTCTGAGTTCTATCTCTGCAGCAACGTGGTTTATGTATCCAAATTCTTACGAACAGAAAATTCAATCATTAGGCGATTGGTTCTTTGATGAGGTATAATCATCTTACAAAATATGAATGAAAGCAAAGCGACTCTATTGATCTGAATAGGGTCGCTTTGTTATAATGCTGAATAACACAACATTTCGTCACTCCTACCAATCATCAGACTGGTATAGATCCAACCTCAAGGTGTTGGTCGCCTGTTCAGGTGGTATTGATTCAACAGTGCTCCTACACCTACTCACCGAAATTCAAGATCTCGAAATTAGTATCGTTCATTTTGACCATCAGCTGCGCGGTACAGAAAGTGATGCAGATAGGGAATTTATTGAGCATGCGGGCGCAGATCGTGGGTATCCAGTTCATGTAATAACCGAAGACATCGAGGCGTATGCAAAATTGAATGGCATGAGTCTGGAAGAAGCTGGCAGTATTAGACGTCGATCCGCTTTTATGGGGCTCAAAGACCAACTTGGGTATGACTATGTAGCAACGGGTCAGCATTTGGATGATCAGTTTGAAACCATCCTGATGAATATATATCAGGGGAGTGGTATCCAGGGATTATCAGGCATCAGCGAGTGGAATGGCAGTTTTATCCGCCCCCTATTGAGTTACACACGTGAAGAGATCAATATCTATTCGAAAAATCATCAGCTAGAATATCGAACGGATCAATCAAATGCAGATATCTCCTTTTTAAGGAATAATATCAGGGCAAATGTAATTCCTGCCCTGAGTGGGGATATTGATCACCGTCTGAGAACCTCCCTGGAGGGAATATTACGTGAGGGTCAGGCCATAAATAGATTGATAGAAACAAGTATAGAAGATGTTGATATAAAAGGGTTTAGATCGGATTATGCTTCGAAAATAGCATTAGGATTGGGTGAGCTCCCCGACTATTTTTCGCCGATCCAAAAGGCGATTTTTGACAGAGCTTTTCAAATAATTTCATTGATGCCACAAGGAATCTCATCCAATCATTTCAATGCTTTGAAATCATTGTATGGAGATGATGCAATTGGTAAGGAAATTCAGCTTCCGACTTCTGTTACGGCTTGCCGCGATAGACGAGGAATAACGCTATTTAAAAAATCTGATTATCAATGGTCGAATACACCATTGTCAATCAATAGTGAGAACAAGTTTCCATTCTTTCATTTTGAATTTATCACCTCACTTCTTGAAGACCATATTCAGGATCCAGCGTATTTATGGTATGAGCACAAGCCTGAATCATACAGCACCCGTGTTGCTGCACCTGGAGACAAAATGGTGGTGGATGCCACAGGAAGATCCATTTCTGCTTTTAAAATCCTGCAATCAAGTCGAGTTGCTCCTCATTTGAAAGAGTATTATCCAATTGTAGAGCGAGATGGTGAACTTATATGGATACCAGGTATTCGTACTGCCCATTCCGCATTGATTTCTGCAGAAGTAATCAAAGAAAATAGATCAAAGCACTGTATAAAGTTTCAATTTCAAAAGGGAACGTTTGAATGAATACGCGAGTAGTGGAAAATATGGGTAAATATACCGGCCAGGTTTTAGAAGAAATCTTTTCCCGCGAAGTCATCGAGAAGAGAATTGATGAACTGGCTAAACAAATATCCACTGATTACGCTGGTAAAGTACCGATCCTAATCGGTGTTTTGAATGGCTCTGTCTTTTTCCTGGCAGACCTTGCTAAAAGACTTGATATTGATTGTGAAATGGATTTTATCAAAGTCTCCTCATATCATTCTGGAACCCAATCATCCGGGACAGTTCGACTTCTTAAAGATATTAGCTGTATCATCACCGATCGTGATGTGATCATAGTTGAAGATATCATTGACAGTGGATTGACAGCCCGATTTTTGAAACATAGAATTCTAGAGAACCAACCTGCCTCGGTTGCCTTTGCCTCTCTACTTTTAAAACCTGAATGTCTTAAGCTCGAATTTGAAGCTGAGTATGTTGGTTTTGAAGTTGCAGACCGCTTTCTTGTAGGCTACGGATTGGATCTAGACCAAAAATTCAGGAACCTACCCTCAATCTGGGCATTTCCTGTAAATATGAATTTGTAAAAGGATATCAATGAACGCAGACAATCAACCAAATAAAAATCCGGAGAGAGGTCCTCGAAATCAGGATAATTCTCCCCGTCGTAACGATAGAAACTCTAATCAACGTCGTAGACCGCCAAGAAAACCTTACAATAAGGCAGATAGCCGCAATCCGCGTGATAATAGGGATAACAAGGGGAATAGAGATAAAAGAGCTCAAAAGGATTCAAGACACAAAAACACTCCAAGACCTGAGTCCAAACCAGTAAAAAAATCTACGAATATTAAGATTACTCGTCCCGGTGAGGGGAATGAGAATTGGCAAAAAGGTTTGAAAACGACGCTTCTGTGGGTCGTTATCCTGATGTCTGTATTCATATTTGCCCAGGTTTTAAAAACGGATACTGAACATGTTCAAAAATTGGGTTATACTGAGTATAGAGAGTTGCTAATAGACGGAAAAATTGAAACTGCTGTTCTAAAGAAGAACCAATTCCATGGAACACTGAAAATTCCTGAAACCACCGTAATAAATGGTGTTAGTAAAGATTACATGAAATTCTGGGTCGTACTATCTCCAACTATTGACAGTGATGTAACTGCAGAATGGGATGCTATGGGGATTGTCTATGAATTTCAAGATGAGACCCGCGATTGGGTTGACTATCTATTTCAGATTTTACCCTGGTTCCTGATCATCTTTTTCTGGTTCTTCCTTATGCGTCGCATGCAATCTGGCGGAGGTGGAACGAAAGGTATTTTTTCCTTTGGCAAGAGCCGTGCAAAAATCATTGACCAAGAAAAGCCTGCAACCACTTTTAGAGATGTCGCCGGTTGTGAAGAAGCCAAGGATGAGCTTAGAGAAATTGTTCAATATCTGAAGCATCCAAATCGTTTCCAAAAACTTGGTGGAAAGATTCCCAAGGGTGCGCTTTTGGTTGGACCTCCGGGAACTGGAAAAACCTTATTGGCCCGGGCTGTTGCTGGTGAAGCAGGGGTTCCTTTCTATAGCCTTAGTGGTGCTGATTTTGTCGAAATGTTTGTTGGTGTAGGTGCCAGCCGTGTTCGTGATTTGTTCGAGCAGAGCAAGAAAAATGCACCATGCATCATATTTATTGATGAGTTAGATGCCGTTGGTCGACAACGAGGCGCTGGTTTAGGGGGCGGTCACGATGAAAGGGAGCAGACCCTGAATGCCCTTCTCGTAGAGATGGATGGTTTTGAAACGACTGATAACATTATTCTGCTGGCTGCTACAAACCGACCAGATGTGTTGGATTCAGCCTTATTGAGACCTGGACGTTTTGATAGACAGATTTCAGTGGATAACCCAGATGTTCGTGGACGTGAAGCCATTCTTAAAGTTCACTCCAAGAATATTCCTTTGGCCAAAAATGTCCGCCTGGACATCATTGCTAAAGGAACTCCAGGAATGTCAGGAGCTGATCTGGCAAACCTGATCAATGAAGCAGCTCTACTCGCATCCAAACACAGAAAACAACGTGTTGAGATGGTGGATATTGAGCATGCTAAAGATAAAGTGATGATGGGTTCAGAACGTCGAAGCATGGTTATCACTGAAAAAGAAAAGAAAACGACCGCTGTTCATGAAGCCGGACATGCATTGGTTGCCCGAATGACTGATGGTACTGATCCAGTTCATAAGGTTACTATCATTCCCCGGGGGCGTGCACTAGGTCTCACAGCACAATTACCCGTAGATGATCGCTACAATTTTTCCAAAGATTATATGGAAGGCATGCTGGCCATCCTTATGGGTGGACGTGTCGCTGAGGAAGTCGTACTTAATCAGATGACCACCGGAGCAGGGAATGATATTGAGCGAGCAACGGTTCTCGCTAGAAAAATGGTTACCGAGTGGGGCATGAGCGAAAAAATGGGTCCCATGACTTATGGTCAGAAGAAAGAAGAAATCTTTATTGGTCGTGATTTAGGAATGCATCGTGACTTTAGTGAAGATATGGCAAAAAAGATTGATGCTGAAGTTCGGAAGATTATCGATACCGCCTATAAAAAAGCCACAGACATCATTTCTAAGAATCAGGACAAATTAGAAAAAATCACAAATTTGCTACTGGAAAAAGAAAGTATAGATGGTCGTCAGCTTGATGGATTATTAGGGATGAAGTACGAAGATCCTAATCAGGTAAAGAAAAGTGAGAATCCACAGCGGGGACGGAGTAGATCCAACAATCCCAGACAACGCTCTGAGAATCCTCGACAGAAACAGGAAGTAGTAGCTCCAAAGGTTGAAAATAAACCTGCAATTGATGCTGAGACTGCTGCACCTATGAAGGAGCCTGAAGATAAGGATGCTCACCAAAATACTGAGAAAAGTGATAATCCAGGTCGGGGACGGGGTAGGTCCAACAATCCCAGACAGCGGTCTGCGAATCCACGACAAAAACAGGAGATAGTTGCTCCAAAGGTAGAAAATGAATCTGTAATTGTTGCTGAATCTGTTGCTCCGAAGGTTGAAAATGAACCTGTAATTGTTACTGAGCCTGTTGCTCCAGTAAATAAGCCTGAAGTTAAGGATACTCCCCAAAAAGCTGAGGAAGAAGTGAAGAAACCCGCCCCAGTTAAGAAAAAGGCTCCCGTTAGAAGAAGACCTGCTAAACCAAAGAAAGCACCTGAGAGTGAGGGTTCGGCAGAACTAACCCCAGAAGAGCCAAAAGAGTAAATTACATCTATTTCCTATGACTGAGGACAGAGTCTCATATGAAATAGGGCAAAATAAATGGTTGATTAAGGGTCAGGAGTTACATCTAAATACACCACTAGTAATGGGTATTCTAAATGTGACTCCTGATTCATTTAGTGATGGTGCTCAATTCATTGATCCCGCAAAAGCAGTTTCTCGAGCACATCAAATGTTGGCAGAGGGAGTAGACATAATTGATGTGGGGGGGGAATCTACTCGTCCCGGGTCACTGCCAGTAGAATCAGTGGAGGAAATATCACGCGTAGTTCCTGTCATTGCGAAACTAGCCTCACAAACCGATGCTATTATATCCATAGATACCCAGAAGTCCAGTGTCGCCAAAGCTGCTCTTGATGCAGGAGCCCACATCGTAAACGATGTTTCTGCTGGTGGAAGTGATTTAGAAATGTTTGAACTCGTAGGCGAAAGTATGGCTGGCTATATCCTCATGCATATGCAGGGCAAACCAGAAACCATGCAGGACGCTCCTGTTTATGGTGATGTCCTTGATGAGGTTAAAGAATACTTCATGGATAGACTTCAAGCCGCTGCAATTGCCGGAATTGATATCAAACAGATTGTATTGGACCCTGGTATTGGTTTTGGGAAGACGTTGTCGGACAATCTAAGATTGATGGGGAATATGCGCAGTATTGGAGATTTAAAGAGACCCTTACTTCTTGGCGCATCTCGCAAATCATTCATTGGTATGATTGATAATTCAACAGTTGATCAACGTCTCGGGGGATCATTGGCAGCAGTGATCTCAGCTTACCAACAAGGGGTTAGACTATTCAGGGTTCATGATGTTGCTGAAACTAGACAAGTTCTTGATATCTTCAGTGCCATTCAAAAGCATTCGGATTAAATTGTATAGTGTCTGACAAAAAAAATATTCTCTTTATCATACTTGGACTGCTGGTTACAGCCGTAACTGTCTATTTCTGGCGCTATGAATTATTCTCTCTCGCTTTTCTATCAGTGCGGGTCTATGATGTTGTGGATATTCTCGCTGTCTCCTTTGTGTTGTATTCATTGTACAAAATATTTAAGGGGACCAGAGCAGCACAATTGCTTTCGGGTATCCTCATCCTCATCCTCTTATCAGTTATTGTTCGCTGGGCAGAACTGCATGGTATGTCCTGGCTCCTGTCCAATCTTTCCACAGTCTGGGTTATTGCCGTTGTTATTCTTTTTCAACCTGAGTTGAGGCGAATTTTGATATATCTGGGTCAAAACCCCTTTGTTAGATACCTGTTCAGGGTTAAGAATCTCGCCATGGTAGGTGAGATATCCGATGCCATCATAACTTGCCAGGAGCGCAAATGGGGTATGCTGATTGTGATGGAAGGCGAGGTTGGTCTAAAACACATCAAGGAAAAATCAACTTCAATTAATGCCAGAGTTTCAGCCGAACTCCTTGTATCCATATTCAATCCTACATCACCTTTACATGATGGAGCGGTTATAATCAGTCATGAAGTTATTGAGTCAGCCAAATGTATTCTTCCCCTATCAGAAGAGCCACATGGGGCCAGAATGAAGCTAGGGACACGACATCTCGCCGCATTGGGACTCTCCGAAGAGACAGATGCACATATTCTAGTAGTTTCTGAGGAGACGGGGACTCTTTCACATGTCCATAACGGAGTAATGAAACGTGGTCTTGATGAGATTCAATTGCGCAAAGTGCTAAATAGCCTGATTATTTAATATGCGACAAACGCTGATATGGATCCTTATTCTGGGATCCTTTCTCTCAGCAGACTCTGTGCAGCGTACTGGCTCTGCAGGGAATGCAAACTCTCACTCCGAAATTATCTGGACCATTGATATCCCCAATATCGATGATATTGCCATTCAACCAGATGGTCTTGAATACTCCGGGTGGAATCAGACTGTGCTGGATAATGGTTTTCGAATTCCTGTCAAATCAAAAATGATTTTCACACTTTCAGGTCCGCCGATTATTGATTTTGATCTGGGACTTACCCAGTCACTTCCAATATCTGAATCCCAACCTGCTCCCGTGGAACAAGCAAAGGGAATGAATCTGCAAACACTTCCGACATATCCTTTGGGTAGTGGAATAGTCAGCCTGAAGCATATCAAGGACGCTGAAGGATATCAATTATGGGCCGTTAATGTCATGGGTGCCCAGTTCAACGGTGGTGGGGAGCAATTGATAATTCCTGAGCGTATAACTGTGAATATTAGCACAGATATATCAACACCATCTCAGCTTGAAAATGAAGAGCTTTATCTTAATCATTACTCTTATACACCAAATCGGACCCTATCCGAAAATAATTCTGGGTTGGGTCAGGGTAAACTCAAACTGCATGTCCTCAAGGATGGTATTTACCGCATTTACTATGATTCCCTTTCACAAATGGATGATTTTCCATCTGAACATATTGGCAGTCGATCTCTGGTTCTCATGGAACGAGGTGAAGAACAGGCGATTCACGTCAATGATCATGGTGACGACATCTTTAACTCAGGTGACTATTTTGATTTTCTAGGCAGACAAAAATATTTTGACGGTGAAACTCAATATTACGACGCTTTTTCTGATATAAATGTCTATTGGCTTGATTGGGGTGGGGCAGATGGTTTACGCTTTGTTGAAGAATCAGGTGCTTTGGTAGATTTAACGCCTGTTCGACCAACTACATTCTGGGACAGGATTCATATAGAAGAGGATAATGATTTCGAAAGGTTAGGGCAGGTCGATACTGATATGCCCAGTATTACCAGGGATCACTATTTCTGGGAATCTGTAAATTCTGGTGTTACTAAAGAGGTGAATTATTTCTTACCCAATCCTTTTCGTGGATCCAGTGAAAATTTGCAAGTATCCATTGGCCTTCACGGTCTGACCTACAGCGATACGGGGGAGGTGAAAAGTCATACCCTCTATGCCTTCATGAATGATCATTCCATTGGCGAGGGTAGTTGGATTCAACAAGAAGAGTATGTCCTCACATCGCCATCTGCACTGAACCTTTCACACAATATCCTTGCGGTAAATGGAGATAATACGCTTGCTATATTCGCTCCCGTCAGTACGGAGCCGGGGAATTATGATAAGATTGTGTTGAATTGGATTGAAATTGGTTATGAGCATCTTTTAAAAGCACACGAAGACCATCTGAGATTTAGAAAATCATTCATCAATCCCTCCACCAATCTTGAATATGAAATCCAGGGATTTCAATCACATGAGTTGGTTCTCTACAAAGAGGGGCTATCAAAAATTACTGGATTTACTATTCGAGAAAACTGGGATGCAGTTGAACCTGAATACAGTCTCGTTTTCCAGGATCACTCTACGGAGGCCACACCTGACTATTGGGCATCCAGTCTTGATGGGATATTACAACCTCTCAAAACAATCATAGACACAACAGCGCTGTTACGAGAGCAAGACGCTGATATGATTGTCATCACCATCCCGCAATTTGTTGAAGATCTGGAACCCTACCTGGAATTCAAGCGAAGTGAGGGTTGGAATCCCATTGCAGTCTCTGTGGCAGATATATATGATGAGTTCAATTGGGGTATTCATTCACCCCTGGCCATCAAATCCTTTTTACGATATGCGAACAATCATTGGTCCTCCCACCCAGAATATGCTGTATTGTTTGGTGATGCTATATCAAATCCCCAACAGACAAAGCGGGACACGCGAATTCAGAATATCCCTACATTCTATATGCAAACCTATGGTTGGGGAGCAGCCGAGGCCGATTACTGGTACAGTCTTATCAATGGTGATGATTATCTTCCAGATATTCACATTGGCAGGATTCCCTGCGATGACATAGAGGATCTTAATACCTCAATTACCAAGCTGATTAACTATGGGTCAGGCGAAAATTTTGGTACCTGGCAAAACGAACTCATTACCATTGCTGGATTCGATACAACTTTCAAAATCCAAACCCAGTCCATCCTGAGGAATACGGTACCTCCGGCCTACATGCCTTCCAGGATATTCATCGATCGCGACTCAGAGGGGCAAATCTTCTGGGGTGATACGGATTCATTGATCGAGCATTGGAATAGGGGTAAACTGCTCATTAATTTTCTGGGACATGGTGGTGGTGCTGTCTGGGCAGACAGATCTCTCTTCGTAAGAGATGATATTAATTATCTGGATAAAGATATACCTCCAGCTTTCGTGACCAGTATGACTTGTTTTACCGCTTCATTTGCACAGACTAGGGGACTGGGCGAGGTTGTTGTTTCAGAATCGCCTGCTGGGGCTATTGGATGGTTTGGCTCCTCTGGAGTGGGCTGGCTAATCAATGATTATCTAATGGTGCAGCCACTCATGAGGCGACTACTTGAGGACGACAAGACCGTAGGGGAGATCATCAATATTGCTCGAATGGAATACTTCCTGGCCAATAGTGGATACGATTATTTAAAACCATCCATGCTCTTCCAGTACAATTATCTGGGGGATCCAACTACACGCTTACTCCGTCCAGAAATGCAAGAATCTTTTGTGTCAGAGAAACCTATTTACGAAACCACAGAGCAGTTAAGTCTGAATTATGTGGGAACAGCAGAGGGAGACATCAATCTGTTGCCAATTAATGCAGATAATCAACCCTGGTGGTCCTTACCCCAAACATATCCTAGCCAACCAAATTCAAATTTTATTATTTCCCAGGAAGCATTGGCACCATCGGGAATGGGAAGGACAATCTTTACTCTGGATCGGGGAATAAATGAATCTTCTGTCCAGGGGTATGCAAGCTACTCAATATCTTCGGATTGGTTTGAACATCAACCACCTACAGCAGAGGAGCTGTCCCAATCTCCAATCCTGGCCATTCGAGTGAAATTTCACAGCTCTACTCTCCAAGCTGATAGCATGCTTCTCGTACTTTCTGGATCTAATCAGGCCCGCATAGAACTCATCAGAGACGGAGAGTGGTGGGCGCTTGCAGATACCACCCGTTTGAGTGCAGGAACCACGACCACCTACTACTCTTTTTCTGCTTTCGCTGGGGGTGCTCACATTCAAACATCTACTACGTTCACACTCTATCTGCCACAAGATATCACTCTGAGTATCAGTGAGTTAAGAGTTGGCGTTAAAGGTGATCTTACTGGTGTATATCTTGATTATTCACTGAGTGGCCAAAATATGACAACAGCTGCCATGCATGTTGAAGCAGCCTTGTCAAGCGGTGATCAAATAACAGATAAAACTATTGAGATATATGAAGGGAATAATTCAGTATTTCTTCCTCTGATATTCGGAATTGATGCTGTAGAGGTGATCGCTTCATTGAATATTCTTAATGATCTTGAACTGAGCGACAATGCCCTGACGAGGGTCTTGAGCTCTGAATATTATCAGATTCTACCTGGATTAGGCATCACATTCGATGGACAGTCAGCAGATACACTCCAACTTTGGTCAAGTGGAAGCATCTCTGGAGATCAAGGTGATACATCATGGATTAGAATCAGACCCTATAATGAACCAATCTCAGCTTTGCCAGGGGTAACACTGTACCAGGATTCAACAATCTATTTGCTTGAACCATCAAGTCAGGAATTCACGTTCAGAGTCCAATCGCCCAGACAACTCTTTCAAAAAGATCTGAATCTCTCAGCATGGGTATATATTGATCCAGTTCAGCCAGACACTTATTTGTTGAATGGAGCTGGTTTGATCACAATGGGTCAAAAGCAAGATTATGCTGGTCCCGATGTTTCTATGATGATTGAGGGTCAATTATTCTTTGACGGTGATTACTTGCTGAATTCCAGTCACCTCAATCTTTTGGGAGAAGATGAAAATGGTTTCTCCTGGGATGCAGCAAGTGTTCAGGTCATTGTTGATGGAACTCCAGTGGAAGCACAATTGGGGGATACGACTCAGTCCGGTCAAATCATGAGCGCCACAGTTGCGCTCGATCTCGAAGTTGGCGAGCACAACCTATCTTATCAGATGAGTGATGCACTGGGAAACTGGTCAGAAGTGGTATCAATTACTGGTGTAGTTGCTGGTGCAGCGGCCATCTATGACTATGGCAATTTCCCCAATCCCTTTGAAGGTGAAACTCTTATTATCTATGAGCTCACCCAACCCCTGGATGATGTAGCCATAGATATTTTTACACTCTCTGGTTATAAGCTTCACACCATCGATTTATTTAGCGCACGTGTGAGCATAGGCCTTGGAGCGATTGGATATCATGAAGTCCCCTGGAACGGTCGTGATCGTTCAGACGACTTCGTAGCAAACGGAGTCTACTTTTATCGTATCAAAGGTCAATTGGATGATGAAGAGATTCTTGGTCCAGTCGGGAAGATGGTGAAAAACCGATGAGAGCTATTCAGCAATCAATTTTTCTGATTTTCCTTGGGACTCAGGTCTTGTTTGCAGGAGAATATGCAGATGCCTTCCTTCTGGCCAGTCATCATCCACAAGTTCAATCATTGGGTTATAGTGCGGTGGCTACTAGAGTGGGATCGGGTCATGCTTTGAATAATCCGGCTGGATTTGCTACAGGTGATAGGGCTCAGCAGGTGAGTCTCGTATATCAGGAATTTCAAGGTCTCTCAAACAACCTGGGCATTGAAGGAAAATATAGCCTGGGTGATTCGTATGTTCTGGGTGTTACTATGGTTCATAGCTCAGTTGATGACCTTTTCTCAAGACCAAACCTATCTGGTTTAACACCTTCCGATCGTCGCGATTCTGTATTGGCCATAGGCAATACTCAAAGCACACTAATTGACTATCGAGAAGATGGAGCATTTATAAGTATAGCCCGACAGTTTGAGTTTGAGATCAACCTGGGGTGGAAATTTTTTAAAATTCCATGCAGATTACCCCTGGGGGTTTCAGCAAAGTACATCGATAAAGTATTGGTGGACAATCGAGGTTTGGGATTTGGAATTGATATTGGGAGTCAACTTTTCTTTAATCTTGCAGGTATGAGTACGGTATTAATCAGGACTGAGTTTGGAATTGGTCTTTTTCTAAGTGATATTTTAAATACACCCGTTTACTGGACCACGAAACACCAGGACGCTATTAAACGGAGCGCGGTTGGAGGTTTCTCCATAACACAAAATTTTCCAAAATATGCATCTCAAGTTACCATTACGAGTTCTATGCAGACTAAGTATGTAAACGTTAGGCAATATGGTATTGGGATCAAAGTGAAGGACACTATTTTCCTACGAGGAGGCTACGATGGATACACACCATCCTTAGGTCTTGGCATTGGCTTAAAAAAGTTTATTATTGACTACTCTTTCAGCCAGCATGAGTTGTCTGATATGCAGAAAATTGGAATCAACTATCATTTCTAATGCT
>JABMQQ010000019.1 GCA_013202495.1 Fidelibacterota bacterium | reverse complement strand
TTTCTCTTTACGCATTGTCATATTCCTTTATTCTTTTTTTACAGACATCTATCACTTTTTTGGAGGTCTGCTGAGTCTTTTTGCTGAATACTTCGAGAATGATTATCGCATCTTCATCAATCCTGTATATCAATCTCCAAGTGGAAGCTTCATCATTGATTCTCAACTCATGACATCTAGCTCCAATACTTGGCATAGGCCTGGAGTGAGGCATGCTTCAATTCTCTCCCATCTGGAGCGATCTCAGAAGAAAACCAGCTTCAATTCTGGCTGCAGATGAGAAAGGTGGCGTTTTGACTTCACCATGTAACCAGACGAGTGGTTTATCATTTGCATTCATCGTGATAAAAATATGTCAGATATGACATATCCCAAGCAGTTTAATGCCAGCCTAACAAAGCCTTCAACCTGACCTTCTGAAAAGGATCGCAAAGCGATAATGAAGATGAATATACACAATTATGAACAAACCAACTGTCCCGACATGGGCAGCTCAAGCCTAAAGCGTTAACCGGAGAAAAGTGAATACTATGAAATCCAACCCAATGTCTACAAATGAACACTGGAATCGAATATACTCAACCAAAATGACCAATGAATTAGGTTGGTACGAAGCTCAACCTGTGCCTTCACGTGGATTAATTCAAAATTGTTGTGTTTCAAAGGACTCTCCGATTATAGATATTGGATCTGGGACCTCAACTCTCATTTCTGATCTTCTTGGGGAAGGGTATGAAAATATTTCTGCGTTGGATATCAGCCAGGCTGCCCTGTCCAAGGCGAAATCGTTTTTAGGTGAGCATCTATCAAAAAAAGTTCAATGGATCATCAAAGACATAACCTCGGAGATAGATGATTTTGAAATCCCCAAAGTGGAAATATGGCATGACCGAGCAGTATTACATTTTCTGGTAGACGAGGAAGATAGAGAAAGATATTTGTTTCAGTTGAAGAAGGCTGTTGTTCCAGCCGGTTATGTAATAATCTCAGCCTTTGCATTGGATGGAGCTGAAAAGTGTAGTGGTTTAGATGTTGTGAGGTATGATTCAAGAAAACTTTGTACCTTTCTGGGTGAATCCTTTACGCTTATTGAAAGCTTCAATTATAAGTATAGTATGCCCTCAGGGGGCAAAAGACCGTTTGTGTATACGCGGTTTCAAAGACATTGAATAAACATTGAGGCCCGGCTAACGAAGGCTTAGAGCTGACTCACTTGTAGGGGATTAGTTGAGGAAAATGATGTGGAGGGATATAATTAGCTTACACAGCGATGCTTTTTTAGGAAGCAGCTCAAGCCTAGCACCTATATTTACATTACTTATCTGGAATTCTGAACGATCAGGAGATGTTATTTGTCAAAATATGTGACCAGACATGACTTCTATACCTCAATCTCTACGAAAATGATGAGAGAGCATGAATTAGTGTTCAAGTGGACGAAAGTTTCAATAGCTGACCACTTTTCAAAATCCATTGTTAAAGAAATTGAGAGGGAAAGTAGAGAACTATATACAAGCACATTCTTAACGCTCCCATACATTGGCGGAAAAAGATCCAACGAAACTATAAATGTGATTATGGGTGGGATAATTATATCAATGATTCGTCCCCTAAAAGAGAGGGGGCTAAATGAACGAGAAATTGGTAAAATCATCTACGAATCTTTTGAAGGATACTTTCTAGCGAGACCAAAAATATTAAGAGCTATCATTGGGAAGCTTCTGTCCACCAAGTATGCAATTAGTAGGATGAAGAAGCAGATTGAAGGAAATTCCAGGTTGAATTATGAAAATAATTTCAAAATGGAAACTATCGAACCACAATATGAAGAATTCGAGTTCGGGTATAATTATACATCATGCACATTATGTAAGATGTTTGAAGACAATGAGCTAAAAGAATACCACAAGTATATGTGTCTCGGTGACTTTGCACTTTTTAACTCCTTTGGTGTCGGCTTTAAGCGAACATCCACTATTGCACATGGTGCACCAATTTGTGATTTCAGGTTTATTAAGAAGGGAAAGATTACCAATGGCTGGCCTCCTGAGAAATTGGCAGAATGGGTAGACCAAGAGTAGTTAGTACAAGTATTATTGCAATATATCAAAGGTATAGAGCTGACTCACAACCAACCGGGGGGAATCAAATTTTAAGTGAAAGTACACAAGGTAGCCTTGATGTTTTGGTTGTTTCTTATGAAGTGGCTCAAGCTTAAAGTGTTATATGCACAGTTCAAATAAACTATGAAACAAATGTTACCCAATATATCTAATCAAGAGCTCAACTTGATATTCGAACGCATAAGCGACAATGGTGGTCCGTTCTGGTCAAGAGGAGATGGTGACATTCATGCCCCAGCAGGTTTTTCAACGATTGATGTTCTATATGTACTTGGTGATATTGGTTTAACCCCTAGTACTGATGCTCGTTTGATTGATTTTATTGAATTTCTATTCGAATATCAGAACAATGATGGTTCTTTTAGGTACAATTCCAAGTCCGGCAAGCTTCCCTGCATGGCAGGACGTATCGCTGCTGGACTGGGTCGAGCAGGAGCGGAAACTGATGCCAGACTTGAGATTACGTATAAATGGTTTCTCGATACTCAAATGAGGGATGGCGGTTGGCGCTGCAATACTGTGAAAGTGGGTAAGTCACAACTCACCGATGCCAGCAATCCTGGAACAACTCTATATATCTTGGATGCATTAAGGTTTACTCAATATCCGACTCGACACCCAATTGCCATGAACCGCGCAGTTGAATTTCTCCTCAGGCATTGGGAAACCCGGTTGCCATTGGGTCCGTGTGATTTTGGAATCGGATCTAGATTTATGAAGATTGAGTATCCCACCATACGATATAACCTTTTGTATTATGTATATGCACTCTCTTTCTATGAACATGCCCGGAAAGACGCTCGATTTATCCACGCACTTGATCTAATTGAAAATGATGTAAATAATGACACGTTAACTGTTTGTCAACCTCACCACCGGTGGAAGGATTTCAGTTTCGCAATTCCTGGTGAAACTAGTTCACTGGCGACAAAACTCTGGTTTGAAATACTTGAAAATATGAGAAGCACACAAAACTAGAACGAGCAAACTGGTATATCACAAAGGCTTTGAGCTGACTCATCCCGACACCTCGTGTTACCCTACGGTGGGATTAAAGACAGGCGACTGAGGGGAAAAGAAATTGATGTGGATGGATACAATTATCAAACAAATCGAGTCTGTTTCGGGAAGCAGTAAGGCCACTAAAAGTTGGAGAGCCCGAGGTGTTGACCGCACTATGATAATTTTACCTTCGAGAGGGAATTGTGAGTAAAGAAAAATCATTACATTTTTCATTAGCACGAAGAGTTGCCGACCAGTTCAAAGCTGTGGCTGAGGTAGAAGCTATCGCACTTGGGGGTTCCCAAATATCTGGGTCAATAGACAATCATTCTGATATTGATTTGTACATATTTTCAAATGAAATAATTCCCTTAAACACTCGCCGGTCAATCGTCGAACAGTTGGGCGCGGTTAAGTCGGATCTAAATCTAACTTTTTGGGACATAGGTGATGAATGGATAGATCTGGAAACTGGTATTGAAGTTGACATTATCTATTGGAACCAAACCTGGATCGAAGAACAAATAGAACACACACTCATCAAGCATCAAGGTAAAATGGGGTACTCAACATGTTATTGGTATACTGTATTGAACTCTAAGATACTATTTGAACGAAGTGACTGGTTTTCAACTTTGCAAAAGAGATGTAATGTCCCATATCCTCAAGAATTGAAGCATTCAATTATCGCTAAGAATCATCCGGTCTTGAGAAGTGTAATTCCTTCATACTATGGTCAAATACAGAAGTCGATTGATCGTAGGGATTTAATTAGCACTAATCATCGTATAGCATCCTTACTTGAAAGCTTTTTCGATGTCCTTTTCGCTATCAATGAGGTCTTGAATCCGGGTGAGAAAAAGGTATTGACATATGTTTTGGCGACATGTCAAAAAATCCCAACAAATCTTGAGGGAAACATAGAGAGTATTTTGCAATCTAGTGCTAAAAGTAATACTTTATTACTTGATCAAATCGATGAGTTGTTAGATGGGTTAGATCATATGCTAGCTGAAGAAGGTATTGACCCAAGACAGACAATTCAGCTGGACAAAGGGTTAAAATAGTCGACTAGCGAAGGCTCATATAGAGGGAAAATTGAATATCATTCGCTCATTCATAAATCATCATAGAAAGTATGTCCTCCAACTATTGTTCTCAGGTGTTAGGCCGAAATAGGAATAAAATGCAAATTCGATGTTATAGTCAATCAGATGAATCATCTGTAATCACACTGTGGGAAAAATGTGATTTGATCAGGCCATGGAATAACCCTAAAAAGGACATACATCGGAAACTAAAAATTCAACCAGAATTGTTTCTTGTGGGTGTGCTAGACGGAGATGTTATAGCTTCCGCCATGGCTGGATATGAGGGACACCGTGGTTGGATTAATTATTTAGCAGTTTCACCAGATCACCGCCAGAAGGGTTTTGGACGAAAAATAATGCTTGAGGTTGAAAGACTGCTTGAGATTGCTGGTTGTCCAAAGATCAATTTGCAGATTAGAGAATCGAACACCCAGGCAATAAAATTCTACAAAAGATTAGGCTACGAAATGGATGAGGTCTTAAGTTTGGGGAAACGACTTGAAGCGGATGAGTAGATAATAATCGGCCTAGCAAAAGCATAGATCTGACACATTCTGGGGAGCGCAAAACAAAATAGTGAGGATGGACATAGTGAAATTACAGAGCGAGTCTGTTTCATGAAGCGGCAAAGCCGTTAAAAGTTGTACTTTTAACGAGATAGCCATCAAAAGCTTTGCTTTTGATGTGAACATCTGAAAGTTTTACCTGGCTATTATAACTAGGGAGTGAAATGAAAATATCTCATCTTCAAATCGTAATGTTTATGCTGTTAGTTAGTAACTTAATTGCGAGTACAATTCAAATCCCAAATGATTTCAATACCATCCAGGCTGGGATAGATTATGCAAGTAATGGTGATACGGTATTAATTGATCCCGGGACTTATTATGAAAACATTGATTTTACGGGAAAGAATATTGTCGTCGGAAGTCATTATTTAACCTCTGAAGACACAGCCTATATTCCGCTCACAATCATAGATGGAAATGAAGAAGGTCGTGTCGTTTTTTTCCACAATGGTGAAAATTCAGATGCTGAGCTATGCGGTTTGACAATAAGAAATGGTAGCTCAAATAATGGTGGAGGTATTTGTTGCTTCAATTCTAGCCCAACACTACGCCATTTAGTCATTAAGAATAATTACTCATCACAAGATGGTGGAGGTATATTTATCTCAAACTCCACTTCGGAAATTGAACATTGCGTTGTCAGGGACAATTCAGCCCTCTACTCTGGTGGTGGTATCGCTTTACAGAATGGATTCCACGCTATAATAGATGTGGAACTATCAGGGAATTTAGCTGGTAAGTTTGGTGGTGGTTTAAATGGCTCAGGGGGGGAAGTCACCCTGAACAACGCTACGATAATTGACAATACTGCCGATACTGGAGGTGGTCTTTCATTGGCCCAGGGAATCCTTCGTCTAAACAATGTTGAGATCTCTTCAAATGAGGCACTCGGGGTGAACAATACTGTGGGATTTGGTGGAGGTGTCTATATCATAGCATCCGACTATTACCAAATAAACAGGGCGCTTATCTCAAAGAATATTACACATCAAAACGGAGGGGGGATCACATCCAGACAATCAGTCGGCTTTATACTCAACACAACCATCGCCGATAATAGTGTTATCACGACTTCGCCTGAAAATATTTTTGGTGGTGGTGTCTGGGCGTCTGAAAACATTTATGAAATGATCATGATAAATTCGATCCTGTGGGGAAACACCCCAGGGGAGATTCAAGATGGCAACATAATGACCGTTTTATATTCGGATGTTTCGGGGGGACGAGTAGGTGAAGGGAATCTCAATATGGACCCTTCGTTTGTTGATCCACAATTAATGGATTACAATCTCCAGTCTGAATCCCCTTGTATTGATGCCGGGACCAACTCCTATTATATAGGAGAGGTTTCTTTGATCGATCTTGATCCAGATGAATATTTTGGCGTAGCACCGGATATGGGCGTTTATGAGTATCAAAGTCCATCGAATCTTAGCGACATTTTCATAAATGGTAGGAGTATGAGTCTTAAGCAAAATTTTCCGAATCCATTCAATCCAAGTACCTCTATCCAATACGAATTGGCTACGGAATCAAATATTCAGTTGACAATTATTGATATCTCAGGTCGTGAAGTTATAAAACTTGTTTCAGAGTTTCAAACAGCAGGTATGTATGTAGTCACTTGGAACGGTTTAGACCAAAGTGGTAGACCAGTTGACTCTGGAATATATTTGGTGCAATTGTCTACAAATAGTTGGGCTTCAACTGTGAAGATGGTTTATCAAAAATAACGAATTGCTGGAATTAATTGGGTGACGAAATACTAGCTAACAATGGCTTTATTTTTCCTCTGAACAGTCTGGAGTGCCGTTCTCCAAAAAGAAACTTCATACGAGAGTTTTCTCTTTATCTTGACGCTTCACTTAATTAAACATCAAGATAGTAACGTGTCTAAACGCACCCGCATCTAAGCGGATCACAAATAATTAGCCAAAAGAGGATTTTATGTTCAAGCGAATTTCGAAAAGCTGGCAATTGGTCAAAGCAAGTGCCGCTGTGCTGAAAGCAGACAGGGAGTTGATTGTCTTTCCCATCATCTCCTTGATTTGCGTTTTTATTGTGACCGCTACCTTTGCTATTCCTACATTTCTGACCGGGATAGTTGATAATATTGGGGTGGATCAACAGATACCAATATTGGGCTACGTCTTCGGCTTTTCGTTCTACCTGACCCTCAACTTTGTGATTTTCTTTTTTAACTCGGCTCTGGTTGGGGCAGCGATGATACGTCTGCGAGGAGGCGATCCGACCGTGCGTGACGGCTTCCTGATAGCCACTCGACACATTGATACTATCTTCGGTTATGCCCTCATTTCAGCCACAGTAGGGATTGTTTTGCGAGGCTTGTCAGAACGAGCCGGATTTTTGGGACAGATTGTGATTTCGATGATTGGGTTGGTCTGGAGTCTGGCCACATATTTAGTAGTTCCGGTCCTGGTCATAGAAGGAGTTGGTCCTGTACAAGGGGTGAAACGTAGCGCTCAACTTCTGAAAGAGACCTGGGGGGAGCAGATTGTGGGCAACTTTGGCATTGGTGTTATCTTTGGCCTCCTAACTTTTGGCGTCATTCTACTGAGCGTGCCAATAATTATGGCAGTCATATCAACTGGTTCGCAGGCTTTGATTATCCTAACCGTCCTGTTGCTGATATTGACCGTGGCAACTATAGGAGTGCTCAGCACCGCCCTGAGCGGTATCTACGCCGCAGCGGTTTATCGTTATGCAGTTGAAGGGGAGACAGGTGGCTTCTTCAGCCAGGAACTGGTTCAGAACGCCTTTCGACCTAAGTAAAATTCACCACTGTCTGCTATTCTAAAGTTTGCAATAATAGGAGATATGCTTGGAATTGCTTAATAATAAAGCAGCAAAGCTCTCAAACCATGCACTTTTAAATAGAACAGCCCTGAGCTTTAGGCTCAATTGGAATGACCAAGGTGATTGGTGAATACATTAATGACATATGATCAGATAATCAGATGGCTACTTGAGGGTGATGTTTCAATTCAATATCAAGTACATCGTGATTTATTGGGAGAAGACAAAGCAGAACTTCAAGAGCGTATCGCTTTTGAGGGGTGGGGGGCGGAATTTCTCAGTCGTAGGAATGCTGCAGGACATTGGGGTGATAGGTTTTACCAGCCCAAATGGATATCTACACATTACACTGTATTAGATCTGAAAAAACTTGGTATATCCCGAACTCAACCTGAAACAAGAGAATCAATTTTACAAGTTCTTGAAACTCTGAAAGGTCCTGATGGAGGGATATTCCCCATTGGAATCGCCAACAAAAGTGATGTATGTGTAAATGGTATGTTTTTGAATTATGCAGCCTACTTCAAGGTTGATGAGAGACATTTAACTTCAATCATTGACTTCTTATTGATCGAATGTATGAAAGATGGTGGATTTAATTGCTATTCTAATTCGAATACAATTGAGCCCATCCACAGCTCTATGCACTCTACAATTTCTGTTCTTGAAGGATTTTTCGAATATTCGTCGAATCAATATGCGTATAGGCTCAGCGATATCCAGAAATCAGCACAATCTGCACAGAAATTCTTGCTCAAGCACAGACTATTTCAGTCACATCGAACGGGTGAAATCATAGACAAGAAAATGTTGATGCTTTCATATCCCTCTCGCTGGAAATATGATATTCTGCGAGCATTAGACTATTTTCGATTATCTGGGGTCAATTTCGATTTCAGAATGCAGGATGCCATAGACATTTTGCTTAGCAAAAGACTGATTGATGGTCGCTGGCCTGTTCAATCGAAACATCCTGGGCAGACCCATTTTGAGATGGAGAAAGTGGGGAAACCTAGTCGATGGAATACGTTAAGGGCAATGCGAACTCTAAAATACTTTGGCCAAATACAAAATTGCGCAACATAGGCCAAGCTTCAATCATGTGGAACTGCGTCTGGTTTGCACACCTTTAGGCACATACACGCTTATAATATGCTTAACAGGGGTATGCCGAAATAAATATTACAGACCTTTCCTGGTCATCGTTCCATTAGAGCAACTGAGATTTATGCAAATTGGATAAAGAGAGATGCTCTTATAAAGTGGGTAAGATAAGCGTAGGGTAACGATTCTGACAGTTTACCATTGGGGATGCCGTTTATTGAATTCCTAGTATAGTTGTTTATAGATATAATTGGGTTATCCAGAAAAATCAAAAATCGTCCGAATAAATCTGTGCCGAAAGAAATTGGCAAATATTTATTAGGTGTCTTCGTAGGTACTATTGGTTTGTTCATTTATTTTGCTCATCTCTTAACTAAATAAATGATACTGCAGCTCTCAGCAAACAAAACTACAAACTTCGGTGTTCATGTTTGGGCTGAGCGTCCTCTTCGACAAGCTCAGGGTCCCTCGCATCTACTCACTTCGTTCGTAGTGAACTGAACCCCGCTTACAGCGGGGCCCGACCTTTCCATCACGTGTATCGGGACGGATGAGCTTCTATATCGATGTATCTTTGCGCTCTCTGTGGTTAAACAAAAAAACCCTCACTAAGTGAAGGTTTTAATGGTGTCGGAACGGGGAGATTTGAACTCCCGACCTCTCGACCCCCAGTCAAGCGCGCTAACCGGGCTGCGCCACGTTCCGGGA
>JABMQQ010000231.1 GCA_013202495.1 Fidelibacterota bacterium | reverse complement strand
TTACAAGGTCCACACCATTCAGCCCAGAAATCGATAATACAGGGTGTATCACCTTTATACTTCCATTCTTCCTCTTTTTCGTAATCAAAAACTTTATCAAGGAAATCTTGTTTTGTCAAATTTTCAGTCATTTTTTTCTCCCATTCATGATACCTGCACAAGTACCGTGTTAAATATATTTCGTTGTCAAATTTCTTTTGCTCACAGGTCTTTGAGGCAGAGAAGGGATGTTGGTTACAAATTGATTTTTTGCATGAAACAGGATCGTGGCAGAGGATGGTGTGGGGTCGTTTCACGAAACGACCTTACTGACTAAGAATTATTTGAGATTCCCTTTGAGGTATTGCTCATCAGAGATGCAGTCGATCCCTGCTAATTTTAAGTGTTGGGTGAAAACACCATCACCCTCAATCAAGGTTTTTGAAAAGGAACCATCATAGATCTTACCACAACCACAGGCCGGGCTGCGGCTTTTAAGGATGGCCTGACGAACATGCACAGAAACAGCTTTCGCAGTACACAGTGATGAACCCTTCTCAAATGCCTCGGAAACATCCTCACCGTTTTTCCGAAATACCCCAGCCCCTTTGATTTCAGCAGGTGGTCTGGGAATGGGCAAGCCACCCTCGACCTCAGGACAAACAGGAAGGAGAGTTCTATCTTTTAGAAGCTCAAGTAGTTCCGAATTATGCTTTCCCTGACCATCAAAGCGACAGGTTTCGCCCATAAGACATGCAGATATAATAATCGGTGGTTGTAGCACCTGGATCAGTCCCAGAATTTGTATTTATGCAGCTTCTCAGTGGTGTCGTCTATGATATAGAATATTTGACTTTCCTCATCATACACCATTCCCTCAGGTTGAACCATATCAATGGCATAGACATCCAGAAAACTGCCATCCAGGTTGACTCGATAAACATTTGAGGCTTCGTCACTAAGAATCCAGAGTTTGTCCTGGGAAGGGATGTAAGAAATACTTGAGAAATCTGGTGCAAAGGCAATTTGTTGCAGGGATTGAGTCATTGCCAGCTCATCTAGGGTAATTAATGCACCAAAATCTTTTTCTTTTACCATGTAGATTTTGGAATGGATTACATCCAATGAGATCCCCTCCAGGCCTCCCCCATCACTCACGCTTGAAATATTCTGAAATGCGAGTGCACTTCCACCTGCATCAAGATGTATGAGCTGGCCTAGATTCTCATCTACCATCCACAGCGAGGAGTCTCGTGGGTCAAAACTAATGCCTTCGAGATCATTTCCGCTGTAGCTGAATGATCGGAGTCGATTGCCCGTTGTGTCTATTTCAAATATGCGGCCGCCAGGTTTGTCACTCACGGTCCAGAGCGTGCTTTTATCGCTTCCAAAACTTAATCCAGAAGGTGAATCCACACGGACACTATAGATTGCTATCAGTTCCAGCGAATTTAATACCTTGATGTCTCTGGTGTCTTGTTCTGAACCAGTAGCTCCAGTAATGGTAAGCGTAATTGTGTAGCTCCCTGGTGAATCATATATGTGTACGACTTCAGCCCCTGTACTTGATATGCTATCACCAAAATCGAAAGTGAATTCATAGTCACTAGCATCTTCACCAGCTTTCAAATCAGCACTAAACTCTATGGGATAACCCTTGAGATATCTGGATTGCTCTGTACTTATAATTGCCAGGGGTGTCTCTTCTGAGCCACCACAGCTTAAAAAGAGCCCTAAAAGGAGAATTGGTAGAATTAACAGGAGAGAATTTTTTCGAATCAAAAGTGGTAGCCTATTTTTTTTATTTTTCTAAGATATCAGCCAGATCATAAGTCAGAATTCGCGAATTCCACTGATCTACTACGGCTAAAATTGTTTCTCCTGTAAGCAACGTCATTGTACTTACTCCGTCTGGAGAGGCCAATTCATTTTTATGCCAATCATTAAGCAGATGCACCTGTGCGCCACCTGCAATAATGTTTTGCTCATTATAATTCACACCATCCATAACACAATCTGATTCATCATCACAATAATATGGCGCTCGAGATCCAAAATGAGCGATCCTCTCTCCGGAATCAATGTTATAACAGTCAACTCGACCAGCCTTTTCATCAACGGCAAAAAGGTAATCACCTAAAACACTCAAACCTTCAATTGAGTCTTTACTATATCCTGTAGTAATCTTGCCATCGACCATTTCAACACCAATAAGGCGGTTTTGAAATTTTCCAGTCTTAAGATCAAACACTCCAATGTAGCGAAACTTCTCAGAATTTCCGAATTGACTTTTCTGAGGCTTTTCCTCAGCCACAAATAGCAATCCTCGTTCCTCTGAAATGGCCATCCCCTCACTTTTGCGCATGATCCTGGTTACTTCCTGGGTTGCAGCATATTCTTTATCATAAGTATAGCTCGTTACATGACCGGTAACAATTTGCTTGAATTTTCTAAACCCAAAATTATAAACGCCATCTTTACGGAAAATAGTTTTATCCATATCAGCGACATAAATGTCACCACTCCGGGAAACTATGAGCCCCTGGGGTTTGATGAGGAGACCATCATTTTCTCTGAGATAATATTCAGCAGAAGAAACTTTACCCTGATAGCCTATTAATTGGTCTAGCGTCATATCAGAATTGAACCTGGCTACTGAGCCAATACCTTCGAGAGTTACATAGATATAACCCGCTTCATCGCTACTTATACCAGTGGGTACGATGTCAGATTTCTCCATATCAAGCGTTTCAGCATTAATGGTTTTTTGTAAGGATCCATTTCTTGAAAAGACCTGGATGCGATTATTGTCCACATCTGAAACAATTAGATCACCATTTTTCATAATTTCGACATCATCTGGCTGGGCCAGCTGGTCAGCAGCAGAACCATAACCACTTTGAGGATTTGGATATATATTTATAGGTGATATGGCACTTTTTGGTGGTACTGAAGTCTCATCCTTGAAGGCACAAGCCACAAAAATTGCAAAACTTATAACAAAGATAAGGAAACGAATTGAGATAACTTTTAGCATGCTAATTCCCTCTTGAGCCATTGGCGTGATCTGGAACCAAAAATAATTCTGAATAAAACTCGAGTATTTCAAATAAACCAGCCCGGATAAACCGGGCTGGTTTGAAACTTACTGCTTTGAAATGAGATCGCCTATTCGCGAGCCCAGGCAGCAGTAAACATAGTGATACTACCTTCGCGTTCGTTGGCTGAAAATGCGATACCATTTGTCCGATGCATTCCCAGTCCTTCTGAACCGATTGTACTTTTTTCCATACCTGTATCATTTGCAACATCAATGCCAGCTTCTGCGATTGAGTCAAAGACAGGATTAGCAGGATCAGTGACATCATAAACGATAACACCGTGTGATTCCTGAAGCGCAAAAACAGCATATAATTTACCATCTTGCTCTACGAGTGAGCATTCTTCTGGCTCAGTTCGTTTCTTGGCAGCACGCGCATCAATGTTGTAAGGAGGTGCGGGAATATCTTGTTCTACAATGTAGGGATTTCCATAAAGAGCTCCATCAGGAAGGCTCATCATCTGGAAAGTTCCGTTTCTCTCGTTGGAGATCAACGCCATTGTTCCATCAGGGGAAATAAATAGACCATCTGGTTCAGCTTCAATAGCATCATCACCTGATGCGCCGTCATCTGGAAGATCAACGATCGTAAGATCTGATGCTTCTAGTGGCACATCAGCAACATTGAAGATCACGATCTGGCTGGTTTCCTGAACAGATACAACAACAGTACCATTCGAGGATGTTTCACAGTGCTCTGGCTCTGATTCATCATCCCAGTTTACCAGGTAATCTTGAGCAAGTGTTGCATTTGCAACACCATTCGTCAGATCAATAATTGAGAAACTACCACCTAGACGATCAGTTGGCTTACATGGACGGTCTTCACGGTCATCTTCGCAGGCTACGATGAGGTGAGTACCATTTTTAGTAAAGGCTGTTCCATCAGGATTGTACCCAACCGTAACTTCCTTGACGATGGTACCATCAGAAAGTTTGACAAACATGATCTTACCTGGGGCACAATCAGTTTCTGCAACACAAACCGCAACATAATTTTCCCCATCCATCACAGGAGAAACATCAATAGAGGTCATCTCAGCAGTAGCAGAACCGGGATCCAGATCATAAGTTGCTCCAAATGAGAAACTTGATGATGTGTAATCAATCACTGTCAATCGGCTGATGGCTGAGGATACAAATACGGCTTGGTCGTCTGATCCAGGGACCATTCTAACGATCTCAGCGTTTGCATCTGCCCCAGCAGTTAAGGACATG
Organism: Fidelibacterota bacterium; assembly: GCA_013202495.1. Classification (GTDB taxonomy): domain Bacteria; phylum Fidelibacterota; class UBA8477; order UBA8477; family JABMPR01; genus JABMPR01. Next base: position 9,174 of record JABMQQ010000231.1, on the reverse strand, counting down.
ACGGTTTGAATGTCGAAACTATCATACGTAATATCGACATCGTCGTCATCTTCACATCCAATAAATACTGTCAATCCAGTAATTAATAACATGGACATGAGTACTTTTAGCAACTTGTTCATTGTGACACCTTTCTTTTTTTCGTGTTTACCACGATTTTATCTATCTAAATTCTGAATGATGTACACATCATTCTTTATCTTCTTCTAACTAAAATTCAAATGTTGTCTGGAGAAGGAACTGATTGTCGTTCACCAATGAGTTATCAATTTCTTCGCCGTTAATTTCATCTACTGAAACAGTACCACCTGTGATCTCGTTCAGTAGATAGTATTCCATCTTAATGCTGAAATAACTATTTACTTTTGTTACGAGAGCCAGAGTTGTCATATTCCTATCCCATGTTGCAGGATCACCTAAAGCAGGGGCATGTCTTTCGACATTCAACTCACCATATCTAACTGTGGGAGCAATGTATGCTTCCTCATTCAACATAATTCTATATGATCCTTCACCATAATATCCGTTTCTTGGAAGGAGACCGTCCATGGAGGTAATATACTCACCACGCAAGTGAAGACTGCTCACATCTGTGCTCAGGCGACCGCCGCCCCACCAATGTGTAATGTCATCCTTCTCACCATCGTAGGCCTCAACGACATCATCATAACCAGGTAGGAATCCCAGGGAGCTTTTCCAATCAAAATCATCAATAAGTTTGCCCGTATAATACCAACCCTCTGCTTTTAGCCCAAAAGCCTCCAGCCCTGCTGTTACACCATACTCAAAAGTCTGACCATTTCTGGGCTCATAGTCATCATAAACCATCATTTTGAATGATTTGTCTTCCGCTGCATCATCAGTACCAAATGGTCGTTTCATCGCAAAAGATAGACCGGCTGTCAGGGACATCCCGTCAGATAAAGCATATTTACTCATACTGGTAATATGCATTTCACGACCCTTCCAGTAGGCGGTACCAATCAAAGGATATCCTTCAGTGAATCGTTTTGTGCCAACCATGGGTCTATTTTTACCAGCTTCGATCTTTGTATGTAATGCTGGTAAATTCAGTTTAAGGTAATGCTTATCAACCTGACCCTTATCATCATCAAACCGAAATTCTATATGGTAATATAGGTTTTCACTGTAGTTGATACGTGTTGACAGAATAGCTTTGTCAATCCTCATATGTGGGCTACGATTCTTGACCTTTTGATAAGTGAGATCACTATTTTTAAATCCACCCTCACCTTCAACATCAATAAACTCAAGCTCCACTTCACCACCCAGGACTACATCCAGTCCACTGTCAGTGCTTACGGTTACTCCCTGTCCAAACGCGATGAGTGGTAATAGTAATAGACCACTCAAGAGCACTTTTATTATTTTCATTTTGACTCCTTGTCATTATTTGTATCAATTATTGATTTAGCATCTCTTCGGGAAATAAGATGTCTAAAGTAATAGAGATAAAGAAAACTTAGCAGAAGTCCTACCCAAACAAGTACATTGGGTTTCTGCTCGTTTTTAAACGCAAATTCGATACCCACACTTTCCATGTATTCCATTGGAGTTCTCGATATAGAAACGCTGGCTCGATCTCTGACCTTGGCAAATATATAGGGTGGTTTGGGTTGTTTCTTTTTGAATTCTGGATCACTTCCAGTAATCCGATGGAAATTCCAATTTTCAGGTAAGATAACGGTCAAGTCACAACGACCAATGGAGATGGGCAATGTATTGGTATAATTGACCTCCCAGTTGTAGGTCTTAAACTCTTCAGGACCAGCTTCACTCCAATCCAGAAATTCATTGATCTGAGTGATTATATTGATGGTATGCTCACCAGAAATTGGCTTGGAAAAGTTCACAACAAAGACTGGCGATGATCTGTCAATGATAATTGCAGTTTGGCTTGTGATATCAATATCATCCATTGAGACTGATGTGATCTCCATATTCTCATATCCAGCAGGAATCTGAACTGCACTTAGACTATCGCTAACTGAAAGATTCACCTGGTAAGTCAACTGCGCAGAACCGTCTTGGGAAATAGATACAGTTTGCTCAAGTACGTCAATCTGCTGAGCGAGCAGTAAACTGGAAAATATTGAGAGCACGAAAAGTGTTTTGATAATAGTTAAATACTTCATGGCGTTATCCCCAAAAAGCGGAACCAGGTAAAGCCTGCAATCACCATGACAAACACACCGATCGTGGATACTGTGAGCCCATATTTCAAGTTATCAGAGATGGAGAATTGACCCGCGCTATACAGGATCAGGTTGGGTTTGGCATTGGTTGGTAAGGTGATCACCCAGGTCAATGTAAATGCAGCTGGCAGTGCCAAAGATACAGGATCAAAACCGAACTGCTGCGCAATGGCTATAATAATGGGTATCATCACAATGGATCTCATTGTTTTACTGGTGAAGAAGAGGTGCGCATACATGGAAAAGGCAATAATGATGATGTAGACCGTCCAAAAGCTCAAGTCTGCGCCCAGACCGACCATATCAAAAACACTGCCTACCAACCAGCGTGCAGCACCTGAATCAAACAAAGCGAGTCCACCGGAATATGCACCAGCGCTAAAAATCATCACATGCCAGGGAATATCTGCGTCGTTCCACTTTAACAGACCGATTTTTGGCAAAAAGACGAATACAACACCGAGCAAGGCTGCCATGACAGCACTGATCTCAAAACCGAACCAGCCCACATGAAAGCGATCAGTGGCCCAGAGAAAGAGGACAGAGAGGAACACGCCTGCTGATTTTCCCTCAGCCAGGGTAAACCCACCCATCTCATCCAGCATTTTACGCATCACCTCAAAGCCACCCTTAACCTTGGGCTGCTGGTCTTCTTTCTTGATGGGAAACAGATATTTGGGTCCCAACCACCAGGATATTGCCATAACAATGATCGTAATAGGCAGCATACCGAACATCCAATCAGAATAGTAGACCTTCTCATTGCCCATTTCAAAGATGAAGGCAGCGGCGACAATATTACAGGTACTTCCCGTGATAAATCCTGATGAGAAAATACTTATTCCCTGGAGGTTCTGCATAAACAGGTTTACACCAAAGTTATTTCCATTACCTGATGTAGACCCATAGATAGATGAGATCACCAGCATGACTGGAAGGACCATAACGGTCCTGGCAGTCGTGGCTGGAATAAAAGGCGCCAGAAAAAGCTGAAGGACAATAAACGCACCAAGGATCGTATAGGAACTATGTCCAAAACGTAGGCCGATCCATAGGGCAAAGCGTTTAGCCAATTGGCTTTTCACCAGGGTTGAGCTGAGGATAAAGGCCAAGATGTTCAGCCAGATCACCTCTAATCCGAATACACCTAACACCTTATCTTCAGTCCAGCCATTAAAAAAGGTAAGCAGACCCATAAGTAGTAAGGATGTGGCATATGTGGGTATGGGTTCGGTTACCCACCAGGTTAAAGCCAGAGCAAAGGATGCTATGGCTGCCTGAGCTTCCAATGTTAAGCCATCAGGTGTGGGCATGAGGTAGAGAATCAAAAAGAAGATGATGCCCAATGGAAGACCAATGTATTTGGTGAGATTCTCTCCCCGACTGGATTCCCTCTGAGCAACAACGTTCAGATTCGTATCGAAATTTATTTCTTGAGCATTCATTGGTTCATCAGTTCTTTAATTTTATCACAACCTGCCTATTCAAACAGATAGGCGGCCTTAAGCTTACCTACTTCTGACCATTCTGGTTTATACTCATTTAACTTGTCAATAAATGATGTACAACGTTTCATGGCCTCAGCATCATATTGTCTGTCCTTGATGAAATCATGATCGAAGGAGAATTCAGCAATTCGCATTTCACCTTCTTCAGTATTAACGATCCAGACACTCATATCCATACGACCGTATAGACCATCACCAAACTCAAGTTTACCAGGCTTGACCATCCATTCATCCACTGCAATGCCTGCAACCATGGATAACACGGCTTCTTCAGAGATGCCAAGTGTGGCGAGGACCGGATAGATTTTTACAAAACCGCCATATGTGTTTGAGGGCATATCGTCAAGTTGAACTGAATTCGAGACAGCATATGTGACATCTTCGCCACCATTCTTTACAGAATAATACACAATGTCAGATTCGAGTTCGATTCGGTCGAATTTGGGAACATAACCATCTGTCATCGTCAGATCCTTGGACAGAGTTGTCCCTGGGTCGGGCTGGCGAAATTTTAGACCAAATTCATATCCCGGGGTTATTTCTCCCCCTTTATATTTTGATTTCCTGCGTAACAGAAAACTGTTCTTCCGGAGGTCAAGACCTTCTGTATCCCAAAAGGAGACCTGTTTGTGAGAAAGTTTTAGAGGGTCTTCTTTTGCCAGTACGGGTATACCCTCAGCAGCTGCTACTTCCTGAACAAACTGCCAATACTCAGCGAAGCCCTTCTCATAGTCAGCAAACATCTCCGCGTTGAGCAGGAGTTTGTATTCGCTTGAATTGAGGAAATATTCAGCTTCGACTTGTTTTGCTGGCATCGGTGTGACAGGTGCTTCTGGGGTAATCGGTTTTTTCACTGCGCAGGTAGTTATGATTGAAACCAATCCAATCATCAAAATCGTTCTAATTTTAAGGGTCATTCTGATTTTCCTTCATTTTCTTCGTGTGATCCAAGGTCATAAATAATTTTTGCAATTTCACCCGTATGGAGATTGATCTGCTTCATCATCTCCAATAACTCGGTATGAATGGCGTCAGTTTCCACAGATTCTTCGCGGGCAGCATGGAGACGCTGGAAATGGGATTCCCGGTATTGAGCTTCCAGGTTGAGGTACTTCTCCTCTTTGACCATTACCTTTTTGGCGCGTTTGGGATCCAGCTCAGAAAACGTTTTTTCCAAACGACTGAACTGTTTGCATACTTTTGTATTGTATTTGATAAGTTCTTTTTTGCCTTCTTCCGAGAAGTCTAATTGGAGAGCACGTTTTTTTGTCACAAGCGGTCTCAAATTCCGTTCCATGATATCGCCAATACTTTCCATTTGACTGGAGATAGTGATCATACCAAATACTTCAGCAATCTGAGTATCCGAGAGTTCTTCCTGACCGATCTGAAGCAAATACTTCTTTACTTTCTTCTCTAGAAAATCCAGTTTCCGCTCCCTCATCTCGACGCCTTCCATGACGGTGAGTTGTGGATGCACAGTATCAAGCCCGGGATCATTTTCGAGAAATGGCTGTATGAATCCGTCAAGCATTCTACCTGTAATCTTAGCCATTCGAGCTATTTCTGATCTGGCGAGATCCAATGCCATCGCAGGGGTCTCAATGGCAGAGTCATCAAGGTGCCAGGTGGCGATCGTAAGATCTCTTTCATCCTCAACGTCTGGGAATATCCTCAAGATGATGTTGGCAAAGATGCCGGTAAAAGGAATAAATACTAAAGCTAACCCCACATTGAAAATAGTGTGAGCATTGGCAATCTGACGAGGAACCACAGCACTCAAGTTGGCCATCCCCACCTCGGTAGAGGCCGGTGAGATGGCTCGAATGATATCCGCGTACCAGGGAATCCAAAAAATAAATAATAGGACACCGACGATCTTGAACATGACATGCGCCATGGCAACGCGCTTGGCCTCCCTGGATGCGCCTATACTGGCCAATCCTGCTGTAATACAGGTCCCAATATTAGCCCCCATAATTAGCGGGATACCTGCGTCGAGACTTAGCAAACCCTGTTGTGCCAGCACGATGATAATACCTGTAAAGGCACTACTGCTTTGGATTAAAGCAGTAAAGGCCGCTCCAACCAGGAGACCCAGAAGAGGATTTTCTAAATGTGATAGTGTGGTGATAAAGGGTTCATAAGTTCTCAGCGGGAACATTGCATCGGACATGAGTTTCATACCGTAAAAAAGAATTCCAAAACCAAGTACTGACTCACCAATGTTCTTCTGGTTCTCATTCCTTCCAAACATCATGAGACCAAAACCAATTGCGATCATCAATAATGCATAATCCGTGAGCTTAAAGGCCACAAGTTGAGCGGTGACGGTTGTACCAATATCTGCACCCAGGATCACACCCAAGCTCTGAACAAATGTCATCAGTCCAGCCTGGACAAAACTTACCAGCATAACCGTGGTGGCACTACTGCTCTGAATGATCATGGTTACAAAGGCACCAACCATGAGACCCATGTAGCGGTTGTTCGTCAGGGCTGATAGAATCGAACGCATTTTATCCCCAGCCGCCTTCTTCATGCCAGAACTCATTTTTTCCATTCCATAGAGGAACAGAGCAAGACCACCAAATAATGTCATTGTGAGGACCCACCAGGAGATGGCACCATCTTCTGGATTAGAAGCTGCAAAGAGAGGTGATATCAAGAGAAGCAGAACAAGAGGAGTGCGTATAAATTTCATAAAAAGTAATTTACCCATGATGTGCAGTTTCGAGATTAACAGCCTTATGATTGCCAATGAGATCACTCGGTTTAACAACTTGTTGATCAAACACGTTTTGAAGAAAAAAAAGTGAAATAAATGAGATTACTGCAGCTATGACTGGTGTTGTGACCCAACCCGAGGCAATTTTACCTAGCACCCTAAAACGAATACCGCGTCCCCCATGTGCGAGTCCAATCCCCAGTACGCTTCCAACTACTACTTGAGAGCTAGAAACTGGAACCAGGGGAATTGTTGGCAAATTGTGTCCAAGAAGCCAGGCTTCGAGTCCTTTTGAGGCAAATAAGAATAAAATGATTGATTGGGACAGTACAACAATGAGAGCTGATTGAGGTGTCAACTTTACCACACCCTCCCCGACTGTCAACATAACCCGTTTAGAATAAGTGAAGATGCCCACTGCTATTGCCAGTCCACCTAGAAGAAAGAGTTGTGAGACCCCGCTAATATTAAGGCCCATCAGATCTAAACTCTGGAAGGGTGCTACAGATACAAAAACCCCCATGACATTTCCAATATTATTTGCACCCAATGAGTAGGCACCAAATGCGCCGATAACAATAAGACCAATCCGAGTATAGGCATCCAATCGAAAGATGTGAATTTTCCAGACTTCCAATATTTTCTTGAAAAGAAGGTAAAACACAAATGAGAACGCAGCTGCCAAAATGGGACTCATAACCCAGGTTGAAGCAATTTTGGTCAGTGCATGCATATCGGTTGTCTTGCCGGCAAATATATTCCAACCCACGATGGCTCCCACGATGGCCTGGCTGGTGGATACGGGTAGGCTTAATTTGGTCATCCAGAAAACGGTAACAGCTGCTGCCAGAGCAACCATAAAAGCGCCGGCAATCATATCTACTGCACCTAGTTTTCCTAAAGTGTGAGTTGTACCAGCCCCGGAGACAATAGCTCCAAGCACTACAAAGATACTGGCAACAATAGCTGCAGTATAAAATTTGACCATCCTGGTACTTACGGCAGTCCCAAAAATATTGGAGGCATCATTGGCCCCCAGGGACCAACCAAGAAAAAGACCACTGGATAGGAACAGGAGGATCAGCATGCCTAGATACTTCTCTTTATGGTATAAATGGCGAGTCTATCTGCAACATCTTCCGCTTTATCTGCTATAGTATCAATATGTAGCGCAAAATATCTAAGATGGATCTTCTCACTAAGGTGGAGATCTTCACTGGCAAAAATGGCACGTTTTAATTCTTCAGCAAGACGATCTGATTCTTTTTCCCAGTGATATACTTTATGGAGATAGTCACGCACGTTGAGTGGCGCGCGCATGAAGGCACGCATGGCTTTCACCATTTCCTCCATGGCCCTTACCGTTGAACGAGCCAACTCAAAATAACCATCTCTGAATTCTTCTGGAATTTTTGGTCGCTCTATGCCCAATTCGGACAGGGTATCCGTGGCGCGATCAATCACATCATCACTGGTTTCCATGAGGGCCAGGATATCACCTCTGGATTCTGGAACCAGTGTCTGGGTATAAAGTGCTGTTTCGATAGCCTTGCGCAGCTCATCAGCTTCATGCTCCAGTTTTCTTATGTGTTCAAGATGCCGTGAAAATTCTTCCTCATCATTTTTCAGGTAGTTCTTAACGCCCCGGCGAAAAACAATTCCGGATTCAGATATTTTATCCAGGAAGGCATCCATCTGGAGCTCAAGACCTTTGGTCTTTTTAAAAATCATTTTGTTTCCTGTAATTTTGATTGTTTGCGTGCCTGGATTAGAGGTACTGAAAAACTTGCAACGGCAACAACCAGCATTCCCAAACTTAGTGGGCGGGTAAAAAACACTGTCCACCCTCCCATCATGATGGCGCGTATGAAATTTGTTTCAGCAATATTCCCCAGGACCATTCCAAGAATAATGGGGGCAACTGGATAGTTATATCTGCGAAGAATCCATCCAAACACTCCAAAAGCCAGACAGGCAGCAACATCAAAGAATGAATTCCGAACAGCAAAACTACCAATTATTGATACCGCAAAAATGAGCGGAAATAATACGGTTTTTGGGATGGTAGTTACTTTGATCCATAAACGACTTCCAAAGAACCCCAGAGCAAGCAGGATAATATTTGCCAGCAAGAGACTAGCGAGGAGTCCGTATATAATATCCGGATTGGAGATGAATAATTGTGGACCAGGTGTCAGGTCATGTATCATTAAGGCACCAATAAGCACGGCTGTGGAGGCACTACCGGGAATCCCCAGTGTAAGTAGTGGGATGAGTGCACCACCAACAGAGCTGCTATTGGCACCTTCAGCTGCAGCTACCCCTTCCAGGCTCCCGTGGCCAAATTCTTCTGGATGTTTACTGACTCGCTTGGCAACATCATAGGAAATGAAGGCAGCAATCGTTGCACCTGCCCCAGGGAATATACCGATGATGGTGCCCATGAGAGACGATCGCATGATAGTGTTCTTCAACTTCCAGTATGCACCAGCCGTTGGCCATTCTTGTTTACCTGATTCAACTTGCTGACTTGAGAAATCCCCACTCTCCAGTTGTTTGAATATTTCACTGAGGGCAAAAAGTCCTATCAAGGCGGGGATCAATGCAAAACCATCATATAAAAATGAAATGCCAAAAGTAAAACGACTCACGCCAGAAATCGGGTCAATGCCAATTGTATTCAACAAGAGGCCAAACATTGCCGCTATGAAGGCTTTAATCC
>JABMQQ010000230.1 GCA_013202495.1 Fidelibacterota bacterium | reverse complement strand
GATGTCAAAATCCAGATTGGCAAGACCATTACCAAAGGTCTGGGAGCCGGTGCAAAGCTCCATGTAGGTGAAGCTGCCGCTGAGGAAGATGCTCAAGCAATCGCAGCAGCTCTTGATGGATCCGATCTTGTCTTTGTTACAGCGGGTATGGGAGGCGGCACGGGAACAGGCGCAGCCCCGGTTGTTGCACGGATTTCAAAGGAAATTGGTGCCCTCACCATCGGCATAGTTACAACCCCCTTCCGCTGCGAAGGTCCCCAAAGATCCAAACGGGGTAAAGAGGGTGTAGAGAATCTGCGTCAATACCTGGATACCCTTATCGTCATTCCAAACCAGAGACTCCTCTCTATTGTTGAGAGAACCACCACCATGGTCGATGCTTTTCTGGAAGCAGATTCAGTACTGCTTCAAGCAACCCGTGGGATTTCTGATTTGATCAATGTTCCTGGTCTTATCAACCTGGACTACGCAGATGTCAAAACGACCATGGAAGGCATGGGCGATGCCATTATGGGCACAGGCATAGCTTCTGGTGAGGAACGCGCTGTATTGGCCGCTCAGACCGCTATATCATCACCTCTACTTGATGACACGAACATCCATGGAGCGCAAGGTCTCCTGATCAATATTACCGGTGGTCCAAACATGTCACTATTTGAAGTTGATGAAGCTGCAAATCTCATTTTTGAAGAAGTCGGAGAACAGGCTAACATTATTATGGGAGCTGTCATTGATGAAACAATGGGTGAAGAGCTCAGAGTGACAGTGATTGCCACAGGATTTCACCATGATTCTGATCTCAAATTTGATCGCAAAGAAACACAGCCAGCCAGAGTATATCGTCCAACTGCACCAATGGCTGCTGCTAAACCTGTCGAAGAGATCGTCATCGAAGCTCCAGTACAGGATTTCGTGGAGCCAAAGATTGCTCCTCGTTTAGAAAGTTTCGAAGATCGTGAGAAATTGGAAGTCCCAACATACGAGCGTCAACAATCAGAACCAGAAGATGTCATCATGCATTTCAGTGATGATCTCTCTGTGCCAACATATATCCGTCGTCAAGAGGGTATGACTTTATAAAGCGTTTCTGATCTAAAGATCAGAGAGCCCGTTTATTCGGGTCAACACCCCGCCAGGTCGGGTCCCACAACCTCCGTTTCCCGTAAGCCCTGCTCTCCTGGGAGTAGGGCTTTTCCCAGGGACAGTAATACCATTTGCACCTTATAATGCACCCATTTTAGTTGGTTTACCTTTACCCTTCGAGAGCCTCCAGCCTACGCATTCCTGCTTCGGCTTGGCAGGCAGGGAGATGAAAAGTGTGTCTTGCTGAGCCAGCCTGTCCTGTGCACTTCGGCTTTGCTCAGCACAGGCTCCGCCGAAGGGAAGTATGACACGTCCCGCGTATTCTAGATTTAAACTGGTATAATACCACATGATAACATCTTCCTTTGGGGTTAAAGCCTTGAATGCTTATTTTTTAGAATCGAATAGCTTGTGACGATACAGCGAATGGTCTAGTTTCACGGCTTGAAAGGAGATCATTTCTCATGATAAAAGTACTTCACATTCTCGGGGTGGTTCTCTTCCTGGGGAATATCATAATCAGCTCTCTATGGCGACTTCTTGCTCAAAGAGCAGAGGACAAGTCAGTTCACAAGTTTTCTATCAAATTGATTCAGAGAACCGATATTATATTTAGCATACCTGGTGTTATCCTCATTGCTGTCACTGGTCATATGTTGGCAACAGGACTTGGGGGCATTGGTGCACACAGTTGGATCTATCATAGCTATGCCTTATTGACAGTATCTGCACTCATTTGGGTAGCTGGATTAATGCCCATTCAGAGAAAACAGCTACGTCTCATCGAAGAATCCCATACCTTGAAAGAGGCAGGTATCCGCTATAAGACCTTGAATAGATGGTGGACCATTCTGGGGACTATAGCAGCTGTGTTACCTCTCATTGCACTATACCTGATGGTGGTCCGTCCTGTCTAGCGAATCCACTCTGAAAGTCACCGTATTTATGGCCACCAGCCTGGATGGTTTTATAGCAGATGAAAATGGTGGTGTGGATTGGCTCAATGAGCTCCCTCCCCCTGAGGATCCCAAGGAGGATATGGGTTACGGAGCATTGATGCAATCTATAGATAGATTGGTCATGGGGCGCAAGACCTTTGATCAGGTTCTAAGCTTTGGTAGCTGGCCCTATGGCGACACTCCAGTCACAGTTTTATCCCATCAATCCTCTCCCCAAACTTTGCCCGACCGGGCTATAGTAAATTTTACACAGGGATCACCAGAGACCCTGGTTCAACAGTTCATATCAGCAGGAGATACGCACATTTATCTGGATGGTGGGAATGTGGTCCAACAGTTTTTAGCGGATGGGTTCATTGATGAGATCATCCTCACCCAAGTACCGGTTTTGCTGGGTAAGGGAATCAGCTTATTTAAAGAAGAACTTCCCAGAGATCTTTGGATCGTGAAAAAAGTTACCAATTATGACAATGGATTCATTCAAACCCATCTAATAAAAAAGGAGTCAGATAGTTAATCTGACTCCTTCTATTAAATCAACCTTCCGGATAGATTCACCAATATGGTCAATAGACCAGCACCTCTGCCCTCTTTGAATCCCGAACCAGCCACAATGGCTTCGCCATGGCAAGCAAGGATTAACGATTTTTGAATACTGAAGTTTGCTCTACTTCTTAAATCTTCAATCAGTGTTCCTTGCTTGCCTGCCTTGCCGAAGCTGAGTTGCGTAGGCTGGTTCTTAAATCAAGAGGAGACTACCCCTTTTGGGACAGCCTCCTCCTATTAATTAAACCTTACGAAGGTTACTTTTACTCTTTATAGTCCTTCAATCACTTTCCGAATAGAATCGCCAATATGGTCGATACCTGCTGCAGTAATGGTGAGTGCAGGAGCTAATCGAACCGTCGTTTTGTGGGTTTCCTTGGCGTAGATACCATTCTCCAGCAACTTCAAAGAGACTTTATGTCCGTCCAGACCCGGTTTGTCAAACATTTCAAAGGCGGTTAACAGACCAGCACCTCTGCACTCTTTGATTTTATCAGGAAATTCGGCACGAATGCTTTCAAAATGAGCCAGGAGTCTATCACCCATATTTCTGGCGTTCTCTGCCAGTTTTTCATCAACCATGGCTTTTATAGAAAAAACAGCCGTTACAGAAGCCAGTGGAAAACCCCCAAAGGTAGACCCTTCGGATCCTGGTGTGAGAACATCAATAACATCCCGGCGTCCAGCAACAAATGATACTGGCATAATGCCACCACCAGCTGCTTTACCGCAGGCCATGAGATCAGGGTGTACGTCATAGAGCATATGGGCAAAATGGGCACCGGTTCTGGCAAATCCAGTTTGCACTTCATCTACACAGAAAAGAACATTGTATTGTTTACAAAGCGCAGCAACTCGTGGTAGATAATCTGCTAAGGGTAAAATCACACCAGCTTCACCCTGAATAGGTTCTACAATATATGAGGCAATTCTATCACCCTTTTCCTTAAATAAAGCTTCTAATGCATTTGCATCATTAAAGGGAACCACCTCAATACCGGGCAGAAAGGGTCCAAAATCGTCTTTGGCTGAAGGATCTGTAGAAGCTGAGACTGCAAATAGTGAACGTCCGTGGAAATTATCCGCAGCAACTACAATGATAGCTTCATTTGCAGGAATGCCTTTGACCCGATAACCCCAACGGCGTGACAATTTAGCCATGAGCTCCGGCGCTTCTACTCCAGCAACCTTAGGTACAACCTTCTCCATTTTCGTAATGGCTGTAGCTGCCATGAGAAAGGCTGCCATATATTTATGTCGAATTGAGCGCGGGACTGTGGGTATCTTCTCATCCTGGAGATGAGCAACAACCGCATCCACAATGGTCTTGTTAAGTTGGCCCTGGTTTACAGCTGAATAGCAACATAGTCCGTCCAGCAATTCTTCTTCGACATAAGCCTTAATTCCATCTGGATCTGGTTTGCGACAAATTAATGTAGAACTGTCCTGAACATGGCTCACCACGACATCTTCCAGGGGAGCATAATTCTGACCACCCTTTTCCAATTCAATCGCTTCGTGTTCAGCTGGACCGAGATCACCGATCCGGACACCATTTATGGTGAGATCGTCACCGTAACCTGAAATTCTGACGTCACTCATCTATAATACTCCTCATGATTGTGTGTAAAGAATGGTCCAGATAAACCCTGTCCCTGAAAGTCTCACTCGTTCAAGATATTTTAAAATCTAAAGGTAAGCAAATGAGTTACAAACTGAGGGTCCAATACTCGGCCAATTCCAAAGATCATGGTAGACAAGGCAACAAATGGGCCAAAGGGAACCCTGCGCTGAGCAGAAAAACCTTTAAAAACACCCGTAAATAACCAGGTGATGAATGCCAACAAACTGGCAATAAAAAATACATAGGCTGAGAGAATCCATCCTAACCACAGCGCCACAGCCAGACATAGCTTTACATCACCCAAAGCCAGGGTTTGATCACCACTACCAAAGCGTTGTGGTAAAACTATAAAAAGGGAAACAACCGACGCAAGGGCCAGCCCCAATAGTGAGTGATTTAGATTCATAGTATCAACTGTTATACCAAAAACACCAATGGCTATGATGTAGACCACAAACTCATTGGGGATGATCCATTTCTTCAAATCCATGTAGGTCACACCAATCAGGGCAAAGAAAAGGACACTGATTTGGAGAGCCAGGACAGGCTTCATGACACTGAAAGCCCAAATGGAGAAAACGAATATGGCAAATTCTAGAAATGCATAGAGTCGTGGGGATTCATGCCCACACGTTGAACATTTCCTTGTGGGCAGAAGAGAAGCTATTATTGGGATTCGACGAGAATATGGTTGAAACGTACCACAGGACTCACATACCAGTTTCTTGGAGAATACGGAAATCCCCTGAGATATGACTGCAAAAAGATGCGTGAGTGATGAAGCAAGGACAATCCCAACCAAAATACCAAATGTAATTATTTCAGCGGAAGGGATCATTCAATCAACCGTGATCCCTTACATACCTGACTTCATGGCCATACCGATATAGAATACAGGTAAATAGGTCACAATGAGGATGACGAGAATCATACCACCGACAAACATAATCATGAGGGGCTCAATAAGAGATGTCATGCGGTTCACCATGGAATCAACTTGTTTGCCGTAGAAATCCGAGGCCTTGTCCAGGAGCGTATCAATTTCTCCAGTTTCCTCTCCGGTAGAGAGTAGTTGGAGCATGATGGATGGGAATTTTTCGGTAATTCTGAATGCTGCTGAAATATTGTAGCCGTCCCGAATATATTCAGTGGCCGTTCCAATGGCCTTGGCATATACTTTATTGTCCACAACCTTTTGTATCAAGCGCATAGATGGTATGACGGGTACTCCAGCGCCCAATAAAATACCGAGAGTTTTGGTCATTTTATTGTAAATATTGTAGTTGATTAGAGTGCCAAAAACCGGGAAATTCAGTTTGAAGG
>JABMQQ010000229.1 GCA_013202495.1 Fidelibacterota bacterium | reverse complement strand
CTCTACCAACTGAGCTAGCGTGGCATTAAAAAAGCGCGTTAATATAGATTTTGCTCAAACGGTTGGCAAGCAATGCGAGGGCAACAATTTGCTTTCATTCTTCACCAAGTTGACATTTTAAAAGACTGACATCACTGTTTGAGGTCATTACTTTAATAGACTATGGAAATTTTAACATTACTCCTGATAATTACCATTACAGCCATCTCAGCTGTAACGATCTGGATGAATCTGCCAGGAAGTTTCCTCATGCTCTTATTTATCTTCGTCTGGGCCTGGTTTGGTGATTTCGTTCTCATCTCACTTCCTGAAATTTTTATCATATTCGGACTCCTGGTCTTGCTCGAAATACTTGAGTTCGCCCTGAGTGGTCTGGCAGCCCAATATGGTGGAGCTGAAAAACGCTCAGCTTTTCTTGCCGTTGTGGGTGGAGTTCTGGGAACAATCGTTTTAGGAAGTTTGTTCTTTATCGTAGGCGCAATACTTGGCCTGTTGATAGGATCCTATCTGGGAGCCTATTGGGGTGAGCACCAGGCTGGCAAATCTCCTACAGAAGCAAGACGAGCTGCTCTCGCTGCCCTTATGGGAAGTATTGCAGGGAAACTGTTAAAAAGCGCCACGACGGTGATAATTGGAGTGTGGATGATCCAGGAAATTCTATGATCCTGAAAACTAAAATGGCCTGTCTTTTATACCTGGCTGTGGGGCTTGCATCGCTCACTGCTCAGGACATGCATATCACTCGGTTACATTATGACGGTGGTGGTGACTGGTATGCGAACCCCAGCTCACTCCCCAATCTTATTCACTTTATTAGTAGTGAAACCAACATTCGCATGGACCCTGATGAATCGAGAGTCAAGATCACGGATACAGACCTGTATAACCATCCCTTTCTGTATATGACTGGACATGGTAATGTGAATTTCAGTAAGGAAGAGGTACATAAACTTCGGGACTATCTGACTGGAGGTGGTTTCCTGCATGCCGATGATAATTATGGTATGGATGTATCTTTCCGCAGGGAAATGAAAAAGGTATTCCCTAAAAAAGAATGGGTTGAGCTACCGCATGATCATCCACTTTTCAGCTCATATTTTTCTATCGAAAACGGTTTACCAAAGATTCATAAACATGATGAAAAAGCCCCTCAGGCCCTGGCACTATTCCACCATGGTCGTATCATTGCCCTTTATACCTATGAGAGTGATCTGGGAGATGGCTGGGAGGACGTTGAAGTTCATAAGGATGGGGAAAAGAAGCACCGTGCTGCCCTGGAGATGGGTACGAATATTCTAATTTATGCATTTACCCACTAAGACATGACCTACCCCGTCAAATCTATATTAGAACAAGCTGAAACTGCCACTCCAGAGCTTCTGCAACTGGCTCAGCATGCCCGAAGTGAAGCCCGGGGTAAGGGTGCCTTATTAGGAGTTGCTGGATTTACTCTCATTTCAATTTTGGTTGCTCTTTTCGTCTGGCTGGAAAGTTTTCGTTACTTCTCTCCAGAATTTAAAACCTTTTTTCTCAGCGTAATTGGTGGACTGGGTCTGCTTCTGGTGGGAGGGATTCTCGGGATATATTGGCTATTAAAAAGGCAACAAATTGAATCTACCAAACCAGAAAATCTGGCTCTCCAAATCGGTGAGAGACTCCCTGAAATTGGAGATCGGATTCTAAATGCAGTTCAGTTGAGTAACAGGGAAACGCCTGATGGAATTTCTGATAGTCTGCATCAAGCCGCTGTTCAAACAGGAATTAAGGTCATTGAACAAGTTCCAGGTGGTCTATTATTTCCAACCGACAAAATCTATAACTATCTAAAAAGAGCTGGCATTGGAGTCGCTGTACTTCTATTGCTGTATGTTATTAATTTTCAGGATACAAACGCTGCCATTACGCGGCTAAGTCAGCCTGAGGTTGCCTTTGAATATCCACTACCTATGCAACTGAATTTAAATGCCACGACACATCAGGTGTTAGCAGGTGATAGCCTCATTTTAACCGGGCTTATTAGCGGACGAGCTTTGGATAAAGTTCAGTTGATCATCCAAACTCGGAAAGACACGAGCATTTTCTCTGTGGATGTGAAGGATAAAAGATTCGAGCTGCCCATCAATCATTTACTGAATAGTTTTACAGCGATTGCCAGGGTTGCTAACAATCGCTCATGGGAACCTTGGGAAGAGATCCTTTCAAATGTAGTGAATGTCCAGGTCATCAATCGTCCATTGGTACAGGATTTAACGGTTCGCATTCGGCCTCCTTCTTATACAAGACTCCCAACAGAAATATTTACCCGCAATATTATGGACATTAGTGGGTTCAGAGGATCTCGTATAAGTATTGAGGGACTTGCTTCGAAGGATATCGCTTCCGGAATACTTCATTTTGAGAATTCTAAATCAATCCCACTTGAGATGATGGGAACTCGCTTTAAGGTCGCATTTACCCTCAATAAGGCTGACCAAGTCTGGATTGAGCTGGTAGATCATGAGGATGTCAATAATCTGGATCCTCTGGTCTATCCCATTTATGTCGCCACTGATGTTGCACCGATTATCAGAGTTTTAGTTCCCGGGCAAGATGTGATTATAGGTGATAAGATGATCCTTCCAACCCGGTTGAAATTGGATGATGATTTTGGCTTCTCCAGCCTGGAGCTAAACTACCAGATACAGCATCCTGACTATCTCATGGAAGATACTACTGTCTATAAAGTGAAGGTCGATTTACCCAGAACTGATTTGAGTTCACTAGAATTTAACTTTACCTGGGACTTGAATAATGTGAGTATGATGCCCGAAGATGCCATAAAATATTGGTATACGGTTTGGGATAACAATAGTGTAGATGGGTATCAAAAAGCCTCCTCCCAAAAATGGTTAGCCAGGTTGCCTTCCCTGGATGAGATGTTTGAGGAAATTGCTCAAGGTAACGAACAGGTCAAGCAGGAGCAGGAGGATATCCTTGAAGTAGTGAAAGAAATCAAGGAAAAGGTGAGCGAACTAGCCCTGGAAGTACAAAAGGATCCCAATCTTTCCTGGGAACAACAACAGGAAGCCAGCGAGGCCATTGAGCAGGTCAAAGACCTGAAAGAACAATTAGAGAACATCAGTGAACAGTTGGATCAGATGATGACCTCTGCCGAAGAACAAAACCTTTTTAGCGATGAGACCCTGGATAAATATGCCGAACTCCAACAACTTATGGAGCAACTTATTACTCCAGAACTTCAAGAAGCCATGGAACGTCTCCAGGAAGCCATGGAAAAAGACAATCCCCGGGAGATGGAAGCAGCCCTTGAGGATTTTCAAGCCGCCATGGAAAATTTTCAGAAAAGTGTTGAGCGAACACTGGAAATATTCAAGCAGGTTGAGATTGAACAAAAAATTGATGAGCTGGCTACCCGCTTGAATGATCTTGCCGAAAGACAGGAAACCTTAAACTCCGACATCCAGGATGGTGACACCGCTGATGTAGCCATGCAGGAAGAGAAAATATCAAATGATTTTGATAAAGCTCAAGAATTGGCTGAGACTTTAGAGGATCTACTAAACCAATCTGAAGACCTCTCCTCTGAATCTGTTCAGGATTTACAGGAACAAATGGAGCAGGAACAAATCAGCCAAAATCTTGAGGAAGCAGCTTCCCTCATGGAGTCAGGGCAAATGTCTGAGGCCATGCCCCCTTCAGAGCAAGCCGAAAAGTCATTGAAAAAGATGGCCGCTCAATCGAGTCAGATGCAGTCGGCTCTTCAGCAGCAAATGATGGCTGAGGTGATGTCCGAGTTTCGTTCCGCATTGCTAAAGACCTTAAGACTTTCGCAGTCTCAGGAGGATTTGGAGGGACCAACTGCAAGGACTTCCCGCCAGAGTTCACTGCTCAGGGATTATGCTGACTCTCAGATGGGTCTCATGCAGGGGCTGCAGCAATTATCTGCAGAGCTCCAGGAGTTGGGTAACAAAACTTTTGCTGTTTCACCTTCAATGGGTCGATCGATGGGTGTCATACAAGCCCAGATGCAGGAAGCCATCAAGGGTTTGGAGGCGAGAAACCCTCGACAATCCTCACAATCACAGGCTGCTGCCCGAGAAAGTTTGAATCGCATGGCCAGACAATTGGCCAATTCCATGGAATCACTCCAGCAATCTGGAGAATCCAGCGGCTTTAGTGAATATATGCAGCAATTGCAGCAAATGGCGGGACAGCAACAGGGTCTCAACCAGCAAACCATGATGCAAATGGGTGCTGGAAGTCCCTCCATGATGCAACAGCTCGCCCGCCAACAAATGCAACTACGTGAGGCACTCAAGCAGATTGAGAATGGCATGGGCTCAGATTCCCGCATGCTTGGAGATCTGGGAAAAATTGGTGATGAAATGGAAGAGGTTGCTAAAAAGCTGCAGGGGAAAAGACCCTCTCAAAAGATCCATGAGCAGCAGGAACGCATACTTAGTCGACTCCTGGACGCCCAGCGATCTGCAACCAAGAAGGATTTCAGCAAGAAGAGAAAATCCGAGACAGCTGGATCGAATCCATTCTGGACTGGTAGGGATGAACTACCTGAGGATCTTGGTGAAACTCGTAATCAGCTCTACGAAGAATTGATATTTAGCCTGAAACAGGATTACACGCGGGAAGAGCAAGCATTGATCCGTGAATACTTCAATCGTCTGGAGGCTGAAATTAATGAATAGGGTTATCACCGGACTTTTACTTGTTATTCTATTGATTCCTCTCCTGGTATTGGATACTGCGGAAGCCCAAGGCTTGCCAGGTCGAACCAAGCCACAGGATCAGATATTAGAGCAGCGGGCATCATCCCTTGCCCGTTTGGGTAGAACTGAAGAGGCGGTGGATCTCTATCTCGAAATCTTGTATAAAAATCCACGCAATTATAATGTCTATTTCCGCGTGAGTAATCTCATGCCAGGTCCGGAAAATGCCCCGGTTCTGCTTGAAATTCTGGAAGACATTCTAAAAACTCAATCAAAAAATACACGTCTTTCAGCTGAGAAGGGTCGTTTGCTCTATTTACTTGATCGGAAAGAGGAAGCTGTACTGGACTGGCAGAGGATTATTCAAAAAAACCGAAATGACAAATTTATTTATACCTCAGTTACCAATGCTATGCTACAAGCCGGTGCAGCTACAGAAGCCATTGAGCTGTTAAATGAGGGCAGAATTACTATAAATGACCCCCAGGCTTTTGCTTTTGATCTGGCACGCATCTATGCTGCAGCGCATGACTATAATCTTGCCAGCAGGGAATACCTCTCCCATCTTGACAAAAATCCAGGTATGCTAGATCATATTAGCAATCAACTCATTCGGCTTCTTGAAAATGATGGCGCCTTCGAGCTGATAAATGCCAATATGGAGCAGAGAATGGCACTTCCAGGGGAACATCAAACTCTCGTTTTAGCGCAGGCAAAAATTCTTCTCCATGAACAGCATTATGCAGAATGTGCCAGAGCCATTCTTGCTTCAGATGTAAGTCGCTCCATGAAGGATGTCATGGACATCGCCAATGATCTAGTGGCTGAGCAAGCCTGGGTCCCGGCCGCTGATTTATTTCTATTTATCTCTGCGAATAGTCGGGATAAACGTCAAATTGGTGAAGCGCTTCTAAACCTGGCATCCACCTATGAATACCGACTCCATCAAGAGGAAAGCTATAAATCCTTAAGTGGCTATTTCCAGGGGAATCAATTTTTAGATCTTGATGTTAGATTTCCCAGTGATGAGGATGCTTCGCTGGAAAGGACTTTGAAGCTTTATGATAGTTTGCAAACCCTACTCCCTCGCACCAGTGAAGCTTTTCGGGCTTCATTTCATATAGCCGAAATACAGTTGATGGTGAGCGGTGATGTGGATCGCGCCATTCGGGGCTTTCAAAACATTTTTTCCAATGCCCCTCGCAATGATATTCGACTGGCAGGGGGTAGAAGGTTAGTGGATGCCTGGTTGGTGAAAGGTGATACTACAGCTGCCATCCAAATCCTCGGTGAGATTGTGAATGAATTGAACATCGATGAGGATGCACCACAAATTGTAGCCTCCAGAATCAAAATAAGAATTCATCAAGGTGACATTCCTCGCTTAAAACGGGAATTGCTCAATTTGAGTGGAGCTGCATCTCCTGCAGACCCAATATTTAATGACGGTCTTGAACTGATGGCCTTGTTGGAAGGCAATGGAGAGGAAAATGACCCTCAACTACAAAGTTATCTGAAAGCAGAAAGATTTGTTAGCCAGCACAAACTCACAGAAGCTGTCAAAACCCTTGGGGATATTCGAGGTGAGGCAACTTCCATTGCAGATGAAGCCAGTGTAAGGTCGATTCAGATCCTCCTGGCACTGCAAAATTCAACCGAGGCCATCAAAGCTATGGACAATTTTTTGAATACTTATTCCGATTCACCCTGGAGAGCGCATGTCCTGGTCTGGCGGGGAGAAGAACTTCAATTCACACAAAATGCTCCTCAGGCTGCTATTCCGTACTATGAGGAAGTGATCATTAATCATCCCCAATACCTTGGTATTCAGGAGCTGAGAATCAGGTTAAGAAATCTAATTGGTGGTGGTTCATGATGCGGTTGAAACAATTATTGGGAATATTCTTGGTGGCAGGTACGCTGTTCTCCCAAAAGATTTTGATCCCAATGGATGAAACCCAAACAGATCATCTCAAAGCCTATGGAGTCGCTTTTTGGGTTCTGGAGCGAGATATCGATATCGAATGGTTGTTGAATTATCGTGGCGGTAGTTTTCTTATCGATAATTATGCAGATATTGTTCGAGAATTGAGATTAAGGGATGTGAAATTTGAAACAGCCCCTCCTGGTGCTGAGCTTAATATCTATGCCACTATTGAATCCAACAATATGGATATTGTCCTTCTGGAGAAGGCACCAAAGGTTGCAGTCTATTCACCACCTGGAAAACAGCCCTGGGATGATGCAGTCACATTGGCTTTGGAATATGCTGAAGTTGAATATGATGTGATCTGGGATGCCGAGGTCCTGGATGGGAAACTCAGTGATTATGACTGGCTGCACCTGCACCATGAAGATTTTACAGGGCAGTATGGAAAATTCTACCGCAATTATCGCAATGCTGCCTGGTACCGAAAACAACAAAGTGAATATGAAGCTTTTGCCACGCTGAGGGGTTACCCCAGTGTCTCTGAAGAGAAAAAGGCTGTTGCTCGAAGAATTCGGGACTATGTGTTGAATGGAGGCTTTGTGTTTGCCATGTGCAGTGCGACGGATGCCCTGGATATTGCTCTCTCAGCCGAGGGAGTAGATATTGCGGCAGCGCCTTATGATCATACCCCAGTAGATCCCCAGGCTCAATCTAATCTGACCTTTGGAAAAACCATGGCCTTTGAGAATTACCAGATAATCACGGATCCAATGGTTTATGAGTATAGTAATATTGATGAACCACCTAGCGATCGACCAAGAGCTCGAGGTGCTGAAGCCGACTATTTCACCCTGTTTGAGTTTTCTGCCAAATGGGATCCTGTACCAACCATGCTAACCCAGAATCATGTCGGTGTGATCAAAGGATTTATGGGACAAACAACGGGCTTTCGAAGATCCACGATTAAAAAGCATGTGGTGGTCATGGGTGATGTCCCTGGTCAGGAACAGGTAAAATACATCCACGGGGCTCTGGGAAAAGGAACCTTCACTTTTCTTGGTGGTCATGACCCAGAAGACTATCAACACTTTGTGGGGGATCCACCTACACAACTATCCCTACACAGGAACTCACCAGGCTATCGATTAATCCTCAATAATATCCTTTTTCCAGCAGCCAAGAAAAAGGAACGCAAAACCTAAGCCTATAGCTTTTTCAGATCCATTCAGTCAAAGCCTATATCGAAGAATCTTTACACCTATTGTCCAATTCACATAGTACTTTGTATTTTTAACAGGAGGTGTAGTTTTTAAGCCAAACATGAAAACATCTATCGGATTTATTATTGTTCTCGTATGCTTAAGTGTCCAGGCACAGGACTCAAGCTATAGCTATGCTGGTTGGGGCAAACCTGGGTCAGCGCAGGCAGTGCCTTTGAATGTCTTAAAAGATAAATCCTTTACCCTGGTCATCTTGAGTGGTGAAAACCCGGTATTGATCAAACGATTCAACGAAAAACACACACTCCACGAACACATTGAGAATGAATATGATGAGTATGGAAATCATCGCTCCAGCAAATTGTTTGACGCCATGGGACGTCTCCGAGAGGAAAGTAAATTCCAGAATGACCCCTCTGAGATGGCGCTATTCCGGACTATTTTTGGTAACACCTTTGTCCCCGCTAATTCCAATTTTATGATTCGTAGGGAGTACAGCGAAATTGAACGCGAAACTGGTTATTTCATCATAGGTGTGATGGGACAAACACTATTTTCCCGAGTGACCCTGTATCGGGAAGATCGACGCAAGGATCGTGAAATCCTCAGGGATGATCTTGCAGACAAAATTCTAACTGAGAGACGTTACAAATACATTGATGCTGAGAATCGCACCGTGCTGGAAGAGTTTGACGGCACAGGCAAGATGGTGCAGCGAGTGGTGCTCTTTGATCACCATGATATTATCCAGGAATAATGAAAAAGGAGGATATATGATAAGAAGTGTTTCCATGTTGTTGATCCTGAGTTTGGCCGTGTTTGGTGTAGCCCAGGATACTGTAGAAGACACTGAAGTTCTAGTCGATCCCATGGCTGACCTGCTGATGCAGGCAGAGGTTGCTCACGATGCTAAGGATTACGAGGCTACTATGAAACTCCTCGAAGCTGCTGAGAAAATCGATGGTCAAAACGAAGAAGTATTATGGAAGATCAGTCGTGGTTATTTTGATTTTGCTGATCGTAAACCCAACGATGTTGAATACAAAAAACAGTACATCTATGACGGTAGAACCTATGCAGAAAAAGCACTCGCTCTGAATGATAAGAGTGCTGGTGGACATAAATGGTACGCCATTCATCATGGTCAGATAGGTGAAGCCGAAGGCACCGAACAGAAAATTAAAAATTCCTACGGTATGAGAGATCATACCATGCTGGCTATTAAGTACGATCCATCCAACGCCGGGAACTACCATGTCATGGGTCGCTGGCACTACGCCCTGTCCGATTTATCATGGATTGAACGTCAAATCGCCAGTATTATTTACGCTACACCGCCGGATGCTTCATTTGAGGAAGCTCTGGAATTCTTTAAGAAGGCTCATGATCTGGATAAAAAAGATATCCGCAATATGCTTTACATCGGATACTGTTATGATGAACTTGATGATGAAAAAGCTGCATCTGATTGGTTTAACATGGCTATGAATACAAATGCATCAAGTGAAAGCGATCGTGGTTTGCAAGCCGCGGCCAAAGAAGCTCTAGACGACCTATAAAACATATTTTGAAAAGGGCACTCCCTGGGAGTGCCCTTCTTTTTTGAAGTAAGGAAGTTCCATGATTACCCCTGATCCTATTCAACCCGGTGCCACCTTTGCTGTAATCTCACCAGCTTCAGCCCCAAAACCTGAAAGACTTGACCGCGGGTTGGACTATCTGCGCTCCAAAGGTTTCAATATCAAGGAGGGTCCAAACCTCCGAGGTAAGAATAAGTATCTTGCTGGACATGGTCCTGAACAGTTAGCCGATATCCACTGGGCTTTTGAAGATGATGAAATTGATGCCATAATTTGCAGTAGAGGAGGCTATGGTACTCCACGGTTCCTAGATGATTTGAACTACGAACTTATTGCCCAACACCCCAAGTTTTTCATTGGTTATTCCGACATAACCGCCCTGCAATGCGCTCTGGCAGTGGAGACGGGATTGGTAGGCATATCTGGTGTTATGGCAGCAGTTGAAATGGCCGCTGAGGAAGGTATTGATCCCTACACTGAGCAGGTTTTTTGGGATTTGATCACTAAGCCTATGCCAGGACAGGTTCTTAAAAACCCCAGCGATATGCCCCACGTCATTCTATCTGAAGGAACGGGTGAGGGACCACTGATAGGTGGCTGCTTATCATTGTTCAATAATCTCATTGGAACCCCATATTTTCCAGATGTAGCTGGTGGCATCTTGGTTCTGGAAGATATTGGAGAAAATGCGCAGCACCTAGATCGTATGCTCAGTCAATTCAAAATGGCTGGCTTTTTCCATGGGGAAGATCGAATTAACGGACTCATGTTGGGTCAGTTTATTGATACCTGGGAAAATGCTGATGAAGATGATTTCCTGCTGGATGAACTTGTGCGAGATATTATTGGTGAGGTGGACTTTCCTATCGTATCAAATATGGCATATGGACACGGGATGCGCAAAATGACCCTGCCACTGGGCGCCAATGTAAAATTGAATGGAAATGATGGGAGTCTGACCCTATTGTGATAATCGACTGGACAGAATGGTTAGGATATATTGCCTCTGTTGTGGTGGCTGTATCTTTGACCATGACAAATATCCGTCGTTTAAGATGGATAAATATGGTTGGCGCCATAGCCTTTACCATTTATGGAGCTATTCTGCAACTATATCCGATTTTGGTTGTGAATGGCTTTATAGTCGGCGTGAATATCTACTTTCTCGTGCGCATTGCTCTTACGAAGGAGCATTTCCATCTCATTCCCATCTCCTGGGATACGAGTATATTTTTACCCCGTTTTATCGAATTTTATCTACATGATATACGAAAACATTTCCCTGATGTCGTTGTTGACGAATTACGACAATACCGATCTGTATTTATTACCAGAAATGTGGTCCCTGTAGGGCTTTTTATTTATGAGCGACTGGAAAATGGTATTATTCAAATTCATCTCGATTATGAAATCCCCATGTATCGTGATTATGAGAGTGCGCGCTATTTTTTCCGAGAGTTCCGTGAAATGGTCCAGGAAAAGGGATTTCATACATATATTGCCTATTGCAATGTGCCTGTTCATCAGCGTTATTTGCGGCGCATGAAATTCACGGAAGATGCCAACGAACCAGGTCGCTTCATTCGCGAGATGTCGATTTAGCGAATTAGCTTAGGAGAATCACAATGTTTCATAAAATCGTCAGCCTCACATTAATACTCAGTACGTTCACAACAGCTCAAAATTTTCAGCTTCACTACGAAGCTTCTGGAGATAGGGAATTCTTCGTCACCACCCTTGAAATGTTTAAACCAGATCAATACGGTTCCACTTTCTGGTTTGTAGACATGGAATACGCAGCACCAGGTGTTAGAGGTGTCTCACTCTCATACTGGGAAATCGCCAGAGCGTTCACACTACCCATTAATAACCTTTCTGCAACTGTACAGTATAATGATGGTGTGGCTGACTTTGGCTCGCTAGGGCAAGCTTGGCTTGCAGGAATCAATTACTATCTGGACCTGGGCTTTGTGGCCCTGCCAGTGGACATTCTCTATCGTGCCGCCCAGGGAGCAGATTCACCTGATTTCCAGCTGACTACCACCTGGTTTGTACCCCTCATGGATGGGAATATTGAATTTTCAGGATTTTTTGATCTCTGGTCTCAGGATGAAATGGGTTCAGATGAAAAACAAATCGTGATTTTAGGTGAACCACAGATCTGGTACAATGCGAATGAGCATCTTTCCATTGGAACTGAAGTAGAAATCAGTAATAACTTTGTAGTAGATGGAATGGGTAATCTTAAGGAAGGTGTTCAAGCTCTTCCCACCATTGGCTTACGCTGGACCTTTTAAGCTAAGATTAATTTTAATTTGATAGAAAGAGCCGAGTTTTATCGGTTCTTTTTTATTAGATGAAGTTTTGGTTCAGGATACCTGACGTAGTTGTTCGTTGGTAAACAGAATGATGTGGTAGGGATCAGAAATCGTGGTGGTAGATGGAATGGAAAAAATCTTAGCATCCTTTCCCACCTCAATACTTCCAATCTTATCGACCAGGCCAAGTGCCTTTGCTCCATTGAGAGTTGCCATCTTAATTATTTCTTCAGGTTTGAAACCATATTCAGCAGAAGCGGATCTCATTTCAGCCCGAATATCCATATGCTCCGCAAAAGTGCCCAAACAGATATTAAAACCCTTATCCTGTATCAATTGACCGGGTGCAGTCCCTAGCTCCCATTGACGATCGAAACGTGGATGAAGGCACATATGGAAAACCTCAGATCGGGCTTTGAGCAGAACTAATTCTTCCTCTTCCAGCATGATAACTTGACTTAAAATGGTTTCTTTGGCTGCAAAGGCGTTACTCACAAAATATCGAAGTGGGGAAGTACGCGGTGGCTGCCATCTGTAGTCCATATCCTCTTTCCCCAGGAGATATTGATATATGCGGCCCTGCCCCTTAAGGAAAAAGATATCTTCATCTTTCATAAAGGACATGGGCAAGGCAGTTCTCTCTTCAGATCGAGATATTTGCCTGAAAACTTCCGGTGCCAAATTAAATAAAAATTCCCCGGCATGATGAAAGCGGGTTAGATCTGTATTAGTAAATTGCCCTCGATTGTTCCAGATTTCAAAGGCATTACTATCTCGAAAACCATGGAGCATTTCAAAAACGACTGAATAGAGTCCCGAATTCTCGAGGTGCTGACTGATTTCAGGGTGTCTCGTCCGGATACCAATTGCAGCAGTTCCATAGTCATAACCGCGTTTAATGGCGCTGAGAAGTTCGCTTTCCACTTCAAGTTTTGAACTAAGCCGCGAAGCGTTCTTGCCTGAATGAAGCCAATTTAAAAATGAACCACGAGGTGTTGCTTGTGGATCGGCAACAGGGTAATCCGGATGGAATAGGGCATTCACTAGAGAAGGACAGACAACGGAATGGCCAAGATCTTGAACCAGCTTCTTATCTCCAGTAAAATCGTTCTGTTTGCCAACAGAGATAATTTTTCCATCAGCGATGGATATATAGCCGTCTTTGATAGGCTCAGAGACAATGGGGAGTATCCATTCAGAAAAAAAAGTACGTTCAACCATGGTTACAATGTAATTAGGATTTATGAATTACGTATTAGGAATTGAAAATGAGTCTCGGCTAGAGAGCTTTTCGTCTATATTAGCATCCATGTCAGAGAAAATATCCCAACATCGAAAAAATATAGATGACCTCGATTTGAAAATTTTATATCTGATCCAGGACAGAATTGACCAGGCTATTATTATTAGAGGATTAAAAACAGAGCAAGGCATTCCCTTGTTTACACCTGAACGGGAAAAAGATTTGATAAATCGTCTCATTGAAAAGTCAGCCGGACGACTTCCAGGTGAGGTCATCGAGGATATCTGGAAAACTATTATCAAGGGAGGAAAGCGAACAGGGGACAGTCAATAATCTTGACACTACTTGCGAAAGTTCGCTATTATGGCACAGGAATTGAACCTTTTTAACAATCATAAATTTATATCTAACCCGTCATAAGGAGTTACAAATGAGTAGAAAAAAAATATCACTTATTGGTGGTGGACAGATCGGTCAGATTTTGGCTCTTATCTCTGCCCAGAAACAATTGGGCGATGTTGTTATTTTAGATATCCCTGACTTTGAGGGATCGGTCAAGGGAAAAGCCCTGGATCTCATGGAAATGCGTCCTCTGGAAGGCTATGATGTCAATATTACTGGAACCAGTGATTATGCTGATATAGCTGATTCGGACGTGGTTATTATTACTGCAGGTGTTCCTCGCAAGCCAGGTATGTCTCGCGATGATTTGCTGGGAATCAATCTAAAAATCATTTCCAATGTTGCTGAGAATGTTAAAAAATATGCCCCCGATGCATTTGTGATTGTTGTATCCAATCCCCTGGATGCCATTGTCTATGCATTTTACAAGGTCTCCGGTTTTTCAAAGAATAAAATTATCGGTATGGCTGGAGCGTTAGACTCCTCACGTTTCAAAGCTTTTATCGCTATGGAAACCGGCTACTCAACACAAGATGTCTCCTGCCTGGTTCTCGGTGGACATGGTGATACCATGGTTCCTCTGACTCGGCTGGCTACTGTGGGTGGTGTACCTGTAACAGAGTTATTGGATGCAGAAACATTGCAAGCTATTGAAAAACGAACCAGAATGGCCGGTGGTGAGATTGTTAAGCTGCTGGGCAATGGCTCCGCATTCTTTAGCCCTGCTCAGTCTGCCATCGACATGGCTGAATCCTACTTATTGGACAAAAAACGTATCATCCCAAGCGCAGCCTTGTGCGAAGGTGAATACGATATTGATGGCTTATTTATCGGTGTCCCCTGTGTTATTGGCGCTGGCGGAATCGAAAAAATTATCGAAGTCAAACTGAATGATGATGAAAAAGCAGCTCTTAAAGTAACTGCTGAACATGTCTCAAGTGTGGTTGCTGAAACTAAACTCTAGACATCTGACTATATGGGAAAAGGGAGTGCAGCCGCGCTCCCTTTTCCATTTATATGCAAAGTTGTTGTTGGCTCATGTCGTCCTGACCTTCTCAGGTTGTGATACCGCTCTTGTCCCCGATATTAACAAAGCATTAAGCCCGCAGGCACAGGCTCTCGTTGATAGTGCTTTTGCTCCTTTTCAGGTTGACACACTTGTGGATCACCATGTTCATATCCTGGGATTGGGAAACACTGCAAGTGGCATCGAAGTACACCCTGATACGCGATCCTATTTGCACCCCTTCAAGCTTACTCGCTTTAATTATTTCATGGATGCCGGTAGTGTTACCAATGAAGCATTGGCCGATGAACAATATATGCAGCATCTCCTGGTGCAAATCGAAAAAACTCCTGGTGAATTTCGTATCAATAGCCTGGCTCTAGATCGATTCTACAAGGAAAACGGTGATCAAGATCCAGACAACTATGAAATTTATATTCCCAATGAATATGTCGTTGAATTGGGGCAAAATCACCCTGACAAAATTATCCCTGTAATATCAATCCACCCCTACAGAAATGACGCTGTAGTTGAGCTTGAGAAGTGGTCAAGTCAAGGGGTCCGAGTTGTCAAATGGTTACCAAATGCCCAGGGGATTGACCCATCTTCATCCCTGTGTGACCCATTCTATGACGCGATGAACCGTCTGGATATGGTACTTCTAAGTCATGCTGGCACTGAACTAGCGCTGGACTCCCAGGGTAGACAACATCTTGGTAATCCGCTGTTATTGCGCCGTGCACTTGACGCACAGGTAAAGGTCATCGTCTGCCATTGTGCGACATCCGGGACATCCCAGGATCTGGAAGATTCCAATCTTCCAGAAGTTGACAATTTCTCACTATTTATGCGTCTGTTTGATGATCCAGTTTATGAGGGGTTACTATTTGCTGATATTTCCGGAATGACCCTGGTCAATCAAGTGGGTAATTCTTTAAAGGGAATTCTGGCACGCCCAGATCTGCATTCCAGGCTGTTGTATGGTAGTGACTATCCGCTACCAGCAGTTGATATTCTAAATCAAAACTATGCGCTTGGTTTGTTAGGATATCTGGATGAAGAGATTGTCGAGGTCTTAGATGAGATACAGGAGATAAATCCACTTCTCTACAGTTTTGTCCTCATGCGATCCCTGAAACATCCTGATAGTGGCGCCAAATTTTCTGAGAATCTTTTCAGGAATAAAATTCCTTAGTTTTCTAAGTTACCACCTTCACACGTATTTTTCGTTCCCGCGGTCCATCAAATTCACAAAAATAGATTCCCTGCCAGGTCCCGAGCTGCAATCGACCTTCTTCAACAATAATCTGGGTGGAATTACCCATGAGCGAGGCTTTCATGTGAGCTGCAGTATTTCCCTCAAAATGTTTATAATCGGCGTGATCCCAGGGAATGGTTCTATCGAGAATATTAATCAGGTCTCGAGTCACATCAGGGTCGGCATTTTCGTTGATAGTAATCCCTGCCGTTGTGTGTGAAACAAAGACTGTCAGGATTCCGGATTTCGCACCACTCTCAGCCAAAGCTTCCATAACTAGAGAAGTGATGTTAAGAAATTGATCCCGATGTGTCGTGGATAGTGTTTTAGTTATCATATTTGTTCCCCTAAAATTATTAGCTGTTTTCTTTAAATTCAAAAATCATGATTCCACCAAAAAACGGACCTTCTTCAGGGAAGTAATACTTCAAAAAATCCAGCTTTACTGTTTCGCCTGCGCTTTGAGACGCATGGACAAGAAATTTTCCATCTATTATCATGCCCTCATGACCCATAACGATTCCCATTTTGAAGTATTTTGGTTTTACAAAAGTAACACCAGCGATAGTGGGTAATTTGGCCAGGAGGTCTGAGGTGATCTCATTGTTGGGTATGTAATAGGCAGTCATATTGCGATTCCAGCTCAGATCAAGAAATTCTTCTCCATCTTCCTTTTCATTCAAAGTGATATTCACTGAATCAAGGGCGGTTTTGGGGAGCAGGGTCTGGGTAATGTCCACTGTATTGGGATTCATAGTAATTCGATCAACAGTGTAGTGCCATCTTGATCGGTATGTAGGCTGTTTGACGCCATTGGAGTCAGCTTTGTAATGTAGCTGGATCATGTTTTTTCGAGCTTCTTTCCAGTTTGAACTTTTTGCTGCAGCCAGCGAGGTAAGATTGTGACCAGTACAGTCAGAAACATCATAACGGATGATCGGATCAAGGTCTGGCTCGGCTTCTTCACCTAACTTAAAGATTTCATAAGGAGTGCCGACTCGCCACAACGCGATATGTTTAAGGCGTTGTTGAAAATCAGGAAAGCGTTGTTGAAATTGAGGCAATGTCTCGCTCATCTGTTCCTGGGTTAATGTCCAGGGGGAGGGTAAGGTGGTCAACCATTCTTCATTTGAGAGTTTGTCCTGACAACTCATTAGACCAAGTAATATGTTCATCATCAGTAGTGATTTAATGAGTCTCATTCGATTTCTCCTTTTGTGGTGCATCGATTCCGAACAGCATCAGTTCTTCGTCATCATCGGGCAACGCTATCATTTTTTTGTAATGCATCCCCAGTTTTCTCAGCAAATGAAGCGAGCGAAGATTGTTGCTGGTTGCAATAGCCTCGATATGGTCCAACTTATGGGTTTCAAAACCGTATTTCAACACTGCACTGGCCGCTTCATAGGCATAACCATGTCCCTCATAGTGCCCAAGGAGGGAATAACCAATATCTGCATGTTCCATGCCATCCCGATGCGTGAGGCCGCAATTACCAACCCGAACCTGATCAGACAGTCTTTCAATGATGTAAAACCCAAAACCCAGAGCTTCGTAGTTCGGCAAAACGCGAGCTTCCAAATAAACTCTGGCCTGTTCAAGAGTATTAACATCGCGGCTACCGATATACTTAATCCACTTCGGACTATTTAATAGTTCAAGGATAAAATCATTATCATCCAGAGTCATTCTCCGAAGCAAGAGACGCTTGGTTTCTAGAATGATCATATGATAGAGGAGGTGAAAAGGGATGAACTGGAGCCTGCTGCCATAGAAGCGTTACCAGTCAATCAAGATCTGATCATAATGATCCCGATGATCCTCATCGACTCTACTCAGGCGTTGCAAATAGGAAACTTCACCGACTTCATATAGGAAGCTTGCTAATTCCTCATGCTTGGCATTGAGGAAGTTTTTAGTAATGATGCGTGAATCTTGCAGTTTGATGCTGGACTCCAAATTTTGCATCAATTCAGCCAGAGTTTCGCGAGCTTCATCTTTGTTGCCTGAATCCCACTGATCAATAGTTTCATAATAAGCGAATTTCATTTTTCTGAAATTCTGGCTTCGACTCAATTTTTCGATGTCTTCCAATCGATCCTTCCATCCAAGCGAAAACGAATCATTGGAGCCATTGCGCGCAACCTGGCGTGCTTCTGTATAGAGTTGACTGCCACCAAACTGGCTCCAGGTGTCAAGGTCTCCACCTAGTATTGTCAGCACCCAATAATCCAAAAATGAGGTGAGAGAATTAAAACTTCTCGAACGCAAAAGTGCATCACCCGGATTAAAAGTGAACTGCCAGCTTTTATCAAAGTACTTTTGGTCATCACCATTTCCCCAGAAAGCCTTACCGGTATAAATTTTCTGGGAACCCGACTCGATGTAACTGTCCAGATAAATCGTCGCCTGTATGGTAAAATCAGATGGTAAGTCCTCAAATGTCCATTCAGTACTTTCAATGTAATAGGCAATATCAGTGGCAAGTTGGGAGACAGCCTGGCGTGGAACATCGTCAAGATTTTTTACATCAAGTTTGATTTCCGCATTAACTCCCTGTGCAGATAGCGATACGGCCCATAAAAGGAGCATGCTTATATATTTATTCATATGTTTGTAAATATAAAAACCAGACATTTGTTTCCAAATCAATTGGAAAAATAAGATATCCTTACATTCAGAATAAAGTAGCAACAAATTGACACACTATGATAAATTTACTAGATTGACGGTCATTCTATGATGGGTTTGTGTTGAAACCTGGATTAGTAACTAATATTTAGTGGAGTCACCTTGATTATCAAAGTACCGGTCAGATTGCTAACTGCGTGTCTCTTCATTTTCATGGTCTCAGGACTTTTCGCTGAAGAATCCGCTGAAATCGACAGCCTGAAAAAGATACTTCGCAGCACCACAGAGGGTGAGACTGTTGATTTAATGAATCAACTCTCAGAAGCACATGCAGGCCAGGAGTGGGGTAAAAGCCAACGCTATGCAAACCTTGCATTAGATTTAGCCATTTCTTTACAGGACCAATATGGTCAAGCCGTCGCACATACAAACCTGACTCTCTTTTATATCGAGCAGGCGAATTATCGGGACGCTCTTGATCACGCCATGCTGGCGCTTAACATCTTTGAATCTCTTTCTGATGATTTTCAGCTTGCTATTACACTGAGAACGATTGGTCGAACCTACAGCTTGCTTAATCAAAGTGACCAGAGCCTGGATTATTTCTTGCGGGCCCTCATGATATTTGAGGATATCAGTAAAGACGAAGAAGTCGCGGCGACGGTCATGATGATTGGTGATGTTTTTTCACAGTGGGGTCAGACTGATAAAGCCCTCCGTTTCTTCGAACGTTCCCTCGGAATTCATGAAAAAATAAATGACCATGAAGGCGTTCTCCGCAGTGAGAATAAACTTGCTCAAACCTTGATGATCTTACGCCGTTTTGAAGAAGCTCAGAATCATCTTGAACGTGCTTTGGTTATTGCTGATGAAAATGACGCCTTCAAACTACTGGCCAATCTGTATACAAGTTTGGGTGAGCTTCACTACCATCAGTTCCAGCTCAGCACGGCTCAAAAATATTTTCTGGATGCTCTGGAAATGAAACGAACCATTGGAGACCAGGGTGACATTGCCGTTGCCTTAAGCGATGTAGCCAGGGTCTATCAGGAATCGGGTGACACCCCGAAGGGGATTTTTTATTACGAACAGGGTCAGGAACTGGCTGAATCCGCCGGTGAAGATGCCATTTCTGCTGAGATATATCTACAAATGGGTGATCTTTACATGCAGGAGGCAGATCAAACCAGGGCAATTCGATCCCTCTCATCAGGATTAAACATTGCTGAACAAATTCAAGATTTTCTTACCATTGAGAGAGCAAATCATCTGCTGACTGTAGCATATTCGAGATTTGGTCAACCTGGTAAAGCTCTGGTTTATCAGAAAGCACTTCAGTTGACCCGAGATGAGATTAACCGGCAACAGAGTAATCGTCGAGTGGCTGAGCTTGAAATTCGCTATGAACTTGATAAACGTGATCGAGAGCTGGATGAGCTCAAGGGTGAAGCGTTTATAAAAGATATTGAATACCAGAGAACCTTTACAGTCATGTGGGTAGTATTTGGGTTTTCAATTGCCATTCTGGTTCTTTTTCTGGGATTTGTATTCTATCGTGGTCGGCTTATTAGAAAAGCCGAGCAAGAAAAAATGGAGCAAGCCTTACGAATTAAGGCCGACTTTACTGCCATGTTGGTCCACGATCTGAAAAGCCCGCTTACATCAGTGTTTGGCTTTGCTGAATTGTTAAAAATGGGTGAAAAACCCTATGACCGCATCAAGGAAATTGCTGTAACCATTCGTAAAACCAGTCAAAAAATGCTCCAGCTGGTGAACGAGATGCTCGATCTGTCGAAATTTGAAGCTGGTAAGATGGTCCTCAATAAAACAGAGACACCTCTCAAGCCCATCATCAACACATCCATCGAAATGTTGGGGCCAGTTGCCGACCAGAATGAGACTGAAGTCACCTCTTCCGCTCCAGATGGACTGCCCTCCTGTCACTGTGATGCATTAAAAATTGAACAGGTCATTACCAATTTTATTGGGAATGCCATTGAGCATACGCCCAAGGGTACAAAAATCCATGTGAAGCTTGAGGAGATAAAAAAGGGCGGTGAAGCGTTTCTTTATTTCTCAGTTACTGATAATGGTCCTGGTGTTGATAAGGATCAACAGGATAAAATATTCGATAAATATGCCCAATTGAGTTCTCGTAAAACTGCCAAGGGTCTCGGATCAGGTCTGGGCTTGGCTGTTTCGCAAATGACCATTGAGCAACACGGTGGAAAAGTGGGCTACAAGGATGCTGAGCCAGTAGGTAGTGTCTTTTATTTTACGATTCCTTGTAAGAATCAGGATATCCCAAAAGTTCAGCCATCGAATAGTATTCAAGCTCAAGCCTGAGTTTAATCCAGATTAAATATGTCTCATTCTCCATCTGAGTTTGGACCCCTCACATATATATCCCGTGGGTATGGGTATAGTGAAAAGGGCTCTGTACTGGAGATTTTTGAGCCACTATCAGACTCACCACAAATTTTGATTATGGGTTCCATCCATGGCGATGAATCACTCTCCACGATCCTCCTTTCAGATTGTCTTCGATCTATTCAAGATCATGAATTAAAATCATCAATCATTCTTGCTGCTAATCCGGATGGTGTTTTGGCAGGTACACGCTGCAATTCCCGGGGGGTTGATCTCAATCGAAATTACCCCACAGACAATTGGTCCCCTGATCCTGTTTATTACCGTAATCGCCCAGGTACTCCTCAAAATATAGCATTGAGTCCAGGAGATGTGGCTGCCTCAGAGTCTGAGACCAAAGCACTCATAAAACTGATACAGGATATCAAGCCAAAACTTATAGTTTCAATTCATGGATTTCTTGGTTGTATTGATGACCCTGATGCCTCACCCATAGCTAAAGATATTGTACTACGCAGCGGTTTGGAGTTGGTCCCGGATGTTGGTTACGCGACGCCTGGGTCTTTTGGTTCCTGGTGCAAAGAACAGGCTATCCCCATCATTACCTATGAACTTCCCTCTCTGGATATAACTGAGATGAAGCGCATCCATATTCCCATATTGAAAGACCTGATAACGGGTCACTATCACAAGATGCTTCTTTAATACCTCATGCGCTGGATGATCACAGATTCGGGGCTGGGTGGTTTGTCAGTTTGCGCCGGATTGGAACAGTCATTATCGCAGAAAAATATGGGACAAGGCATGGAATTGCTCTATGTCAATGCTACACCCGATGACCGTATTGGCTATAACTCGCTTAAAACGCAAAAAGAACGGATAGATCTCTTTGATCAATTCTTAAAAGCAGCATTCAATCGATATACGCCAGATAAAATAGCTATCGCCTGCAATACCCTTAGTGTCATCTATGACGCCACCGATTTTGCCTCCAAGGCCACAGTGGAGGTGAAGGGTATTGTCGATGCCGGAGTTACTCTGGTCAATACCAGCATGGAAAAATATCCTGACCACAAGCTGATCATTTTTGCTACTGAAACCACCACAGAGGCCGGCACCTTTCCGCGACTTATCTCAGCAGAAGAATCTGCTATATCCGCACAGGAATGTCCAGAATTAGCCCATGCTATATCCAATGATGCCAGTGGGGAGAGGTGTAGAAATTTATTAAGCGGATATGTGGACGAGGCACTGCAGCGCTTTGATGAGAAACCCGAAAATGTTTTCGCCTTCCTCGGTTGCACCCATTACGGATACCAGACCGAAGTTTTCAAGACCTTGTTGGAGGATCGGGGCTGTTCAAGTAGGATACTCAATCCTAATGATCTACTGGTTGAGCAACTCGTCTCAAACAACCAAACGACCAATTCAGCTGATGATACCCCTCTCAGTATCAAATTTGTGAGTCGATATGCCATACCTCAGCCGGAGATAGAGTCAATGGAAAGCTATCTCAAAGATTCAGCGCCATTAACATTGGCGGCATTGCACAATCAGATCGTTGTACCAGATTTGTTTAACCTTCAATAGTTACCCCTCAAAAAATCCAGCCCGCTTATATCACGATGATATGGTGACATATCATTATGATGATTTTCAGACCTTATTCCGACCCCAAAATACTAAGAAGCACTATCTGTATAATCAATAGTAACAATAAATTATGAATATGGTTTTAATGGGTGGCACAGCACTTGGTTATATAAAAGCACCATGATGAATAATTTACAAAAAATAATGACCTGGGAGATTAGACTTATGAGACACACTGCTTTAGTAGCCTTAGCAACTGTGATGTTGGCTTGTGGCGCATCTTCAGACACTCATATCAATAAAAGCATTAAAGTTGGCGATGGAGAACACAGGAAGGGAAGTTTACGCTCAGTAAATGGTACCATAAATGTGGGTAATGAAGCGCTTGTTGATGGAAACTGCACCACAGTGAATGGTGAAATAAATATAGGTGAGAACAGTGAAGTCGGCGAAGTCTCATGTGTAAATGGAAGTATTAGTCTGGATCGAAACTCAAAAGCCAGTGAGGTTTCTTGTGTAAATGGCTCCATTATGCTTGGTGGAGAAGTAAAAATTGATGGTGATGTATCAACGGTAAATGGACAAATTCGCTGCAAAAGTGAAGTCCAAATTGCTGGCGATCTGGAAACTGTAAATGGTGATATGAAAGTTACCCAAACCATCATTTCAGGAAATATGAGCACGGTGAATGGAGATGTATCTCTCTTTGAGAAGAGCACTGTCCGTGGAGATATCATCATCGATAGAGACAACAAGAGACCAAATCATAAAGAGTATAAAAAATTGGTCATTACCATTGATGGAAAATCAAAGGTAAAAGGCAATATTGAAGTTAGAGGCGATGAACCGAATGTAACGGTGATCCTCGCAGGTGGCGGCGAAGTCCTGGGAGAAATCATCAACGCTGAGGTCGTCCGCAAATAACAGACCCCCAAAGTGGGTGTCATACAATGAAGGGCCTTCGGGCCCTTTGTTGTTTCTAGTACGTCCCACAATGGACACTAAGCCGGCCATTTGGTGTGTCTTGCTGAGGTTCTCGAAGTATGACACACCCTTCTTAAAATTCACTCCTCGTCATTGCGAGGAGTGAATATGACGACGCAATCTCGAAATTTCATCTAAGCACGAACATACAATCTACATATCTTTATCATCTAACTTTTTCAATCGAGGATATACGGAGCGAACACAATGCGTGGTGTACATCCTTACCAATAAGGGTAACAATATTTTATACACGGGGGTTACAAGTAACCTTGAAAATCGACTACATGACCACTTGAATAAGACTCGACCAAATTCTTTCACCGCAAGGTACAATCTTCAGAAACTTGTATACGTCGAACAATTCAACTCTATCTCTGATGCAATTGTCAGAGAAAAACAAATCAAAGCTGGCTCAAGGAAGAAAAAGTTAAAACTGATCGAAAAGGATAATCCCGAATGGACTGACTTATCCTCATCATTGCTTGGATTTGATTAGAAATAAATAAATTCAAGATCGCCGCGGTCATCCTTCCCTCGCAAAGACGAATAAGCATAATCCATACTTAATGTTGATATAGCAACAAACTCTGTCTCCATCCATTTGTTTGTATCATTCCCATTTGTCACAGCCTGGATTTATGCTATCCTATACGGGATGGAGGTTCAAATACAATGCTAATCTACGCAAATGGATCCTGGGTCGAAGCCCATAAGGCAGTAGTGCCATTTAACGATCAGGGCTTTCTATATGGGGATAGTCTTTTTGAGACCATTCGGGTCAATCATGGGCGTGCATTTCGCTTAGAAAAGCATATGGATCGTATGCGTAGTGGGATGGAAACCATTCATATGGCAGGCACTGACCTGCTGGCAGAAATACCAGGAATTTTACAAACATATATCTCAAAAAATGATCTGGACAATGCCTTAACTCGCATCATAATAACCAGGGGAATCACTCAGGGATCACCCTGGCGATCAGTATCAGATCCAGCCCTGTATATGACCTCGCGGCCTATCAGTGAGCCAGAACAATGGCCAGTAAAGGTCGTTTTCCTTGAAGAAAAGAATTATCCCATATTGCGTTTTCACCCAGCTATTAAATCAGGCAATTATTTAGGGAATATGCTTGCCAAAAAAGATGCTGAGGATGCAGGTGCCTTTGAGCCCGTGTTTGTCAATCGAGACGGCTATGTCACAGAATGCGCCATCAGAAATGTCTTTTTTATCAGAGATGACATATTACTAACTCCATCCCTTGAGTTGGGTGTTTTGCCAGGTGTCATCAGAGATACCATCATGGAGTTGGCAGAAAGACGTCATCTCAAAGTACGGGAAACCTTGATTATCGAGGATGATGTCCAGGAGATGGATGAGGCCTTTATTTCCAGTACAGGCGTTGGCGTTTTACCCATAACCTGGGATGGATTTCAGTCAAATTATCACCACAGTCAAATCCTCAGAGAGGATTTACAAAAACTTTTTGAATCAGGAGATTTGAATGTCACATAAAAAATTTGACCCCAGTCGTGCTGAAAAGCTCATTGCGGCTGAACGCTATCAGGAGTTGAAGCCTGATATCATATTACAGAAATTGGGTATTCGATCTGGTAACACTATTCTGGATCTGGGATGCGGAAATGGTTTTTTCACCTTTCCCGCTGCCGTTGCCATGGGGGAGGGTATGGTCATCGCAGCTGATATGTCAGACGATATGCTTTCACTCCTCAGACAGAGAAACACACCTGACAATATTCAGATTCTTCAGGTTGAAGAAGTCAAAATGGATATCGAGGACGATTCAGTCGATGCAGCTGTCCTCATCGCAGTCTACCATGAG
The DNA here is from genome assembly GCA_013202495.1 of Fidelibacterota bacterium. GTDB lineage: Bacteria > Fidelibacterota > UBA8477 > UBA8477 > JABMPR01 > JABMPR01. The sequence goes on along the minus strand of JABMQQ010000229.1, from coordinate 2,801 downwards.
TTTAAGAATCCCATGGAAAACCTTGCTGAGCTTAAGCGTACACTGAAACCTGGCGGTAAGATGCTCATTTTAGATTGGGATCCTCAAGCAGACAAGGAACGGGGTCCTGGAAAAGCTCATCGCGTAGCTAAAATCCAGGCCATCAAAGATTTGAAAGCAGCTGGTTTTACCGTTGCAAGCCATGAGAATTATACCCTTGATATGTGGATGATCGTCGCCCACTCCAATACATAGATATCATGTGAATGGGGCGTGCAGATGCGAAAGTTAAACCTTTATTATCTCGTCAGTATTATCACGCTGGCCTTTATGATGTTTATTCTCTTCAGAACCTTGCAGGTCACGGGTTGGTTTGAAGAACATCAGGGCAAGAGTCCAGCTGAGCGCGTACTTCAGTACTATCCAGGCGTCTATCAACTCGAAATACCAGGGGATGATTTAGCAAATCCTCTCGTGAGGGTTGAGCCTTATAAAGTTGCGGGTGAAACAGGTTGGCTCATGATTCGCCTGGACTCACTACCACGCTATCTTATTGAGGTCAATGATTTTGAGGATGAGCAAATCCTGATTGAAATTTACCATTTTGATTCAACTGGGAGCCAAAGCCGTCTGGAAGGATGTGAGCTTCTGTTGAAGGAAGATGATGCAGAAAATTTTGTGGGAAGTACAATAGGTGATTTTTGTGGGCTCAAGGAGCAGTCCTCGGAGTATCTTGCACTGGATTTATTGCTGAGTGGTCCCATCGTCTCACTGAAGATTCAGACGGGTGTGTTAGGTCAGGCAGAAAGTCCTGAAGCAAAGAAATATTTGTTAGAGAGGTTGATTCATGGTAGAGAGTAAAAAAGATATAAAATTTAAACTGACACGGACTGATCCTTCAGGGGCTCGACGTGGTCATTTTTTCACCGAGCACGGCAAGGTTGAGACGCCTACCTTTATGCCAGTTGGAACCGCTGGCTATGTGCGTTCCACACCCATGCGGGATGTGGCTGAATCCGGTGCACAGGTAGTTCTGGCAAACACATATCACCTCTCACTTGGAGAAAGACTTCAAACCGTGAAACGGGCAGGAGGATTACATCGCTTCATGGGCTGGGAGGGTACCATTCTCACTGATTCTGGTGGCTTTCAGGTTTTTTCAATGGAAGACAGAGAGATTACAGAAAAAGGTGTCACATTCCAATTTGAAGAAAATGGAGAAAAACTCTTTCTCGGACCAGAACAATCCATGGCTATCCAACGTGATCTGGGTTCAGATATCGTCATGGCCTTTGATGAATGTGTCGATTACAAAGCCCCCCAGGAATATGTCCAGAAATCGGTCGAACGTACAACGCGTTGGGCTGAAAGAAGTCGTGAATATCCACTTCAGGATCATCAATTTATGTTTGGGATTATCCAGGGTGGCATTTTCCAATCACTGAGACGCCAGAGTGCCACGGAGATTACCAATATTCCTTTTGATGGTTTTGCCATCGGAGGAGTGAGCGTAGGTGAAGGTCTTGATCTTTTGAAGGAAGTTGTTGGCTATACCACTCCACTGATGCCGCCCATGAAACCTCGCTATCTCATGGGTGTCGGTTTACCTGAAGATATCCTGGCCTCAGTTGAGCGGGGAATTGATATGTTTGATTGTGTAATTCCTACGCGCTATGCCAGGCAGGGGACCTTGTTTACCAGAATGGGCAAGTTGCGTATTATGGACAAAGTTTTCCGCAAGGATAAATATCCTCTGGATACTGCTTGTCGCTGCTATACCTGCCAGACCTATTCACGTATGGTCCTGCGCTATCTATTTTTCTCAAAAGATCCACTGGCAGAAACCCTGGCAACTATTCATAACCTGACCTTTTATCAAGACCTCATGGCGGACATTCGTCGTGCCATTGAGAAGGGTAATTATGACAATTTTCAGCGGGGTTGGCTGAATAGTTATTTTCGGAAGAATAGTCCCCGAAAGCAATAAACCACATCAAAGTTCAACATCTGAATGTGCCCTTGCTTTGATAGGGGTGGTCTTTTAAATTCAGATTCAATTAGAGCCGGAGGAATAATGGGCGACATCGATTTAAAGAATGCTGATAGCAGGACGAAATACCTGAAAGACAACCTTGGAAGTCTCATGAATGGGATTGATTCCAATTATGGTCAGGTTCTCATGGATGAGTTGATGCGCCGCATGGAAGCCACAGTCAGCGAGTTTAATGATGAGGTTAAAGCTATGCTGGGACAGTTGCAGGGGATAAAGCCAACACCCAAAGACAACATTCTAACTTCAGCGCCTCGACCTGAACCACAAGCTCCTCCAACACCAAAGGCTCCACCCGCGCCACAGACCGCGCCGGCACCTCCAACCACAGAATTAAAATCGGCTCCTCCCATTGTTGAGCCTGAACCTGTTGTAGAATTGCCATCATTTAGTGATGAGCCTGAAACTGTTGCAGCCCCACCTGAGCCACCAACAGTCTCAGGTTCGGTTAAGGAAGTAGAAATTGAGGTGGATCTCCCTGCAGATGAACTTTCAGATTTCGAGAAAAAACTCAGATCTTTGTCGAGTTAATCTCCCTCAATAATTCGATTAATAGAAGCGGCGACATAGATCGCCGCTTTTTTATCAGTCTTCGCGAGCTTGTTGAACAAGCTTAGATGACGCCAATACCAAATACGCTTCGAGTTCCCTTCACACTTCGAGTACGCTCAGTGAGAAAGACTTGATATCTTGTTTTTTCTTCCTGCTAGTCAAGTCGTAGTCCTTTGGACGTAGACTGAAGGTGCCCGAAGGGCAGTCTCGCCTGCCTTCG
>JABMQQ010000228.1 GCA_013202495.1 Fidelibacterota bacterium | reverse complement strand
CGGTACCGGGACGACTACCCAAGAAACTACCCAAGATACTACCCAAGAATCTACCCAAGAAAACATTGTGGTATTGTTGAAGGCAAAACCAACAATTACTCGCAAAGAACTTGCGGACAAGATTGGATTGACCACGGATGGGATCAAGTACCACATCGATAAAATGCGGGCTGCTGGTATTATTAAACGGGTTGGATCGAGGAAGGCTGGGCAGTGGGAAGTGCTGAAATAATATTAGCTCAGAGTTGAAATTAACCCTGATAAAAGTCTCGATCTGCACGCATGGATCACCCTCGAGAATCTTACTGTAATTGACCTTACTATCATTAGAACCCTTGTACATCGTGATCTAATTCCAATGAGTGCATTTCAGGAAGATCCCATCCTTGTTTGGAGAGAAGATGTTCCAAGTGACTTCGATTTCGAGCCAATCCTCGTGGACAATAATTTCTTCTACAGGGTGGACGAGGCGTATAGAATCGGCACCTAAAAGGATGTAATAATAATGACGCAAAACAGTTATGATCGAGATATAAAGGATTACGAAGCTAAAGCAATTGTTCGCTTTTTGAGAGGTGAGGTCTATGAATTTGATCCTATTCCAGATGATACCCTCAAAATCCTTCAAGAGCTTCACATATTTCCCCCATATGATGTAAATTTAGAGAAAGAATTAGAAGTTAAAAACCTGGATTCTAATGATCCACAGGTGGGAAACCATATTGAAAACGCTATTTGGACACTCCATGACGAACTTCAGGAACGGCTTATACCCATAATTCGCCATGCCCGTGATTCTAACCCCGACTTGCTTGATTTTACGGCTGAAGATCTCATAATATATAGCTCTGAAAGGTTTCCTTATCAATCTGATCAATCTTATAAGATTTCATATTTGTTTAAGGAATATGCATCGGTGTTAGATAGAAGTCCACAATTCACCAATAAAGATCCTTTCGAATACTTAGGAGATCTGTTCAGATCAAAATACAACGTATATCGAGCATGTCTGTTGATTGCAACCCATACTCCCCAACGTATGAATCATGATGACGATAAGAATTTTGGCAATATGTATTACATCTCTGAATCAGATCCAAAGAGATTCAACAATCGGGTTGAGGTAGCGATCTTCATAAGAGCTTTGCTTAGATCAAAATATCTATTCATCTTTGCCGGCACCCCCATTGAGGCGAGAATCAATGTGCATCATTTGTTTGAAGATGATAATTATTATGTTGAACCTTGTGACAATTGCCCGAAGAGCATCTTCATCACAAATAAATACCTAACTGCTGAATTTAATCATCAGTCTGACCCAAGAGACTTCCCAGGCAAAGCAGTTTGGGAGCTTATAAAAATGTTGGATGACTTGGTTAACTCTGGCAAAATAGACCAGCTATTACCAAAGTGTTTGGGATATAAACGTCCCAAAAAGAATTCCCAAACCACCTGATTCGTAACCTTTTTACTCAACAAGTCAAGTAGATTTCCACCAACTTTCAAGGCAACACGACTTTGGATAGTTTCCTTTCCGTAAGCCAGAAAATAGGCATGAATTGTAAGAAAGGGAATAAAATGAAGAATAAGCTTGTTGTTGTGCCAAGGATGAAATCTCTGATTAAAGAAGCTCCCGGCTTTGCGAAAAAGGAGTTAGCAAATTACAAATTGGATATCCTAGCTAAATGTGGCTTTGGGTGTCGTTATTGCAGTAGTAATACTGGGAATTACTTGCGTATTAATAGGAAGAAGTTTGCTGCTTGCGCAGAAGAGCAACTTGGCAAACCTGTCACGCCAACTGATAATCCATCTCTGATGATGGTGTGGCCAGAAGTAGCTAAACAGCTTGCGGAAGAGCTTGAGAATAAACCCCAATCGTATGGTGAGGGGGAAACTCTTATGTTCTCCATGCTCACTGATGGATTCTCGCCATCCCTTGTTGAAGAAGGAATCACCCGGGCAGTTCTTGAACTGGTTTTAAAGAAAACCTCGTTCAGAATCCGGGTACTAACAAAGAATGCTGTAGTTGGGAATCCCGAGTGGGTTGAATTTTTTGCGGAGCATAAAGATAGGTTTATTGTGGGGCTCTCCACGGGAAGTCTTGATGATGATTGGAGTCGTAAAATGGAACTAGGTACATCGAGCCCTTCTAAACGTTTCCAGGCGTTATCAAACCTGCAGAGAGCGCGTATTCCAACCTTTGCGATGCTGTGCCCTGTACTGCCAGATATGCTGGATAACGAATCTATTGAAAAGATGGTTGATTTGATTAATCCTGCTCTTGTAGAACATATCTGGGCTGAACCCTATAACGATAGACTCAATTGGAAACTTGTTCAAAGCAGTTACCCAAAGAATTCATCAGCCTATAAGTGGTTTACCCGGGTTTATGGCGAAAAGAATGCTCCATTATGGAGTATGTATGCAACTCATCTGTATCAGCGAATATTATCAAAAGCGAAGCAGGAGGGCTGGCAATCCAAATTGCGTTTTTTGCTCTATGAGGATAAGGTGACGATAGCTGACTCGTACCAATTTCGAGGTCTTGAAGGGGTGCTGTTACAAAGTAAGTCAAACACTGATGGGCTAAGCAAATATGCCCTATTCTCAGAATTTCAGCAGAATCCTTCACCTCTGGTTGAATTTGAAATTCCTGAATTGGGTTTGACGGTGTCCGTATGAAGGATACTCAAATGCATATTGTAGATGCTAGCAATTATGTTTTACTCGACGCATCGAGGCTGGTAACACCTGATCCCGATGCATCAAATCCTGAGGAAGAATCGTCCCCAGCCTTCGCCCTGGACGGACCATCACTTGTAATGGTAAACAATATGAATCTGATAGATGCTGAGCTGGCAGACGAATGCTGTGAAATACTAAATGGGATCGTCAGGTCCTACCCAGACAGTCTATTCTTGTTTGATGAGAAACATGTATATCGGTTCGAGGAGGAACATAGATTAAGACTACCCACCCAAAATACATCCATAGGGAATGTTGTTAATTCCGAACCAACAGGTGATGGGTCTCTCAATCTCTTTCCGCCTCATTGGATTCTGATAAGGGACCCACAACACTTTACTAAATATGAATCGCTTAGAAATTATACTTGGATTATCATCCGAACCCTAATGAAGGAGAGAACCCCCAAAGTACTCCAATCTGTTGCCAAAATTATTGCATACTGCAATGAGCATAACAAGCATGTATGTACGATCCCATATTTACGTCTAGACCCGTTGGATGAAGTAATTCGAGATGAATTGCCAGGGCAGAATCACTCATTGTATTATGAGTTCCCCAAAACCGATAATCATATGCTTATGGTCGTTAATGACGCTGCTGTGGCGGACGTCAAAAAGGCTCAAAACATGATCGAGCACTGGGTACAGATTAATGTGTTCTCAACAATGGTTATTGCATACGAATTGTACAAACTACGTAGCTTGTCGAGAAAAGTTGGTCAGAGAGCTTTTTGGGAAGTGCATTTTGGTGTTAGTTCGTCGGATGAGTTCGCCTCAAAGATTATTGGAATATCCAGAAGTACAGCCAACCGATATATACAGGCGATTTCCGTAAGTGAAAAACTTCTACCTGGTATCATGGACGAAGTCGCCGCTGGAGAGAATGCTATACCTAAAAAGGCGCTTAGCTGTTCTCGTTTCCAATCAGTTCATCCGTTTCTAGATGATATTGAGAACGCGCAAGAGGATAAGCAGCAGGCAGTAAAGGAAATGCTTCTTGATCCAAATGTTACTGCGAAAACCTTAAAAACACACCTTAATGAACACTTCAAAAGAGAAGCATCCGAGCCATCCCCGTTTATACCCCTGAAGTATTTTGATGGAGTCGCAAATAAAGTGAGCAACCAGATAGATGAATCACGGCTGGTATACTTGGACCAATACCTGGCAGCTATGATTCACCTATGCGATCCGAATGCAGAGCATTTTGCAATTCTGGTGAATCCATACGAGATAGCTATTGAGGAAGTGCAGGCAGTGAGTGACCGTAGAGTTCCTCCAGTTACACTTGGCCAGGCTTAGGGAATGATTCAACCAAACAACCAAGGAACCATGTCGCAAATTTGCGACATGGTCTTCCGGCCTTGGCCAATTGTTAAGAATATCCCAAAATCACAAATTATTGAGGATGTAGTAATATGAAGTATTTCGCTGTTATAAGAGGGTATAAACCAGGTGTGTACGAGTCCTGGGCAGGACCCAGTGGGGCACAATGCCAGTTAGCTGGTTTTCCGGGTGGATTATTTATGTCCTTCTCTTCTCAAGAAGAGGCGCAGGCATGGTACGAAAAGAAAATCAAAGACTCTGGCGTTCCTATGTTTCAGAATAAGTGGGAAAGAAATCAATTCAAATACGAACAGAGTATAGAACGCTATCAAGAAGCTGGTAAGTTAATTGTTTATGTAAGCACATTTCTACAAGATAATCGCTCTGGAGCGTGGGGTATTTATGTAGATCATCCTTCAGAGCCACAGCATTACTCTGGTATAGTTAAGAACACAAGTAGTTACAAGTTGGAGCTCATAGCGACAAAGAATGCCTTACAATATGCAGCTGAATATGAAAATATCGTCATTTCGATGAGCTACAATATTGCTGAGAAGGGGTTCAGCAAGGGGTGGCCATTTAAATGGAGGAAGAACAATTGGAAAACAAGTGAGGGAAAACGCCCAAAGGAACTGAATCTCTGGAAAACAATCTTACCATTATTTGAGAGAGTTCAGCCAATACTCTTGGTTATGCCCAGAAACGATAATGCCCTAGGTCATCAAATGGCAAATTCCCTGTCATCAAATGAACAAAAACCCAAGCACTCAAGTCATCGAAAACCTGTAAAGCTGCGATCAAAACAAAGCCGAAAAAGGAAAGTGCCGAGAAACCCTCAAAATACATATTCATCTAGCCCCCGTCGCACGTATTCGGCTTAATCATGACAGCATTAGAGTATAAAGCCGGTCAAAGTGGTCAAAAGAATATCCCTGCAAGAGTCATTTACGGAATGCCTGAAAGAATGGAGGAAGTGCTACCAGACAAGCGGAAGTGGTTAAATAAGGACAAACCTGAGCCAGTAGATGTTGTGAAAGCACAGGTGGAGAAATTCAGGGAAATCTATCGTATTTTAAGAAGTGAGCTCCTCTACAAAGAACGGGGAGGTGACTTAAAGATCATTGATCCCGATACTTATCCACCAAATAATACTACAGAAAGCCATATACTAAATTGTTTCCCACGGGAATACGACAAGCATATTCAATTTGCATGCTACATCGAGGAATTTGTTAACACTTTTCCAGCGGATCCAATTCGAAGCTGGATTACCGTCTCCAGAGAAGAAGTTAGAAATCTGATTGGGAGTGCCTTTAATAATGGACTAGACCGGTATGAGGTTCAAACATTTGTGGGTACATATTTATGGTCTATTACCGGAGAAGAACACACCCTTGATAGTGTGAAGGGACGGTTGATTCAGAGTTATACGATATCAAAAATCTATGATACATTTAGAGTAAGTGCTGATAAAGTTCGGGAGATATGGTCGAAGTATGGAATCTCGTTCAATGAGCATAAAATTCCGTTTGCAAATTCATGGGAAACGCAGTCAGAAGTCTTTATTCCGTACGACAACATAATCTTCCAGATGACAAAAGTAAAATCAGAACCAGTCTCCAGAATAGCTAAGGTTAGGAGGGATACAAAACTCAAGCTACAAGTTCCTGAGAATCTCTCAGCAAAACTAACAGGGTACTTTTCCCATTACTCTGTTGACGCAGAAGGTATTTTCAATCCAACAGTTCCCCTGATATTTGATAATGGGAAGACTTTGACAGTACCTCTAGTCCATAAAGTTGTTCCAATGGTAATTGCAGCATTGTTCCCCGTCGCGGAATTGATAGGCTTGCTGGGACATCTCAAGGCGAATAGCCGGGCTAGTATCATTAAGACGATCTTTAAAAATGCCCAAGAGGGCATACATGAACTCGATAAATCGCTAACGCAGTTTAACAAAGAAAATCATGACATTGGACTTACTCATCGTGATAACCGCGACACTTTCCTTAGACTGATGACAGGATTATCAGTAAAGGGCGTGGATGTAGATATCACAGGTCTAGAAAAGCTGAATGTAGCGAAATCATCTCAGAAACATAAGCAAGGTTCAATGATAAATACCAAGCGGGAGAAGATCTTAAAACTGGTTTCCAGAAGCGGTGGAAAACTCTTCTCTCAGTATCATATGAAATCAAGAACAGAGAGGGTTTACACTCGCCACTACAATATTCAAGGTTTACCCAAGGTCTTTCGTTCGGCAATAATTCCAGAGCCAAATCACCAATTTGTTTACTTTGATATAATTGCAAATGATTTGTCCATGTTATTCAATTTGGTAAATGATCTGCAGGGGTTGGAAACATTAACCAGAGGCGAAGACCCCTATCGTGAAATTGCTGAGAAAGCATTTAGTGATGGCAGCCAACGAGAAAGGGTTAAGATGTTCGTCAGTCCCCACCTGTATGGTGCAGCGGATTCAAGAATTGTTGAAGACTCAGATGGAAGACTAAATCAACAAGATATCAAGGCCTTAAAAAGAGCGATCAAAACATTATACCCTGTCTCCATGGAATGGCTTGAGGGTGTGAGAAGAGCAGCAGGGAAAGGTCTGATCTCCAGCGAGTATAACCTCATCGACGGAGTTTACATCCCGATTCCACCAGAAATTGGATCAACGGTTGGTCCGGCTATGCTCATCCAGCGATATGGAGCAATACTATTCAGAGCAATCATCTGCGGGCTTGCTGGAGTTGGGTATCCACCGAGTGTGTTCGTCCATGATTCGCTAATATTGCAAGTATCCAGGGATATTCCTATGGAGGAGCACATTGCTGAGATCAAGACCCAAATCAACATTGTCAGGCGCTCACTGGGTCTAAGAGCGTTATCAATGATGGTTGGTCATGGTAGCACCTGGGAAGCGGCTGACATGGCGTCTAAACGACAGTGCTTTCACGATTGATCACTGATGTAACATGCGACAGTACTTGCTATTGGCAAGCTTATGTCAATTTAAGGGGGGACTGATAACCATAGGGAGCAGAGCCCAGGGACCCGTGTGCCCGGCAGGGTGCATGGGTGGGCAACAGCGAGCTGGTTATCTAGGGATTGCCCCACTTGTATCTGAGTCCTGAGTAGAAGTCGTTGAGCTAGCGGCATCTGGCGGTTGGCGACTAGTGGAGTCAATATTCATGCGATTGTCCCGCCATTGGATATCGTTATCGATTAGCTGGACACAACGATTAAATCAATCAAGTAAATACCCTGTAGATCTTGTCGCAAATTCGCGACAGCCTATGATTCTGAGGCCCTATTAGGGGTTTGGATTATTTATTATTTATATCTGAAATCGGTATATAGGAATCAAAATATCTGATATCCTGCATTGAAGATAGGTAGAGTAAAGTAAGCTCTGAACTTCAATTAGAGCCCACCCATCAATTATCAAACGCAAGGCCTCAGCGTAATCACCATCGATTATGCTGGGGCATTTTCATTTCTCAAACAATCACAACAAGGAGTAATCATGATTACACCCATTAACCGTCCATCCGGGCGGCAAGCAACACCTGTATCATCAATAACAACAAAGAGGAGATCACAAATGTACACAACTGTTTTGCATCAGCTTTTTCCAAGAGTAGAAATCGAAACATTCAAGGTTAATGGCGACCATGCCGAGCATGTGGTATGGGGCGAACGAGGGGGTAAGTCCCTGGAGATTCATCCAGATTTGCTCATGGATCACGTGTTGGCACAAAAACACAGCTTTGTGTTTCCAAAGGCTGATCAGATTCGGTTAATCAGGGTATGGGATAAAGAGGGTTTATTTATCATTGGTTATTCAAAGTTCCTTGATGCCATCGGAGTTCAAATCGAGTCAAGGTCTACCGAGGTCGCAGAGACTGCGAATCGATACCTACAGCAACTGCGTGCGAGCACTGTACCTGGTGAGCCATGGACACGAATTGCGCTTATAAAGATGTGGAGAGAGTTGATGGGCGTGTCAATAGGAGCGGGTGCCAACAAAGAGATTATTGAGGCCAATACATTCGGTCAGCTTTCCCAAAAGTACGCCATAGATTTGGAGGCATTGATTGATGCGACATCAAAGGATATCACCAAGGCAGCCAAGTACATCGGTAGGCTCTTACGGCCATTCCGCTACTACTCAATGGAGACACCATCCATTGATGTACGGGACATGGAAGTCGATGCCTTCATCGATGGTTGGACCTGTTCGGTGGATATCAACTACTGTTCAGAGGTATTGGGAATCGCCGGCATCGGAGTTGGTGATCGCTTGGAAATAACTGCCATTACAGACGAAGGATTACTCAAGGGGCACGGTATGGTGGGAGATCATGCTAATACCAACGTTATTCTGTATGGTGAACAATACAAAAGTATTGTCAAGAGTATCGGTCTTGAATGGTTCGCTGTTGAGCCCCTGCACGGTTCCGATGAAGCTTTCCTCGATATCCAAACTTTGGTAAATCTGGGTACACGAGTATTCCCAGTAGTTGATCTGCAAAAGTGGATATCGGATACGATTATCTCTGCAGTAATAAAGACAAGAGATACTGACCTACCTTCCGTACTCACAGATACGCGCGTCATAATGAAGGATCCCTCAAAGATCAGTTCTGACAAATGGAGTCTCAGACGGATGGCTATGCATGAATTGAATGCCATGCTTCCAGTTATGGTACGGAGAACTTATTCGTTTCATCGGTCCGGAATACGAAAACTCAACAATCTCAGAATTCGTATACCAGGAGCAATTCGACGCTACATAACCCCAGATCTGAGCAATACTGTTAAGCCCGGTTCAATTCTGATAAAAGGGCAGTCCTTTTTCATTTCAAAACAGGATGCGGGGTGGCTTCATCGTTTACACGGAGGATCTGATTCAGACGACTCTTTTGTCCTAATACCAATAGCAGAGAACAGAGCCCTTCTTTATCGTAACCCGAATCAGTTAAATGAATGGTCAGTAATGACTATTCAGGAGTCTGATCATGAATTTAAAGCAGTGAATGAGATGCAATTGCCACTGGCTCAGCGATACAATATTAAGTCTGAAGATGACACTCCCGAAAAGATAATGGAAACGGTTTCATCTTTTTGGGCGCACATCGCTGATTCAGATGTGGAAGTAGATGAAGCCCTGTTGCCCCGAATTCCGGAAACATACCGAGACAGAGTAAAGGGCAAGGCTGGTTGGCTTTCAAAGCTATTTACATTTGCCGATGAGAATCTAAAGTTAGCAGATGAAGCCATTACACAGTACTCACGTGAAATGTCAATCCCTGAGCAACTAATAACAGCACCAAGATCAGCCTACTATGAGACAGCTAAAGAAATGCGCGGTAAATATGGTCATGGATTGCGTAAAGCTCGTCACCAGAACCAAGAGCTGATCAAGAGTGATTCAACAGGTCGGTTGGATGCTGATGCTGCTCTTCAAGTTAGGATTGATAAAGTTCATGGTCATATCCGTGGAATATTAAACAGTTATGAGCCAGATGCTCAGAAGCTGATTGTACGGGACTTGATGCGCATTTGCTACCTTGAATTACCTGGGACAGTTGTTAGCGCTTCTGGCTATGAATTGACACAATCTAACGACGGAGTACTCGGGATTCCTAGTAGCCCAAGTGGTCGTAGTCGGGGAACGTGGGACATTCTAATTGACCTTTTAGTAGAACAAGGTTTTGGTCGAGAGTTAGTGCTCGAGGATGATGTTCTCACATTTCATTCATACGATACTCCCCGAAACTATACTTCAGATGGTATGGCTATACGGGTAATTGGTGGTTGGCGCAGTGTGGCCCACGAGAATGAGGATCTTTTGAAAGCAGAAGATTTACTCGTCGCTAGAGCATACCACAAAACCAAACATGCGATAACAGTAGAGATCCACGCCAACCTAGTCATTCTTGATGGTGCTGAATTCGGACGAATTGTGAGCAAAACACATGTTTCTGATGGGAAGTACCAAATTGTTAACGCTGGTAGCCCAGGAAAGTCTCAGGTGCTTCATATTGCAGAATGTTAGACCAGTGACTGTCACCATAGCTTAAGATTTTAATCAATATTATCCAAATCCTCCCTCCCCAAAAGAGCTAACTAACACATCGCTGCATGCCTGCCGGCACTCCGCTTCCAGAAACTTGGAGCAATCAAGCTCAAGATCCAGGAATTCCTGGAAACACATAACCAAACCAAGAAAGGAGTCTACCATGACTCAAGAATTGTTAATGCATACAGCTACAGGCAAGTATGCCACACTAGAAGAACTCAGGGAAATCCCAATCCCAGAGGAGACCCCAACTTACAAACCAGTCAGCCACTTTGACTTGGCTAAGAACCTCGCGGAAGTGTCGGGAACCTTGCTTAGAGACTACGAACTCGAACGCTCACAGTATGGTCTGGCTCGTGACGGCGCACAGCTGTTTGGAGTCCACACATATCGCAACGGATCCGATTCCATGGGGCTGTCTATAGGGTTCCGCAACAGCTATGACAAGAGTATGAGTGTCGGGATCGCCATTGGAGCCAGTGTTTTTGTCTGTGATAATCTCGCTCTCACAGGTGAGATCGCCATTGCCAGGAAACACACAGCTAATGTCTGGCAGGATCTAGAAGAACTGACCATAACATCCATCTATCGCTCACAGCACAACTTCCACAGGATCGTGGAGGACGCGCAAATCATGCAATCACAACACCTTGGGGATGATGATGCCTATCGCCTCACTGGACTTCTATATGGCCATGGAATTATCACACCCCGGCAGATACCTGTTGTGAAGAAAGAGTGGCTGACACCCTCACACGAAGATTTTGAAGATAGGAGTGTATGGAGTTTCTATAATGCGGTCACTGAGGCTCTCAAAGGCTCGCCACCAAACAAGATCATGGAACGTCACATTGCGCTCCATCAGTTGCTCACGCCAGGGAGGAATTGATATGGAACTTACGCAGAGCGGCAATAATGTCCTTTTGCCACAAATCATTGAATCTGAGGCAGGATACCTGGTTGGAGGAGAATTTGGGGGTGATGCCGTTGAGGTATCGCGATCCGAATCTGGACTGATCTGTAACTGCTTCATTGCGCAGGTTTCCGAAGGCGAGTGTGAGCATGTCCGAGCTGTCCGTGAGTTCATCGCAAGTATACCGATGTCACAGGACCGTCCAATGTTGAGTCAGGCTGATGCTGATTATTATCTGTCCAAGCTAGGCAAATTGGATGGAGCCTTGGCTGCAAATGTTCAAAGTGGTTCAGAACAGATCGATAGAATCAAACTCTGGTTAGAGATGGAAGATTCAAAGATCCAGCGCAAGAAGGATTATTACATCCTGGCACTGGACAATTGGATGCATCTCACTGGTGAATCCACCAAGCAATTGGTCAATGGTATTCTGAAAGTTCGTGCACAACAACCAGAGATCATCATTGATGACGAAACAACCGTTCTGAGGGATAGTCGATTCAAGAGGACCATCCCAGAAAAGCAAGTGATTGATAAAACAGCCCTGCGGAAGCATGTCGTAGGTACCGGAGAGGAAATCGAAGGAATCAAAGTGATGATAAAGCCTCATAAGTTCAGTTACAAAATAACCCATCATGAAAAGGAGGAACCCAATAATGGAAATTCGTGAAGTATCAGATCAGGAATTACGAGATGAATGGAGCCGTCGCTTCCATTTGCCAAAAGGTACAAGACTTAAGAGTGCCGCTCAAGCTTCGGATCATCTTCGCTTGTTCTACAAGGATGAGGCAAAGGATAGAGAACTATTTGTGATGATATATCTATCTGCTCAAAATTCGGTACTGTATACTGAAGTACTATTTGAGGGAACTGTCAACACTGCTGCCATCTACCCCAGAGAACTGGTAAAGCGTATATTAATAGATCATCCTGGGACCACTGGTGTGATCATTTCACATAATCATCCCAGTGGTGAAATCACCCCATCTGGGAGTGATCGCGCCATAACAAAAAAGATAAAATCGGCACTGGAGTCAATTGATGTTGAGCTGTTGGATCATGTGATCCTAGGTCAGGATTATTTCTCGTTTGCTGACAATAAACTATTGTAATATAAGGAGATACAAAACATGGAAACACCTGGAAATGGAAATGGCCAAATGACCGAATATGCTGACGTACAACCTGCGGTCATCAACCCGATGGATGCTGCGCCTGAATTATTCAGAGCCAGTTTGGATCGCCGGAAAGAGAATCGTAACACACTGATGGAGTGGATCAGGTCATCCCTGGTAGAGGGGCGTGACTTTGGGTCAATCATGATCAAGGGACAACGATCGAAGCCATCACTTTTGAAGCCCGGTGCCGAGAAGATTGCAGGGATGTTAGGTCTTACCCCGAGATTCCCCAATCTATGCAACTATGAGGATGCAGTGCTTGATGGCAAGACCCTTACATACATCATTTTGAAATGTGAATTGCACAACCAGATAGGTGAAGTGATTGGTGAAGGTGTAGGAGCTCGGTCAATCGAAACCCAGGATAATGGTGACCTGAACAAGAGCCTCAAGATGGCCAGTAAGAGTGCAATGATAGATGCAACTTTACGATGTGCAGGTATTTCGGAAATATTCACCCAAGACATCGAGGAACGGCCTGTGTACCGCTCAGATAACTTGGACAGTTCCCAACAAATCCATCCGGCAAAAAGTGGAGATGATGAATTAGCCAGTGAAAAGCAGGTTTCGGCGGTTCGAGGATTAATTGAAAACCCCAAAGTCTATCCTTCGGAAAAGAGACAGATCCATGGCTGGGTGGAGTCCGGCTTGTTAAAAAGTAAGGCAAAGGAATTGCTCGACTACTACTATGGAATAAGCGTGCTAGTTGATGGAGTCTGGACAAAAAGCTCAAAAGGAGAGCTAGAAAGGAGATAATGGCCCAGAAAACGCTGTAACCCCCAACACTGCGGCCGCAGGGGGGGATTTCCCGACGATGCTGAGGAGAGTGTCCCCTTTTTTCCACTCATCCTATTCGTTACCCTCGATATTAAACTCAAACTTTAAGCTACAAAATCTAACATAACCTCAAGACCACCCTGTGGGGGTAGGTACGTACTTTGCCACAGAGGTGATAATTTCTCCTAAACCATTCTACTAAGTAATATAGATCACCTAAGGGGGAGAAGAATAGCCCAAGCCTGGAGGTCCCTGCCATCCCATTAGTAGGGCCTGCCGAAGATGAGCAGGTCAACTAATAGGCATAATAAGGAGGAATCCATGGCCAATCGAGAACCACAACAACTGAATCTACCACTTAAAAGCAATTCAAAAGTGGAGGACGTACCAAACGATCGTTTTGATATGTTAGAAAGTGCTGCAGAAGCATTTGAACAGCATTACGCTAGAGGAGGGATAAAGCCTTTAGACTCGAAAATTGATCCGGTGGTCGAGAAAGTACCCCCAGCGGGGTGGCTTACGAAAGCACAGGCAGTCGATCTCTCGGGAATAGATAAAACACTATTCGAATCAATGATCGAAGATACAGACCCTAACCGCGACGGACGGAGCTCTTGGTCAGGTGTCTTCATTAGTGAGACCTGGGTTGAATTCTATGCGATGGACCCAGGGTTCGCTTCTCTACAAATGTTTATGCGATTTACTGCTGAAGCTTTTGAAGATGTGAAGCTCTTGAACATCAGACATGCGGATTTATTCAAACTCAACCAGTATCTACCTTCCAAGAAACAGCTAGCCACATTGTGGACAATGCTGGATAATCCGTTCCTAACACCTGCTGAACGGTGGTTGGTAGAATTATGTATAACAGACGGACGAATCACTAAGAGCGAAATTGGACTGTTGTTTAAGCATTTTTTTGGTGAGTCTGACTGGATTGGTGGGCGGTGGATGAATGTCACAAATGGCGTACTTGACGAACGTAGAAATAGGCAATGATAGGCATACGTACGAAAAGTGACCATGCTCACATTGCCATAACATATATAGGTACAGGTGCCGATATCACCTGAATCAAGGCCCCCGAGGCTGAAGAAACCCCTAAAATGGGAGGTCGAAAATGACCATAGAAAAGAACACCTGGATGAATCTGAATGCATTCTCGTCGTACTTGGATTTATCCGCATCATTTGTTCGCCGTTTGGTGAGTGAAAGACGCATCCAGTACACCAGATCATCAACTGAAACCTCAAAACTTTTGTTTAAAAGGGAATGGGGAGATACGTACCTGGAGTCCAATCAATCAGTTCCAAATGACAATCAACAAATGAGGTAACTCAATGATGATCACCCCACAGTATCTCAGTTTCGCTGAGAAGAAGTCCAGCAACAAGCAGGGAAATATCAGTTCAGAATCTTCCCAAGGTCCTCATGCACTCACTATGTGCATTCAATACAGCAAAAGCACAAGGAGTGCAAAATGAACACAGTAGTTAAAATACCCATCAATGAGCAGAATATACAAACCACTAAACTTAACGGAATTCTCCCGCTCCCTCAGAATATCGATGAGTTACCGGAATACAAAGACGGACCGTTAACTCAACCATCTAGGGCGGTTGGATGCTATGATGGGGAACAGATCTATATCCCGATGGAAATGGCGTTTAATCAGCTCAAAATGCGTCGTGACGTGGCGAAGGAAATGTTAGAGGGTGCCTATACCAATGAGTTAGATGGTGGCAAGGAGTACAAAGCAATCCCAACCAATAGCTTTGATCAAATCAACGATAAGCAACATACAGCCTTACGTACTGCTCTCAATCTTCATTTCCTGCCATTCCAAGATAGTTTTTGGGATGATATGGAATCAATGCTCACGCAAAAAGCACCTTATATATTTTCGAGTGAGCAAGTGGAATTACTGAAAAGATTACAATCAGTCATTTCACTTTTTCCAGAGCTCGCAGCCAAACTCGGAATGGGATCCGAACCAGATCGTCTTCTTACGCTACCAGAAGTAGCCCGTATTCTTGAAGTACCAGAGGCCACGGTACGGATGATGGCTATAGAAGGAACGCTTGAGTTCACGAAAACCCAAGGTGAGACGGGACATTATCGTTTTAAGCATTCTATTATTCGTGAATTCGTAGAATCTAAAGCTTAACGGAAACTTCGCCAGTTGTAGGGGGCTTTCATCTGAGAACCCCCTACATCACCCACAATACGACCTCTGAGTCAAATCCCCACCGAGGGTCATTTCCCAACTAAAAGGAAATAGTTATTATGACAAAAAGCAACATAGCCGACAATGAAAAGTCTAGCTACCTGAATATCTGGGATGCCTCCGCGCAAGTTGGCTTTTCCACCTACGGTATTGATGCATGTAAGGAACTCATTGGCTTCAGAGTTGATGTAAATGACAAAGGCATACAACCGATGTTCCACAATGAGGATATTAGGCTTTTTAAGGATTCAGTATGTCATCAGGTGCTGTCCAAGATCGACCTGTTTACCGACTCAGATTATTCGAGGGGGTATCAAGACTGGACTTCAACCGATGAGAAGTTGGCAAAAGTGATCAGCCGAGTCCAAGATGAGCATCTGATCCGCATGCATAATGAAAATACATGGGACCAACCCAGATATATCTCAAGTTTAGATAGCAGCGCAATCCTAACCTACTCGCAGGCCGCCATCTATTTGGATATCTCACCGGATGAACTTGATGAGATCGTTAGGGGAGGTCTGCTATTTTCAAAGCGCCTGACAGACGAAACCGGATCCTACTGGATCTTCAAGAAGAGCTGGTTAGATGACTACAAGAATGTCAAAAAGTCAAAACTTGTAGTAATGAGACTGAAGGCTCTAGTTTCGTGGTTTAAAGCTCTGTTAATGAGCTAGCACACCCCCCCAGTGAAGAGTGGCGTCGCCGCTTCCCTGGCTCCCAATCACCTTTGAGTGCTAACCCTTAACCTTCATAGGAGGTTTCGGTGGGAAAGCATAAAGCCCCAAACAAAGAGCATAAGTTCTGCCAGTGCTGCGGTGGACTTACTGAGCGCTATTTAACGGTAAATGAAGTTGCTGAACTGACTTCTACATCACCAAATACCTGGCGCAAATACATCAGAGAACGATCAATTGAATATGTAAAGATTCTGGGGAATACCCGTATCCCATATTCATCGTTGAAATCAATAATTGAGGTCGTTCCTGTAATTAACACAATAACAATTGACAGAATTGAGAGTATATAAAATGGCAAGTATTATTAAGTATAAATCGAGAAATGGAAAGAAAGGATTCCGAATACATTGGTATGATTACCACGGTAAACGGAAATCTAAAGTGCTCTATTTATCGTTGTCTCAAGTAAAGGTGATCGCGAATCGTCTCGAAAGTGAAGCAATTCAAATTCAACACGGTCTGCGGCAGTGTCCTGGAACGCTAAAATTGATTACTGATGATTTTATTAGTACATCAAAGACGGATAATAAAAGCCCCCAAACCATTCTCCGGTACGAGAAGGTGTTCAAGCCCTTCTTGGCGTATTTCGGAGAAGATCGCTCTTTGAGTTCTATTAAATCTACTGCCATTGAGGAGTATAAGGCGAAGCGTATCGAAATTGACAAGGTCAAGCCTGTTTCGGTGAATACCGAATTAAGACACCTGAAGGCTCTGTTCTCATGGGCGGTGAAGTTTGAATACATTTCCAAGAACCCATTTATGGGAGTAAAGATGTTAAAAGTAGATGAGCCGACCGTGCGGTTCTTGTCCAAAAAGGAAATAAAGAAGCTCTATAAGGTCATCAAGAAAGAGAAGAATCAACGTGCCTGGGATCTGGTAACGTTCTATCTACAAACCGGGGCACGGGCAACTGAGATCCTCGAACAGGGTGGATTTACCTGGGATTCAATCAAGAATGATCATATTGAAATCATGGGTAAGGGGCGTAAGCTTCGTCGGATACCGTTGAACGATACGCTTCGAGCAATTCTAGGTTCTCGGAGGGAAGAACGGGTACCGTTCCCGTATACTTATTCAGCGGTGTCACAATCGCTATCGCGAAAGTTGTTTCACCGTGTGGGTATCCCAGACGCTAATTTACATACGCTTCGTAAAACAGCAGGTGCTCGCCTCATCCAGAAGGGCGTTGATATCTACCGCGTATCCAAGTTCTTGGGACACTCATCTGTAAAAGTCACTGAAAAGCATTATGTGGACCTCTTAAAGGCTGATTACCAGGATATGTCCGACATGTTGGAGGGTTCAACTCCGAGTGCATCAAGAGTAACTGAACACACAGGTAGCGGATGGAATAAGGTGGCCTAATTGGATCAGCTAATTCGTGTGCGCACTATGTGCGCCATTGATATACTAAAATGTACTAAAATAGCCCATTTTAGCCCCTCAAATTGTATCGATATCGTATGAGTTTTGAGATAAACAAAAACCCCATAAGTCTAATAGAATCATGGGGTTGTATTGTGGTGGCCAGGGACGGAAT
>JABMQQ010000227.1 GCA_013202495.1 Fidelibacterota bacterium | reverse complement strand
CTATTTGTGAGAATATTACTCTTAATAGCGAGAAATCCCAGATGAAGTTTCAATATTTAATAGAATGTTTCCAATTGGGTATGTTCACAAATGAGGATTACTCCTCAATGGTTGAACCACCCTTTTGAATTATCAACGCGATACCTGCCAAGCTCGCAACGAGCCCTAGCCCCAGGAAAAAGATGTCAAAAGCATCTGCTGCTCCACCCAAAATATTCATCCATGCTTCCCCAAGGGAGATTGCACCGACAACCAGGGCTGAGTATCCGACTTTTTTTTCTTCTTTCATAGCTTCCTGTCATCTCGCTGAAAATTTCTCGTTTCGATGACATAACGGCAAATATGTTGCCAAACCAGAAGGCCCGGGAAATAAAGCCTCCTGGGAAGTGTGTTATTTAGCTCAAATACAGTCGGGATTTATTTCAAAATTGAAATTTTTTGTGAGAAAGAGCCATTTCCAGGTGAGCTAATCTGAGCGATATAAACACCAGATCCAAGATTCACGCCATGATTATCTCTGCCATTCCAATGCGCTTCATATTCAGCCGCTGCAGTATGATGCAGAGAAGTGGAATACACTTCGCTCCCCCTAAGATCGTAGATGGTAAGTGTTCCCTGGAACTGGGGACCTGTTGTATAAGGGATTTTCACTTCACCATTGAAAGGATTTGGGTAAGCAGCACGGAGTGTAAATCTTTCGGGATTGAAACCTCCCTCTGTACCGGCAACCTGATCAGCACTTTTTAATATCCATTCATTTTCATCAAAGGTAAGTGTAGTTGGGGCAAAATTTAAAGTAAAGCTGAAATCCTGGGTTCTCAATGAATCCCAGATCACCATACTCACTTCATTGCTACCGTCGGTCAAGTTAAGATCAATTGGCATTTTAAAAGTTGGCCTGGGACTCTCCTGAATCTGATCAACATGGATGGTCACCTGGGAGTTTCCAAATTCATCCTCCTCAGTCGCACTCCACCACCATGTATATTCAGGTATCCCATTTCCGTATATCCATTGGTCAAAAAACCATTCCAGATCTTGACCCCAAACTTCCTCAACAACACCCTGAAAATCCTCTGTGGAAGCTGTTCTGAACTGGAACTCATCGCGATAGGCTACCAGACTGGCAAAAAAGGTCTCATCCCCAACAACGTGTCTCAGCATATGCAAAACCCAGGCACCTTTTTGATAGACCATGGAGTAGCTAAAAATCGCACCCACAGTACTGGTATCAGGTCGATACACAGAGCTATTAACATCATTCACCTTAGCTGCCATATGAGCATGATAAGCGTCCTCTCCATTGACAGCTCCCCAGTAGAGTGCCTCTGAATAGGTGGCAAAGCCCTCGTTTATCCAGATATGATGGAAATTACTACAAGTGACCAGATCTCCCCACCACTGGTGAGCCAACTCATGGGCAATTGTATTTTCACCCATTGCGCCCATACTGGAACAGGTCTGGTGCTCCATGGCGCCACCCCATTGGAATTGGGCCATACCATACTTTTCCTCGGCAAAAGGGTATTTCCCAAAGTACTCACCGAAGATATCAATCATACCAGCAGTGAGATTCCAACGTTCGACCATCGGATCAGTTGCTGAAGCGGGATACATCCAATATTCCAGGGGCATGGAATCACCATCTGCAAAGTGATGCATTTCGGTCCAATAGGTATAATCGCTTATAGCCAGTGAGACCAGATAGGTGGTTATTGGATATTTATGCTCCCATATGGTAGTTTTTGTATCATCCAGATTTAGTGTCTCTGAAACAAGCATTCCGTTGGAAACGGCGTCATAGGCCGCATCGGTTGTTAGGGATATCCTTACTGAATCGGCTTTGTCCGTGGGTACGTCTTTACATGGCCACCAGGAGCGAGCACCATATGGTTCGCTCAGGGTTGAAATCATGGGTGCACGCGTTGAATCATTAAATTGATGACCAAAAGCAAAGGCTTGAAACCCACCCTGCAGGGGATGTCCATGATATTGGATACCGACAACAAGAGCTTCGCCCACATTGTAGCTACCATCCAATGCTATGCTCACAAGATCTGAGAAGTGATTAAAAGTTGCCCCGTTGTGGGTGACTGCATCCACTGTCATGCCACTGACAAAATCAAGTTGGATGCTTTCCAGATTATCCACTTCCGATAGAATGTGGACCTCTACATTTCCGTAAACGATCTCAGTATCAATATTTATATCTAATTCAATATTATAATAATGAACATCGTAGTCAAAAATGTCAGCCCTCTGGGAGGCTTTTGCCAAGGCGTTGTAGTGGGCGGTCATCTCTGAGATGGGCTTACAGGGAACGTTTGTGTTTTCATAAACCTGGGCAAAGACCGAGCTCATGAAAAGAATGCTAAATATGTATATGAAGCTTTTCATAAATTTCCTCAAAATATATTAACAGAAAATAGGTCACTGATCCCCGCCGTGCAATATCTCTAAGTTCAAATACATTAAAGAATTAGTGACAATTCAGTATGTGGGTATAAAAAGGGGCTGTCTCAGAGCCTGAGGCAGTCTCTTTTCTTTTAACCACGGATTCACACTGATTTGCACAGATATAGGCATCATCCAACCTAAGCTGTAATTTCTGCGCCTACTCAGCAAAAATCAACTCACCAGAGTCAGCAAACAACGCTTTCCCATCCCCCCGACTATCTTCGATCATAGCTTCATCAGATTATTGAAAATATCAACTAATTCAAACTTATTTTTCACATTGTCAAGACAAGGGTACAGGAGACGCTGATATTCAAAGGGAGGGTATCTGCTCTATTGCTAGACTAGAGGGAAATAGTTGCGACAGATGTTGTTTGTATACTTTAAAGCTAAAGGATGATGGATTCCTCGCATACATTTATAGGATTAAGAGCTACATACCCAAGATTATTCCTTCCTACCTTTCTACCTCTATACCCTGTTACTTATTACAAAAAAGAGGCCGCCCTTTTGGGACAGCCTCTTCTGTAAATAAGAGTGGATTTAAGTTGATTACATCGGCCAGAAATTGGAGTCGTTCCAGACTTCCTGTCTGTAATCTTCCTCAAGAGCCATGAGCTTTTGAT
>JABMQQ010000226.1 GCA_013202495.1 Fidelibacterota bacterium | reverse complement strand
GCTCTATATTTCGGCCAGACTTTTTAACTGCTTTTCCCTTCGGGGAATCATAATAAGGATACATCGTGGCTGAATTCGTTCACCTTCACAATCACTCCCATTACTCGCTTCTGGACGGCGCTGCTCGTATAGATCAAATAATTTCAAAAGTCTCTGAGCTAGAGATGAAAAGTTTCGCCCTGACTGATCATGGCAACATGTTTGGTGCAGTAGAGTTCTATAAGGCTGCTACTAAAGCCAACATCAAACCCATCATAGGAATGGAGGCATACGTCTCTCCAGGCCTGCATACTGAAAAACGCCTGCCAACTGAAGGGAAGCGAGCCTACCATCTCGTATTACTGGCCAAAAATAACACGGGTTATCGGAACCTCATGAAATTGACATCCATGGCTTACCAGGATGGCTTCTATTTTGTCCCCCGCGTTGATAAAGATATGCTGAGACAGTACTCTGAGGGCCTGGTCGCCACGACAGCCTGTCTCAGTGGACAGGTTACCTACCACGCTGCCCGAGGGGATTACGACCGTGCCAAGGAACAGGCTATTGAATATGACGAGATATTTGGTCGGGGTAATTTCTTCCTGGAAATGCAAAGACACTTCACCCTTGAAGGTCGTGAGTTTGAGCTGGAGGCCATTGCACGTGAAGTGGTTCAGAAAGTCTCCAAGGATACTGGCATTCCACTGGTGGCAACCAATGATGCTCATTATGTCAGCGCCGAACATCACAAAGCCCATGATGCTTTGATCTGTATCGGTCGGGGGAAGTATGTCAGCGATACCAATCGCATGAAATACGACACCAAGGATATTTACATTAAAAGTGCTGAGCAAATGGTTGAACTCTTTAAAGATGTTCCAGAAGCCATTGAGAACACACTACGCATTAATGAAATGTGCCAGTTCAAGCTGGAAACCGGTGTCAACCACATGCCTGAATTTCCCATTCCAGAAGGTCGTTCCCTGAATGACCACCTCGATGCAATCACCTGGGAGGGCATGGAACGCCGGGTCAAGCAAATCGACACCCGCTACAAAGAACGTCTGGATTACGAGCTCGATGTCATTAAGAAGATGGGCTTCCCTGGATACTTTCTCATTACCCATGACTTTGTAAATTATGCCAAAAAAGAAGGCATCCCTGTTGGACCGGGACGTGGTTCCGCAGCCGGGAGCCTGGTGGCCTATTCATTGGGTATTACTGATCTCGATCCGCTTCAATATGATTTACTGTTTGAGCGCTTTCTGAATCCCGATCGTGTGAGCATGCCTGATATCGATATCGATTTTTGTTATGATAGACGTGAGGAGGTCATCGATTACATGCGTGATCGCTTCGGCCATGATTCAGTTACTCAGATCATTACCTTCAATAAGCTCAAAGCACGTGCAGTTATTCGTGATGTAGGTCGAGTCCTAGAAGTTCCCATCAAGGAGACGGACCGTATTGCCAAGCTTGTTCCTGAGGAGCTAGGCATCAAACTGCCCCAGGCCCTTAAGAAAAGTCCTGAGCTGAAACAGGCTTCTGAACTGGATGAAGTCCACAAGCAATTGTTTGACTACTCCGAAGTGCTGGAAGGTATGAATCGTAATGCTGGAAAGCATGCTGCCGGTCTGGTTATCGCTCCAGGAAAACTCACTGATTACATCCCCCTTTATAAATCTGCCAAGGACGGCTCTGTAACCAGCCAATATGACATGAAAGCCCTGGAAGATGTGGGACTCATCAAGTTCGACTTCCTCGGCTTAAGAACTCTAACTGTTATCCAGGAAGCCGTTGAACTCATTAAGAAGTTTCATGGTGTGGAAATTGATATAGCCACCATTCCCATGGATGATCCTGCTGTCTATAAACTCTTTGCAGATGGTCTTACCATTGGTCTGTTCCAGTTTGAATCTACAGGCATGCGGGAGTATTTGAAGAAACTCAAACCAACCGTCCTGGAAGATTTGTTTGCTATGAATGCCCTGTATCGTCCTGGTCCTATGGGCAATATCAATGACTTTATCGCTCGTAAGCATGGCGAGCAGAAAGTGACCTCTCTCCATCCCTTAATGGAAGAGATCCTAAAAGAAACTTACGGAATTATTGTCTACCAGGAACAGGTCATGCAGTTGGGCTCGGTAATCGCCGGCTTCTCACTCTCAAAAGCTGATTTAATGCGCCGGGCTATGGGTAAGAAAATCAAGTCTCTCATGGACGAGATGAAGGAAGAATTCATTAATGGTGCTCGTAAAAATGATATTAATGAGAAGCTCGCCAGCAAAATCTGGGATTTGATTGAAAAGTTTGCAGAGTACGGCTTTAACAAAAGTCACTCGGCAGCTTATTCGGTTATCGCATACCAGACGGCTTACTTGAAGACCCATTATCCAGTAGAATTCCTCGCTGCTAATATGAGTTCAGAAAAAGACAACACTGAGAAGATTCAGATGCTTCTGGCCGAATGTCGCAAGCTGGATATCAAAACGGTTCCGCCTGATGTTAATGCCAGTATGGTTCACTTTGCACCAGGCGAAGACAAAAGTATTATTTACGGACTGAACGCCATTAAGAAGGTAGGCTCCAAAGCTGCTGAAGTCATCATGCAGGAGCGCTTGGACAATGGCCCTTTCGAATCCATTTTTGATTTTTGTTCTCGTGTGGATTCTCAAAGTACCAACAAAGGTGTGGTAGAAGCCCTTGTAGGTAGTGGCGCCATGGATACGCTCCCAGGAACACGTTGGGAAAAATTCCTTAGTGTTGAAGATGCAGTTTACCATGGCCAACGCGTTCAAACTTTGAAAAACACCAACCAGACTGATCTCTTTGGTGGGGGCGGTGAGTCAGCCATGATCCGCGAGCCAGAACTCGGCGATGCGCCAGCCTGGAACAACATGGATATGCTCAATCGTGAGCGTGAATACATTGGATTCTATCTTACCGGGCATCCCTTACATGGTTTTGAAAGTGAAATCAATGCCTTCTCCAATGTTGATCTCATTGATCTGACTGCAACTCGGGATGAGCAAGATATCCGCATTGGCGGCATTATCTCGGGGATGAAAATTCATTACGATAAACGCAATAACCAGATGGCATTTTTCACACTGAATGGTCTGGACGGCTCCATCGAAGCGCTGGCATTTTCAGATGCCTTTACAAAGTATAAAGAATATATAGCCAATGATTCCAGGGTCTATATGGAGGGTCGGATTTCAAAAAGAAGTGACGACGACTTAAAGGTTCTGGTGAACAAGGTTATCCCTCTGGAAGAGGGTCAGAATGAATACGCTCGAGAAGTTCATATCGCTTTTGACCCAGCGCTTCTGGCTGGAAATGTCCTGGATGAGACCCAGGTTTTAGCCCGACGCTATTCTGGTGCCTGTACACTGATTTTCCACCTCCGTGAGGGAGAGAAGCGGGAAAGGATCATGATGGCTAGGAGTACCCGGGTTTCTGCCAATAGGGGTTTTATTAGAACCTTAAGAGAATCTTTTGGCCAGGAAAACGTCTGGTTGAAATAGCTCTATGATCGCAGTTATTCAAAGAGTCAGTAGCGGGGAAGTAAAAATATCTGGCCGCAGCAGGGGTAAAATTGGCCTTGGCTATGTCATCCTTTTAGGGGTTGCAGGGGATGATTCACAGCAGGATGCCGACTGGCTGGCGGAAAAGATCGTCGGCTTAAGAATCTTCGAAGATGAAAATGAAAAAATGAATTTATCCATCAAGGATGTTGAGGGGAAAGCCCTGGTTATATCCCAATTTACTCTTTTAGCTGATTATAGGCGGGGTCGAAGACCAGGCTTCACTAGGGCTGCCCGACCTGAAAAAGCTATCCCACTTTATGAACATTTTATGGACCAGCTCTGGCACCAGGGGATTGAAGTTGAAAAGGGCGAGTTCGGAGCCGAGATGCAGGTTCATATCATGAATGAAGGACCTGTAACCCTGGTTATGGACAGTACAGTAAAGTATCCCCGCTAAAAATCTCGGACATTGAGTTTATCGAAATGTCCAGTCCTTACTGCGAGAACAATCTCAGGCTTCGACAAGCTCAGCCGCCGGTCAACAACTTCCGTCTTCGCGAAGAAGTGAAACGAATGAAGCGATCTCGAATCAGGGATGTTCCAATACTTTAGAGATTGCCGCGCTCCGCCTGCCTGCGCGAAGCCGCTACGGCATAGGCAGGCTCGCAATGACGCACCTGGGTTCTATTGGCTACCTTGTCGTTCTTGGTTAAGCACTCTATGACTAGTTTCCAGTTTCATCCCATTTCCCCATCCTTAACTTCATCCACAAATTTAGAAAGGGTCCTATGTCTCAAATCGGAAGAATGAATACACTCCATGTCATGCGGGAAGTAGACTTTGGGATCTATCTGGATGGTGAAGAACTGGGTGATATTCTTTTACCAAAGCGGGAAGTCCCAGCCGGTACCAAAGTTGACGACATGCTTGAGGTTTTTATCTACTTTGACTCCACCGACACGATTATCGCCTCTACCATGAAACCCAAAACCATGGTTGGTGAATTTGCCAGCCTGAAGGTCATTGATAATAACGAAATGGGTGCCTTTCTGGATTGGGGTCTACCCAAAGACCTGCTGGTTCCCTTTCGCGAGCAAGGTCACAAACTTCTCGAAGGTCGACATTATGTGGTTCACACCTATCTTGACATTGTCAGCAATCGTATCGCTGCCAGCACAAAACTTGATAAGTTTTTAAGTGATGAGAACCCACGTTTCTCTGCAGGTGATAAGGTTGATCTGTTTATCGTCAATCGCACAGATCTTGGATACAAAGCCATTATAGAGAATGGGTATTGGGGACTGCTTTTCAAAGATGAGGTATTTCAGCCCCTGCAGCAGGGTCAACAGCTTGAGGGCTACATCAAAAATATCCGCGAGGATGGTAAGATTGATCTTACCCTTCAGGAACCCGGCGTACAGCACATGGATGCCGCGAGTCAAAAGATTCTGGATTTACTTAAAGAGCATCAGGGCTTTCTGCCCTTTAATGACAAAACACCACCCGATGTCATTTATCGCGAATTTGGTCTGAGCAAGAAGGTATTTAAACGTTCAATTGGGGCTCTCTACAAAAAACGTTTGATCAAGCTGGAACCGCGTGGGATTGAACTCTTAGACGACAATTGATTTCAAGAATGAGGCACTCCTCGTGATTCAGGTAAATGATCTTCATTTTGCTTATGGCTCCAATTCTTACGACACACTCAAGGGTTTAAATTTCCACGTTGATACCGGTGAAATCTTTGGATTTCTTGGTCCCAGTGGTGCGGGAAAGAGCACAACTCAAAAAATACTCATTGGCATTCTGAATAATTACAGCGGTGCAGTACAAGTCAATGGTCAGGACCTTCAACAACTGAACTCTGAATTCTATGAGTCCATTGGTGTCGCTTTTGAAACCCCGAATTTGTATTCAAAATTTACAGCACTGGAAAATCTTGAATTCTTTGCCCAGTTTTATACCAGCGAAACCAGGAATCCCTTTGAGCTTCTGGCTGCTGTTGGACTGGAAGATGCCGCAAAAACCCGTGTCAGTGATTACTCCAAAGGGATGAAGGTCCGTTTGAATTTTTGCCGCAGCCTGCTAAACAACCCAAAACTCCTATTCCTGGATGAACCCACGGCCGGTCTGGATCCTGTTAATCTGCGCAAGATGGAAGCTCTGATTCTGGCTGAAAAAACCAGGGGTAACACTATTTGTATCACCACCCATGACATGCATGTTGCCGATACCCTGTGCGATCGTGTTGCCTTTATTGTGGATGGTGAGGTCGGTCTGATTGATTCGCCCAGGGACCTCAAACTACAGCATGGTGAAAGATTTGTGGAAATAGAATATCGTGAAGAGGATTCACTACAGACTAAATCCATATCAATGGAAAAACTCGGCACAAATGACACCTTTCAAAACATACTGAACCATCATTACATCGAGACCATTCACAGCAGGGAAGCCAGTCTGGAGGATGTTTTTGTCAAGACTACCGGGAGATCACTACAGTGAGATTGCTGGCAGCCATGGGTCAGGACATTCGCTTTCAATTCAGGCATGGGTTCTATTATGCCTATGCAGTCCTTACCATCCTTTATATCATCGTCTTGAGATTATTGCCCGATGCCATGGTGCATCCAGCCCTGACACTGATTCTTTTTACTGATATATGTGCCCTGGGATTTTTCTTTATTGGAGCCATCATCCTGCTCGAACGTGGGCAAAACCTCACCCAAAGTCTGTTTGTAACACCTCTAAGACTCCATGAATACCTCCTGGCAAAAACCCTGTCCTTTTTGTTCCTCTCATTCATTTCTGCCCTTCTCATCATGCTCGGTGCTTCTGTTGGGGGACAGGATCTTATGTGGTTCATCTTTGGCGCTATTATCAGTGCGTTGATCTATACTCTTTTCGGTCTCTTCTTCGCGGCAAGGGCACGACATGTGAATGATTACTTTGTAAAAGCTTTAGGGGTTGGTCTACTAATTAGTCTACCCATATTCGCCTATTTACGCCTTTTTGACACACCGATATTCTATGTTTTCCCAACTCGAGCAACCCTGATATTGTTGGATGTGTTAGGCGCAGACTACACATTCTCCGAAAAAATATTTTCAGTCACCAGTCTGCTGATCTGGTTTTTTCTCCTCAGTGGCTTGACTTATCAACGCTTTGATAAACATGTCAGACATCCCGCATAATGAAGACGCCTGTTACCGTTCTAGCCCTGGGAGACTTGAAGCTTATTGTTCGCGATTCCACCCTAGTCATGGCTGTCTTTGGTCCGTTGGCTATCACGATCTTATTGTTCTTTCTCCCTGTGATTGAATCACTCATCCAGACCAAATTTAGTTTTGACCCCAGTCCCTATCGTCTATTTATTGTCAGTTTTCTCAGCCTGATTCCGGGAATGCTTTTCGCCATGATTTATGGCTTCATTATTCTGGATGAACGCGACGAAGATGTGATTGATTTTATCAGTATCACCCCCCTGAGGAAAGAGGGTTATCTAACATACAAACTCATCATGCCCATGTTGCTCAGCGCGGGCTTTTTTCTTTTTATTATATACGCAACAGCCCTTGTTCAACTCAATCCAATTCATGCAATGGGTATTGCAATTATGGTGGCTATTGAAGCTGCTATTGGGACACTCTTTCTGGTGGCTTTCTCAGAGAATAAGGTTGAGGATCTTGCTTTTAGCAAGTTGCTGGGGATTATGTATTTGGCCATACCTCTCGTGTTCTTCTGGAATTCGAGTTGGCACTGGTTATCAGCTTTTCTACCACCTTTCTGGATAGCCAAAGCTTTCGTACACAGTCAGACATCATCTATCTGGATCTGGGGTGACTTTTTCTTAGGAACAGCAGTACATCTTTTTGTACTGCAATATTTTCTGCGGGTCTTTCTGAGAAGGCAGAATTAGTTCAGTTTACGGTTAATCTTTTTTATTTCTTCAAGTATGGACATGAGGACAACATCATCACCCTCAACTGCTTCTGTTGGAACAGTCTTCCCGCCCCTGAGATTCCCCTGATAGACCTTAATCTTTGCTCTCAGTTCCGTATGTAGAGCTTCAAACTCAACCAGACCTTCCAGCCTGCCTTCGTGCCCCCCGGCCTGAGCCCCCTGACCAGCCGTTTGAACGAGCAGGGTTCCAATTTCCAGCCATCTTTCGTAGAGTGAACGACTCAGAGTGAAATCAGTTATTGCAGAATAAGGAATGCTCACACTTTTTTTGAAGAGAATGCCTTTGTGAATGACGAGACGTTCATCATCAACTACATATTTCAAATTGATTATCCATAGGTATTGAAACCAGGGCACAATTACCCAACAGGCAATGAGAAGCCCGGCCACCCATGACCAGACATATTTAACGAATTCATCATTGGTCACTTCAGGATCCAGTATAACGACAAGGACCTGGATAATGAGTACACTGATAACAATAAATGTAGTGATGGTGAGAAAGGTGTATATCTCACGTCTCATCAATAGACCAAGATCTGGTTTTAATTCCATGATATTCCTCCCCTAAAAAAATTTATGCTTAATTGCTTAATGGTTTGGGCTGGATCTCCAGGTACTGTTGAACATTGACTTCATCGATATACTTAGCATCCAGGAATTGATCGGCGTAGTCTTGAAATACACCTTCGGAGAGGAAGACATCAAACAGGTCGGCATCGATGTGATGATCTGCTTTGAAAAAGCCCATGATCCGCATGGCTTCTGAAAGCGTCTTGCCCTTTTTATAGGGACGATCACTGGCTGTCAGCGCCTCAAAAATGTCAGCAATTCCCATGATACGTGCCTGAACTGACATATCTGATTTGGTTAATCCCTTTGGATATCCTGTGCCTATCATGGTCTCATGATGACCGCCGGCAAATTCTGGAACCCGTTTGAGATGCTTGGGAAAGGGTAGTTTCTCCAACATGTCGATGGTGACTACGATATGATCATTAATTTTATCTCGCTCGTCATTATTCAGGGTACCGCGGGAAATGTTCAAATTCAGAACCCAGTTATCGCTCAGGAGGTTCTGCTTTTCACCATTGAGCACAATCTGGCGTTTTGAAATATTGATGACTCTTTCCTTTTTGTCATCGGCCATAAATTCGCCACCAGTATTGCATTCATTGAGGAATTGCTGGTCATCTTCAATCTGGGCGATCTCTGCCAATTTTTCAGCTTCCAGGTCAGCTTGTTTTTCCGAGTTTGCCAGAACAGCCTGCAAATATTTGATTTCAGCATCACGTATGATGACTTCAAACCGGGTATTCATTTCATGAACACGATCATAAATGGTTTCCAGTTTGGTGGCCTTATCAACCACATACTCTGGTGTAGTTATTTTTCCAACATCGTGAAGCCATGCCGCAATCCTCAGTTCATCCATATCCTCTCGTGAGAATTGAACATCGCCAAAGGGACCTTCTTTGGTCTGGTTGACCTTCTCGGCCAGCATGATAGCCAGTGCAGGAACACGGGAACAGTGTCCCCCTGTATAGGGTGATTTCTCATCAATTGCATCTGCAATCAATTGGATAAATGACTCCAACAATGATTCCAGACCTTCAATGAGACGAACCGTGGTGATGGCCACCGCTGCCTGGCCTGCTAAAGATTCAATCAGCTTCTGCATATCTTCTGAAAAAGGAATAATCTCACCAGTAATTGGATCAGCAGCATTGATGAGTTGTAGGACACCAATAATATCGCTCTCATGATTTTTCATGGCAATACAGAGAAAAGACTTCGATCGATAATTGCTTTTGGAGTCGAAAGCCTTGGTGCCGGAAAAATCATAAACCTCATTCTCATAAGCATCTGGGATATTTAAGGTTTCTCCTGATAATCCCACATGGGCAGAAATCATATGGTCATTGGGTTCACCATCCTGCATGTAAAGTTTTACGGGATAGATAAAATCAGGAATGGGGGTTCCACTCACACCGCCCCAGTCGGTACCAAGAGTTTTGGTCTTCATAATTTCAAAGGCGAGACGATCATCTTCTGTTCGTAAATAGAGGGTCCCACCATCAGAATTGGTGATCCGCATGCCCTCTTCAATGATAAGATTTAACAGGGTTGGAAGGTCACGCTCTGCAGAGAGTTGAAATCCGATTTCAGCCAGTTTATCAATTTGTACTTCACATTGCTCTATGTAATTCAATACGGTAGGGTCAGCGGTAGCGAGATAATTTTTCACTTCAGAACGATTTATGTAGGCTTTCTTGCTCATGTAGAAATCTCCAGGTTGTTATCACGTAAAGAGTTCTAAAATAACCGAGGTGATGTTAA
This sequence comes from Fidelibacterota bacterium, assembly GCA_013202495.1. Lineage (GTDB taxonomy): Bacteria > Fidelibacterota > UBA8477 > UBA8477 > JABMPR01 > JABMPR01. The sequence goes on along the minus strand of JABMQQ010000226.1, from coordinate 3,423 downwards.
ATGGGTCTCTTTTTTCAGTTGGGAGCCAACAATTCATGGTTCTGAATTTTTCCTGTTCTATCCTTCCCGACAAAAATCGTACATGTATTATTCATTTCTAAATATTAGATTATTTCCAATCATTTTCGAAAGGAACCCTCATGAAAAAGACGCTCGTTCTAGATACCAATGTCATTCTCCATGATAGTGACTGCATCTACCATTTTGAGGATAACGATATCGTGTTGCCTATGGCTGTCCTGGAAGAACTCGATCACTTTAAGAAGGGTAATGACGTTCTGAATTATCACGCCCGAGCCTTTGTGCGTGCCATTGATAAGCTGTCTACTGAGAAGATGTTTGAAAAAGGGGTCAAGCTGGGAGCCAAACAGGGTGTTTTTCGGGTGGAAATAAATTCAACCAGTGAAGAGTTGGCCGGTGTCTTCTCTGAAGATATTACCGATCATCGCATCCTGTATACTGCTTACGAACTCTCCAAGGCTCAAAAGCAGCGGGTCGTATTGGTGAGCAAGGATGTCAATCTGCGCATGAAAGCCAAGGCTCTGGGTATGGAAGCCCAGGACTACTTTACAGACAAGGTGGCCAGTGTTGATGAGCTCTACACAGGCAAGTCAATCCAGGAGCATATCGATTCAGAAGTGATAGACACCCTTTATAAAACGCCTTTTGAAATACCCTTTGATCAAATGGGAATTGATGAAACACCAGCACCCTGGCACCACTATATCCTAAAAAATGAACAGAAGTCAGCTCTGGCTGTTTATAATCCAAATCAGGATCTCATGCAGCGCCTGGATAAGCGTGCGGCTCATGGTATCATCCCCCGTAACGCAGAACAATTGTTTGCTCTGGATGTACTGACCAATGATGATATACCTCTGGTTTCCATCACAGGGAAAGCGGGAACCGGTAAGACTTTGTTGGCCCTGGCTGCTGCCATGGAGAAGAAACGATCGTACCGGCAGATCTATATTGCCCGTCCCATTGTTCCCCTTAGCAATAAGGATATTGGTTATTTGCCAGGTGATATCAAATCCAAGATTGATCCCTATTTACAACCGCTTTGGGACAATCTAAAGGTAATTCAAAATCAGTACTTAAATGACAATTCCGAGTTTGAGAAAATCAACAAACTGGTGGAAGACGAAAAAATTGTCATCGCGCCCCTCACCTATATCCGTGGTCGCAGCTTACAGAAAATCTTCTTTATAGTTGATGAAGCTCAGAATCTGACCCCTCATGAAATTAAAACCATCATTACCCGAGCGGGTGAAGGCACCAAGGTTGTGTTTACCGGGGATGTTTTCCAGATTGACCATCCCTTCCTGGACAGCCAGTCCAATGGTCTCTCCTATCTCATTGATCGCTTTAAGGGACAGCGGTTGTATGCCCACATGAACCTGGAGAAAGGTGAGCGTTCTGCCCTGGCTGAGTTGGCATCCAATTTATTGTAATGGGTAATCAGGCGAATCAACGATCTGAATATACGGCTCGTATCAATCGAGTCATGGATCATATTGATCGCAATCTAAACCAGGATTTGGCTCTGGAAGAATTGGCGAAAGTAGCCAATTTTTCAAGGTTTCACTTCCACCGAATATTTAGTGCCATGGTCGGTGAACCCTTAAATCAATTTATTCAACGTATTCGTCTTGAGAAAGCCGCGACACAGTTGAGCGAACATCATGGAAAGCCCATCACCAATATTGCATTGGATTGTGGGTTCTCTAGCTCAGCGGCCTTTGCCAGAGCCTTCAAACAACGCTTCGAAATGAGTGCCAGCGAATGGCGAGATCATGCGTTAGCTAAAAAAAGCAAGAATGGTAAACTGATTGGCAACGAACATCAATTGCTTGGCAATCAGTGGAAATCTTTAACGTCACGTTCTGAGTATTCTAGGGGCGATTGGTTGATGGAAATGGACCCAGTAACCAGAACCCTAAAATGGAGTAAAGAAATGACTGAAATGAAAGACGTTACCGTTGAAGTGAAAACCTTTCCTGAAAGGCATGTTGCCTACGTGCGTCACATTGGACCCTATGCAGGAGATACTGCTCTTTTTCAGAGTCTCTTCGGAAAATTAATGCGGTGGGCTGGACCGCGCGGCTTGATGAGCAATCCAGAGACATTGGCTCTCACCGTTTATCACGATGATCCAAACGTAACGGATGAAGACAAGTTACGGACCAGTGCATGTGTTACCATCCCAGCAGATATGGCTGTTGACGGAGAAATTGGGAAAATGGCTCTTGATCCAGGTGACTATGCAGTAGGACATTTTGAGATCAATGAGGATGAGTATGGTGAAGCCTGGAATCACCTCATGGGTGGCTGGCTCCCTCAAAGTGGTTATCAGCCTGATGATCGAACCTGTTTTGAGATAAATCTGAACGATCCCAGCAAACATCCTGAGAACAAACATATCGTGGATATCTGTATACCTGTAAAACCGTTGTAATAATAATTGATTTGAAACATTCTAGGCTGGGATTCGAATCCCAGCCTGGATAATTTTGTCAAAACAGGGTGGGCGTGTACTTCTGTTGCTCCAGATCCAGGAGTTTTCGTTTAATTCCCAATCCACCGGTGTATCCACCCAGTGAACCATCAGCAGCAATAACCCGGTGACAGGGAATGATAATGGGGATGGGATTTTGACCATTGGCTGCTCCCACTGCACGCATGCCGCCTGGTGAGTTAAGGGAGGTGGCAAGTTCTCCATATGAAATAGTTTTACCATAGGGAATCTCCACAAGACCATTCCAGACCTGCTTTTGAAATTCTGTGCCAGACAAAAACATTTCCAAGTCAAAATCGGTGCGCTCTCCAGCAAAATATTCAGAGAGTTGAAGAATTGTTTCTTCTAGCATTGGTTTGGAGGCGTTGAGTTCAGCGGCAGGGAAAGTTTTCTTGATATAGGCAAAGAGTTTTTCTTTAGCTCCCTCACCCAGGCTTAAACAACACAGGCCACTGGCGTGTTGAGCCAGATATAGATGTCCCAGTGGAGAATCCACTGCAGTATAGTGAATAATCAATGGGAGGTTTTATGCCTGGTTTGACAAAAAATCCTGAATCCGTTGCTTCAAGTCATCTCTGGTGTTGCGGTAATCAGGAAGTTTGGATTCATCAACATCCCAACCATGGAAGGGATCTTTTAGACTCCAATGTATTCGCTGCACATCTCCTGGAAAAGTGGGGCAAGTCTGTGCGGCATGGTCACAAACTGAAATGACGATGTCTATCCCTGAATTCAGATAATCGTTTACATCATCTGAGCTTTGTTGTCGTATATCCACATCTATTTCATCCATGACCAGAATGGACATGGGGTGGATGCGACTTGGCTCCACGCCAGCCGAAAAAACGTCGTACTTATCGCCGGCCAAATGGCGCATCAATCCTTCACCAATTTGTGAACGACAG
>JABMQQ010000225.1 GCA_013202495.1 Fidelibacterota bacterium | reverse complement strand
GAGGATTCGAATCCTCGCTTGGTAAGAAAAGCTTCTATCCTGCTTTTCAAGTCATCTCTGGTATGGCGGTAATCAGGAAGTTTGGATTCATCCACATCCCAACCATGAAAAGGATCTATAAGACTCCAATGTATCCGCTCCACATCTCCTGGAAAAGAGGGACAGGTCTGGGCCGCGTGGTCACAAACTGAAATGACAATGTCTATTCCGGATTTCAGATAATCATTCACATCATCCGAGCTCTGCTGACTGATATCTATACCAATTTCATTCATGACAAGAATTGACATGGGATGGAGGCGGCTTGGTTCCACACCAGCCGAAAAGACATCATATTTATCACCAGCCATATGGCGCATCAATCCTTCACCAATTTGTGAACGACAGGAATTTCCTGTACATAAAAAGAGAACTTTAGGTTTCATGTATTTTGTATCTCAACCCCTGTTTAGATAGACGACCTGCCAGTCATCACTCACCTTGCCTATGAGGTACCCGATTCCATATGAAACGCCGCCCCATAAGGTCATTTCCATAAGGTATTGCCCTGGATTTATGTCGTATTCTTCACCATCAGCATCAAGACCTGTTCCCCCTGAAGCCAGCCAGAGTCCGATATACACACCGACACAAGCACCTGCACAATTTTGTCCAAACCTTTTAGCCTTGCCGGATTTCGCCATCACTTGAACGACCTCTGCAAGCATGAATACCTGGTCCTGTCCTCCAATATCAAGGGTGACAGATTCCATGGTCATACGTAAATCTTTACCCTCAAGCGTCATACCATTTGAAAGGAAAACTTTACCTATTGCGTATTCCTGGGTGGCAATCTGCCCACTCAACAGTGAAACCATTAAACTCAACAAAACAAGCGTACTGATTGAACTACATTTTCTAAGCATCCCGACCCCTTTTTTTCAAAATTTCTGAACTGCAATTTAGTCCATTTTTCAAAAGAATAAAGACCAAGCTCACTCACAAGCACATTCATTCTATTTCAGTATTAAACAAATCATTGATAAACCATAACGATTGTGATTTTCAGATATTCCGTTATATTCAGCATATATTTACAATAATAACATAACTATTATTAGGTGATTATGGGTTTAGATAAGATTGACAGACAAATTCTAGACATTCTACAGGAGAATGGTCGTATCTCCAATGCTGAGTTGGCCCGGCGTATAAATATGTCTCCTCCACCCACACTGGAGCGTGTAAAAAAATTAGAGCGTAATGGGATTATACAAAATTATGTAGCACTTGCTAACCCAGCCAAGCTCGGTCTGAACTGTTTTACTTATGTTGAAGTCACTCTGGTTCGACATGGTCGTGAAGGTGTTGAGAGATTTATGAAATCTATCACATCGCTGGATGAAGTGATGGAGTGTCATCACATTACCGGCGGTGCTGACTTTCTGCTGAAAGTAGCCAGCCAGGATATCCCGGATTATGAGAATTTCGTGCTCCATAAATTGACTGCTTTACCAGAGGTTCAACACCTGAAAACCATGGTGGTTCTTTCCACGTTGAAACACGAAACCAGAATGCCCACTGATCTAAACACTCAAGGATCTAAATAGGTATGTTGACCAACAAGGGTTCAGCCCGAAAACACCTCATTGCCCTGGTGGGATTCGGTCATGTTGCCCAGGGTCTTTGTGAGATTCTCCTGGAAAAACGTGACCTCCTCAAACAGGAACACCAATTTGAGTTTGAAATTGTCGCTGTGAGTTCACGTAGTCGGGGTACCATGTTCCATCCAGCAGGCTTGTCCCTTTCCTATCTCAATTATCTCACCCAAAACGAAATCCCCTTTGTGGAAAACGTGAAAGACTGGGATGCTGAAGACATGATCCGAGAGTCAAACGCTACGGTGATAATAGAACTCGCCCACACCAATCTGGTTGATGCTGAACCTGCTCTAACCCACTGTCGAACCGCCTTCAAAACAGGGAAACACATCATTTCCGCCAATAAAGGTCCTGCCGCCCTGGCTTATTCAGAGATGAAAACGCTTGCCCGGAAACGGGGCTGTGCCTTTCTCAATGAGGCAACCGTGTTAAGTGGAACTCCCGCCATCAGTTTCTTTAAAAGTTCTCTAAAAGGCAATCTTGTTTCAGGTGTTCGGGGCATTTTAAATGGAGCCACGAATTTTATTCTAAGCGAAATGGAGTCAGGTTCAAGCTATGATCAGGCCATTCAGCAAGCTGAAAAAATGGGGTATCTCGAAGCAGATAAGACTGCTGATGTAGATGGTATAGATACCCAAGCCAAGCTGGCTATTCTGGCTAACGAACTCTTTGACTTGACCATTGATCTCACAGATATCAAGCGGGAGGGCATTTCAGCCATCACTCAGGTACACATTGAAGCTGCTCGTCGTGAGGGTAAACGCTGGAAGCTGGTTGCCACACTTTCCACTGGAGGTGACAAAATAGTCGCTCAAGTCATGCCAGAAAAGCTCGCCCTTTCTGATCCGCTGGCTCAAGTGAAGGGAAGCCTGAATGCCATCACCTTTTCAACTGATCTACTTGGAGATGTAACTATTACGGGACCCGGAGCCGGTGGTAAAGAAACCGGTTATGCCGTGTTATCCGATCTTTTAACATTAAACACTGGAGTGTATTCATGAGTCTAAATTTAAAAAACAAGGGTATTAATACCCGGGTAACCCACGCTGGTGAAAATCCCGACACGGTTCATGGTAGTGTAGGAGTTCCTATTTACCAGACATCAACATTCAAGTTTCAAGATGCGGACCATGGTGCTCGACTGTTTGGGGGAGAAGAGAAAGGCTATATCTATACCCGAATTGGCAATCCAACGACCAATACCTTTGAAGAGGCTGTCGCTTTGCTTGAACATGGCTATGGTGGAATCGCCACTGCCTCTGGAATGGCCGCAGTATGCAGTGTATATATGGCTTACCTGGGAGCTGGAGCCCATATGGTGGGAACAGATGCTGTATATGGTTCATCAAGAATGGTTATTGAAAATGACTTTAGTCGTTTTGGTGTCGAGAGCTCTTTTGTTGATACTTCAGACCTGGATCTGATTCGACGCTCCATGAAACCCAACACCAAAATGCTTTACATTGAAACACCTGCCAACCCCACCATTAAGCTCGCAGATATTGAGGCTTGTGCAGAAATAGCCCATGAACACGGCGCCGTTCTGGTTGTAGACAACACCTTTATGAGTCCCATACTTCAGAATCCCCTGGATCTGGGAGCTGACGTGGTCCTCCATAGCATCACAAAATATATCAACGGACACACAGATGTCGTCGGTGGTGTGATTATTACCAAAACCGAGGAAGATTATAGTCGTTTAAAACCTGTGATAAACGCTCTCGGTGGTACCATGGATCCCCATCAGAGCTGGTTGGTTTTAAGAGGTATGCGGACACTGTCATTGAGAGTTCAACGTGGTGAAGAGAATGCCCACAAACTGGCTGAATATCTTGAAGTCCATCCCAAGATCGAGTGGGTTCGTTACCCTGGCTTGAAATCTCACCCTCAACATGATCTGGCGAAGCGTCAGATGAAGGGCTTTGGATCTATGATCAGCTTTGAAGTCAAGGGCGGTGTTGAAGCTGGAAAAACCGTTCTAAACAATGTAACCATCCCTCAGCTAGCTGTTTCTCTCGGCGGTTATGAGTCACTTATCCAGCACCCAGCATCTATGACTCACGCAAATATCCCGGAGGATGAACGCGTGGCTGCAGGAATTACAGATGGATTAATTCGATTTGCTATCGGGACAGAAGATGTTGAGGATTTGCAGGCTGATCTTGAAGAAGCCCTGGCATTGATCTAACCCACATTCTCAGCACAATTATATGAATCCCCATTGATAATTCAGCGGGGATTTTCTTATTAAGGCTTCCTGTTTCATGACCATATTATAAGCTCATAACAAAACAAGAATGTCATACACAGTTATAGAGGTCACCATGAGCCAAAAATTTGCACTTATCCTCCTCGTCATGCTGGTGCTATCAGCCTGTGTGGGGACTCAATCCATGCTTGTTGAAGACCAGCCCTTAAAGGGGATCAACATCACCATTGATCCCGGTCATGGGGCTACCCAGGCCTACGATTCATTTCGAATTGGTCAAACTGGAGAACGGGAAGAGTGGATCAATCTCAGGGTTGCCAAAATACTAAGCAGAAAACTCACCCTGGCCGGAGCCAACGTACTGATGACGCGCACCAAAGACAGGGATGTCAGCCTGGGTGGACGCGCTTCCATGGCCATAGGGCATCACAGTGATTTGTTTGTTTCCATCCACCACAATGGCTCCGTAAATGACCCCTCGATGGATCTTCCCATCGTCTACTTTTATGGCTCCGGTGACATGAATCCCGCCTCAGTAGATTTTGCCAAGATTCTCATCGATAGCATGCGTGCTGAAATGGCCTTTCAACAGCAGCAGGCGGGGGCTGTTTATAGTGACCATCTGATTTACAGTTCGGGGACTTCAGTGTTGAGAAACACCATTGATGACATGCCAGGTGTCATTGGGGAAGGTGGTTTTTTCACCAATCCTTCAGGGGAAGGACGACTCAAATCAAAAGCTTATAATAAGCTGGAAGCCGAAATTTATTATAAAGCCATCCTGGAGTATTTTGATCGAGGGACACCGTCAGCCACCTGCTTATTGCCTGACTCGCTTGAATTTATTGATCTGCTCAGGCCAATTGAATTCGAACTGGATGATGGTTTTGGTAACACCTTTTTTGTTGAAAACAGCTTCAAGGTTTTACAAGGGGGTGTGCAAATTCAATCCAATTGGGATTCGAATTTGGGAATTCTCACAGCGACACCTGACTCTTCTTTTAAGAAGAGCGTTTCCTTCCAGGTCTTTGCTCGAAATCTACAAGGCAATGCCATACATCCCATCCCCTTCACTTTTTTGACTAAAGCGGGTTATGAGTGGTTATCCCATGAGAAGTGGCTTGAGGCCTTTGATGAGGCAGAAATCCTTTACTCCCAGGTGATTCAAAGCAATGGAAGCAGTGGAAGCATGGAGGTAGACACCCTTGATTCAGCCTTACATCTTTATCAATTAAGCCTGGAGCTTCAGATAGTTCATCCCAAGGCCAGGATTGCAGAAGAAAAAATCCTCGAGCTGCTTATGAAAAAGCAGGCTTTGGTTGAAGATGATCTGAGTGGTGAAATTGAAGCTCAGCAGTCTCGGATAAAGGAATACTACCCCGATTAATTGCTTGAGATAAATTCCCTGAGGTCTGAGTGGAGCAACTTATACAAGTCGCTCATATCATTTGCCGGCACCTTGCACATGAGAAATCCGAACAGGGGGAAATTATGAAAATCTGTCTTCCTTAATTCCAATGGATCATGGATCGTTTTCAGTAGGGCGTCATAATCAAAACCAGCAATTTCATTCCCTGCTATCCTTGTGCTGTTATTTAATACAACAAGGGCATATACATGGTCTGGATCAAATTTCTGCAGTTGATCCCAGTTCGGCTTATCCCCTCTGACCACAGCCTCATAGAGATTCATATCCCAGGCATATTGGGCCAGGTCTGCTGTGGAACACCACCCACCAAATCGCAGTGGGTTAATTTCTATAGCTGCAATCTCAGCAGCAGCGATTCTGATTTCGATATGAGCCTGAAAATTTCTGAGTTTAAAAAGGGTGCCCAATTTATTCAGGTAATTCTGAACTGGTTCCAGATATTGCTCCATGATGGATGATGAAGTGATATAAACTCGGTCATTTACATCATCTCCAGAGGCAAACAAATGCTTCATCATATTTAAAATGACAACCTGTCCCAGTTCATCAAAAAAACAGTCAACTGCAAACTCTTCTCCAGGAATCACTGCTTCTATGATGAATGTGGAGTTATCCAGAACACCTGAAGGATAAATTCCTTCATAACTCGCGGTCATCGGATCCAACTTTGATAGCGTGTCTATCCACTGATTCTGACTGTCTATTCTTTGCACGCCCAAACTAAAAAAACCAATTGATGGTTTTAAAATAATCGGGAATGGAAGCGTTTCTGAATCAACATTCTGTAGCTCTTGATAGGGGCACCCCATATAGTAATAAGTTGGATGAATCTGAGCCAAAACCTCTCGGAAGCGCACCTTGTCCTTCACTTGCCCGATAGTCGTCGCGAGTCTACTGGCTGGAAATTGGGCTAAAATCCAATCCAGAGCATTTTCAGAATTTGTATAAAACTGAATCTCATTATCAGTATTGTAGGCTTGTACCGCCTCATGCTCAGAGATAAAATTCACATTACATCCCACCAGCGCTTCTTCTGCGTAAGCTGTTTGAACAACTGGAAATTTGAAATCTTGAAGCGTTTTTTTCAGGTACTTAGAAACAAAGGGTGCATCGATTATAAACATGGGATGAGATCTTGATGATATGCTAAAAGAATTTGGCTGTAGCTACTTTTAGGAACTTAATAGACTTGTTCCAGAATCTCTATTTCAACATTGCCCAGGACAGGAATGAGATTTGTTAGATTCTCAAAATCACCTTCAACCAGCGCAATGTGAGTGGCATCAGCAGGAAATTGATTCAGGCTGGGATCCACATCTACCCACTCACCATCTATGGCAACTACAGGCCAGGCGTGGAACAGAAAGCGTCCCTGGAGATAAACCAATCCAATATGAATTTTTGTAGGAACACCGGCAGCACGACTAAGCGCCGTATAGAGCGTAGTATGTTCAGTACAGTCACCAACCCCTGTATTTAGAATGTCCACGGCACCAGAGATACTGGCAACTGGCCTTTTTTCCAGATAGTTGTAGACCCATTGGGTCAGTGTGTGACTGATGGCAATAGCTTGACTCTCACCACCCAAAATCTGATTCGCCTTTGCACGAATCTGTTCATGATCACTCTGGACCATATCGGAAGCTCTAAGGTTGAGCTCCAATTCATTTGGATTCAAAGGGGTAGGAACTTGACTCAAAGACACGACTAAGGGGTCTACACTTACAATTTTCTGCCGTTCAGATGACAAGCCTGCCAGGACGTCTGATGTGACTCCAGAGAGGCCAATTTTTAGCTCCTTTAGCCTCTTTGAGTTGGAAATGGGATAGCTGGGTATTACAGCAAAACCATTTAATAAATCAACCTGACCTGCATCAGATTTTGCCAATGCCAATTCCGGAGTGGTTCGCTCCATCATCATCCCCATGATGGTTTCTTCTTTGTAGGTTATACCATTATCATCTAGCCACATGATGGAGGGTATGCTCTTAAACTCAATCCGTAGTTTATTTAGTAAATGTTTCTCACCAGCAACGCTAATGATCTCCTTGCCCTCATGGGTGATTATCACATCGGCCATTTCATTGGACATGGCGTCATAGGCTGGGACTCTGATGGTCTGACCCTCTAGGATACCTTTGCTGGCGACCATGGGTTGAATGGCAGTATAGGTATAGAGATCTTTGGGCACCGTGATTTCAGTTCGGTTGGTATCCTCACCTTGAATGAATTCTAACTCCATGGTCGTGCCGTACTTCTGTCCTTGTACATGGGTTGAATACTGATCAGACAACATCCAGAAACTGAAGGCTTCCAGTCGGAAGGATGTGTCCATAACCGCTGTATTTTCAAGGTGAATTTCTGACTCCAGGCCACCAAAAACCACATTCAGGTTGCTTGAACTCTTAATGGTATAGCCATTGGCTCCCTGATTTTCGATGGAATAAACGGTATGTCCCATTTTTTTTCCATCGAGATAAATATTCATCCACTCCGACTCGCTGGGGAGTTCTCGAAGTCCTGAGGCCAGGGAGAGATAGGATCCAGAACCTCCGTTGAAGTATGTCATATAGAAAAGTCTGCCGGACAGGAAAAGCCAGACTAGGGCAAGCGAGACGAGATAAATTCTTCTTTTCATTGAAAATTTCTAAAGCGACCTTTCATTCATAGCGTATCAAACTAGATCTCAGAGAGAAATATTTGTTTTCTCCAGGCATATTGGGCACAAATTTAGGCGTGATTCCAAATATTGGAAGTAAGATTAATTATTAACCTTTCGAAGGTTCGAAACCATCGGAAGGTTTCACAAATTAAGGGATGCTAAAAATGAAATCAAAAGCCCAAACTATAGAAGAGTATATTAGCAGTTTACCTGACGATAGGGCAGAGCAAATTGCCCAGGTCAGAAAGACCATCCTTGAGAACCTGCCTGATGGTTATGAGGAAACCATGAACTGGGGTATGATCACCTATCAGGTGCCGACAAGTGTTTACCCGGATACCTACAACAAACAGCCACTTCTATATGCCGCCCTAGCTTCACAAAAAAACCATATGGCAGTCTATCTATCTGGGATTTACACGTTTGAAGATCGCTATACAGCCTTTGAGGCTGCCTATCGTGCAACGGGAAAACGCTTAGATATGGGTAAGTCATGCGTTCGTTTTCGTAAAATAGAAAACTTGCCCCTGGATCTCATCGGCAAAACAATTGCCTCCCTCCCCATGACAGATTTTGTAGAGCATGTGAAGAAAGTGCAGTCACCCAGGAAGAGCCGGGCGAAATAGAGATTTAAAAAGTTATATCCAGGTTGTTATAGATCCTGAAAAGTATTACTCCACCAACGGACAGGCTACAAAATGATCTTTGGCCTGCTCTTTAAACTCCGGTTTTGATTCTGCACATGAGGGTTGAGCAATTGGACAGCGTGTCCTGAAGGCACAGCCGCTCGGTTTATTCAGAGGGGTCGGAACATCGCCTTTCAGCACAATCCTTTTGCGATTTTTGCGAATGGGGTCGGGCAATGGAACTGCTGATAGCAATGCTTTGCTATAAGGATGTCTGGGTTGATGATATACATCCTGAGCATTGCCATATTCGGCCATATCTCCCAGATACATGACTGCAATTTTATCAGAAATATGCTCCACAACTGAAAGATCGTGGGCAATAAACAGGTAGGAAACATCAAACTCCTCCTGAAGATCCAGCATCAAGTTGATCACCTGGGCTTGAATAGAAACATCCAGTGCTGAAACGGGCTCATCACAGATAATGAGATCAGGATTTGTGGCCAAGGCCCTGGCTATTCCAATACGTTGTCTCTGACCACCTGAAAATTCATGAGGATAGCGCCGGGCCTGTTCTGGCTGCAGTCCAACCTTGTCAAGTAACCAGCCCACGCGTTCAGTTTGTTCCTTTTTGGTCATGTCGGTATGGAGCTGAAGGGGTTCGCTGATGATTTGAGCCACAGTCATGCGCGGATTCAATGAGGCATAAGGATCTTGAAAAATCATTTGAACCCTTGAGCGATATTTTCTCACTTGGCTGGAGCTTAAGCTGGCAAAATCCACAACTTCATCACCAAAGTGATATTCAATGCTGCCACCGATTTCAACATCTGGTGCCACATGACGCAGAATGTTTATCATGGCTCTACCAACCGTGGTTTTACCACAACCTGATTCACCAACCATGCCGACAATCTGTTTGCGATCGATTGAAAAATTGATGCCATCCACAGCCTTGACTGTAGCTACTCGCTTTGAAAAGACTCCGCCATGTACTGGAAAGTGTACGGACAGATTTTTTACCTCTACCAGTGTATTCTTGCTCATGCTGATACCTGCTCTTCCTGGGTCACAAAACATCGTACAAAATGACCTGGAGTAATCTCCTGAAGTGGCGGTTCTTCTGTATCACATTTATCTAATTTCACTGTACATCGAGTACAAAATTTACACCCCACTGGTAAATCCAGAATATTGGGGACCATGCCTGGAATCGTCTCCAGCCGTTCTCGCTTGGAGTGTATGTCTGGCCTGGGAATTGAACCTAGTAATCCGTTAGTATAGGGATGCATGGGTTTACTAAACAGGTCATTCACTTCAGCAATTTCCTGAATGACACCCCCATACATGACAATTACCCGTTCACAGGTTTCTGCAACAACAGCCAGATCATGGGTTATCAAGACCACAGCGGCTTCCGTGTTATGCTTTTTGAGATCTAACATCAAATCCAGAATCTGAGCTTGAATGGTCACGTCTAGCGCAGTAGTTGGCTCATCTGCTATGAGCAATGATGGATTCTTTGCCAGGGCCATGGCAATCATGACACGCTGGCGCATACCACCGGAGAATTGGTGGGGGTAGTCACCCATGCGACGTTCTGCATCGGGGATTCCCACAGTATCCAGCAGTGTAACCGCTGAATTAAAGAGCTCCTGGTGCCGGCTCTTGAACTCATCGCTGATCAGCTTGTCTATTCCTATAATAAAATAGGCGATACCAGTCGGCACCAGACCTCCGACTATCAAACTTATCAACATGGAGAGGGGATTAAAACTCCACCCAGCAGCCAACTGAGAAAAGACCAGGACAATCGCAGCAAAAATACCTGAGGTTTGCACCCTGTTTTTGATGGAATAGCTTTTCAGGTTTTTGGCGCGACTTACAAACCAGGCTTTAAACGAATCCTTTAGAGGTGTCGGTCTGATAGCTTCCATCGTCTGCATTCCAATATTGAACACAGGGTTCAAAGATGTCATGGGTTCCTGGAAAATCATGGCGATTTCAGAGCCACGTATATCCCACATACGGCTGTAGATGTTTTGTCTGAACTCAGCCATGGCGACGTTCCTGGGTGAGTTATAAAAAAGATGGACCATAACTGACAGATTCACAGCGAAAGATAAAAGACCCCAGGCCAAACCACTTATTGGTAAAAGAATGTGGATGAGCATCCAGGCTAAAAAGAAGATGCCGGCAGCGGTGTTACGTTTCTCTTCAGGAAGTTTCGGGAAGTATTTGTACTTAGGTACTTCTCTTGCACGGGCCAGATCATCTGCATCAAAAATCTTCTGTCCTTTAAAGATAATCTCGCCGTCTGAAACTTCGCCGGGAGGGTTGGGTATCAACTGAATCAAGGAGAGCACTGAGACCGACTTACCGGATCCTGATTCTCCCACGATGCCAAGTGTCTCTCCTTCATAGATATCAAAACTGACACCATCGACGGCTTTGGCCCATTCTCCACCAACTTTGAATCGGGTTTTAAGTCCCTTGACTTCTACCAGTTTTTCCCGACTCATCTTAACCTCGAATATACTTTGGGATCAAAAGCCTCACGAACGGCCTCCCCGATAAAGACAACCATAATCAGCGTGGAAAACAGAGCCGAGATGGGTGCAAAAACCATCCAAGCCTTGGTAATATTCTGCAGGCCAACATCTAACATTTGACCCCAGCTGGGTGTCGGTGGCGGCATTCCAAATCCGAGATAGTCAAGACTCACCAGTGCTGAGATTCCACCAACAACAGCAAATGGAAAAAAGGTGATAATAGGCACCATGGCATTGGGAAGAATGTGCTTAAACATCACTTTAAAACTAGTCTGGCCCATTGACAGGGCTGCTGCGACATAATCCTTTGATTTTTCACGATAAAATTCAGCTCGCATGAGATAGGTCATACCAATCCAGTTGACGATAGTGTAGATGAAAATCAGCAGGAAGAAAGAAGGACGAATAATGGAGCTAATGATGATGATCACAAACAACATGGGTAAACTGGACCATATTTCAATAATTCTTTGAAAAAAGAGATCGAATTTGCCACCGAAATAGCCCATACTGCCACCGATTATCACACCGATGATGTAGTTCAGGATGGTGAGAACCAGGGCAAATGATATGGATATATTAAAACCATAGCACAGACGAGCGAATACATCTCTTCCTGTATTGTCAGTGCCCAACCAGTGGGTACCCGATGGCGGGTCATACATTTTATTCCCTGTGACTGTGATGTCCTCGTAAGGGCTATATGGATAGAGGGGCATGATCACCCAATTGTCACTATCTTCTGCTTCCCAGGTAGCCTCTAGTTGACGATAGATGGCTTCACCGGGGACATCCTGACCAAAGTCGGTACCAGCATAATAGCCGGATGCAACTGGGAAGTACAAATCACCTTCATAGCTGAGCACCAGCGCACGATTATTAATAAGTACGGGAAGAAACCAGGACAGGACATAGAGAATCACCAGCAATACGAAGGAGTAGTAGCCCCGCTTCATGGTTTTGAACTTGAGCCAGCGCTTCTTTAGAATGGAAAGGGATATATCTTGTTGTTCAGGCATTTTCTTACTTTCCATCTTTATTTAAATCTTATTCTTGGGTCAACAGTTGCCAGGGCAATATCTGACAGGATATTGGATACAAGTCGAATCATGACAACGATCACCAGAAATCCCAGGGTGATGGGGTAATCACGATCCAGAATGGCCTGGAATCCCATTTTTCCAAACCCATCAATATTGAAAACTTTTTCGATGAGGTATGATCCAGCGATAACCACTCCGATGACACCACCAATACTAGAGGCAATTGGAATGACTGAATTCCGAATAGCGTGGACCCAAATCACTCTTTTTTCCTGTAATCCTTTTGCAAAAGCTGTTCTGATATAGTCCTGTGAAATATTTTCCAATAGACTATTCTTCATCAAAATGGTCAATCCAGCAAAACTACCAATTGACCAGGAAATTATAGGTAATACGGCGTGCCACAGTTGATCTTTTATCTGTTCCCAGAGGGTCATACTTTCCCAGACTTCGGTTGGTGACCGAAATCCTCCGAGCGGGAATATGTCCCAAAAAGATCCGCCTCCCAGCAGAACAAGCAAAACTGCACCTAGAGCATAGCCCGGTATGGAATAGGCTGCAAACACCACCACGCTGGAGAGAAAGTCAAAGGCAGACCCATGATTCAAGGCTTTCCTGATTCCCAGAGGAATACAGACGATATAGGATAGGAATAATCCTGTGAGTCCAAAAAACATGGAAATCTTAAAGCGGGGTGCCATGACCTCAGTGACTGGTTGATCATAAGTATAGGATGTTCCAAGGTTACCTGTGAGGATTCCTGAAAACTCAGTTTGAAAAATGGTAGCCACAATCTTTCCATCTTTAGAGGCATCCCCATCGATGGCTGCCTTCCAGACCTTGCTGGTACTGCCATCCGTATCATAAACACCGACCTCCTCACCTTCTAGACGGAGGGTCATGTAATTTCCACGTCCCACATTTTTACTGACTTCTGTTACACCGCCACTAAAGTCGACTTCGCGATGTTTAATTTCTCTAGGCCAGATACCCAACCATATCAAATATCTCTGATAAACTGGTTTGTCGAATCCATAAAATCTTCTTAATTCCCGTAGCGCAGACTCTGGCAGCACGGAACTTCCCCCACTCATGATATCACCAACACTTCCAGCAGATTCTCCCTGCTGCATGGCACCAGCCTGCAATTGTTGGATCGTCCTTTCCAATGGACCACCCGGCGCCATCTGGAGAATGACAAAAATTAGGATGGTTGATCCCAGGAAAGTTGGAATCATCAGTAAAATGCGGCGAATAAAATAGGTTGTCATAAATGGTTACCGTTGTTCAGGAATTAAACTGGCAGTCCTCACACATAGATCTGGTTGCATGAGGACTGCCAGTGTTGAAATAAGTCTAGTTTGAAGTCGCTTTTAGGTAGTCAGGCCAGAACATGTTATTAATCTCACCCTTGGGTAGATCCGTTCCGTTCACCATGGCTTCTTCAAGTGCTTTTTCTTTGTCTTCCTCAAACCACCAGCTCGTAAATACGGAACGATAATCACCAGTATAACGTCCAACCATATACTCTGGATAACCAAATTTATCCCAGAACAGAACGCGTTGATAGTTTCTGGCGATACCCCAGGCTGCAGGATGAACATCTGAATAGATACCATCAATTTCCCTAATGATCTCTACACGCCGTGCTTGGCTGAAAGTAACATCATATTCAACAAGTAATTCATCTACCCTATCGCTTTTGAATCCACCAATATTGTTGGTGTTGTTTTCATCAGCTAATGAAGACTTCAAGGACGTCTCTGGATTGGGGAAGACCAAACCACCCCAGCTTTGCATAAAGATGGTGAAATTGCGCTCCATGAGGTTCTTCCAGTTGGCATTCCCATCGATGTATTTGATCTGCATTTCGATGCCATACTCTTTCATCATCTGCTGAACAGGTGTGACCATGTAGTCCAGACCTTTTTGGATGGCCAGCTCAAAGCGTAGAACACGACCGTCTTCATGGACCAACCAGCCTTCGTCATTACGAGTTGTATATCCTGCCTCTTCCAGAAGTTTCACAGCCTTTTCTGGGCTATAAACAACTTTTTCGTTATTCGGGTTTTCATAAACTGAACCTGAATACAATGAATTCATCATGGAGTATTCGCTGTAGTACATCTCTTCATTCATTTTCTCTCTGTTGTAGAGATAGGTGAATGCCATGCGAACCCGCTTATCATCAAAGGGCCATTTACGCATATTGAAGGCATAGCCTGAGGTTCCAGCTGGCTTCTCAGAATAAATTTTATTCTTCTGGACCCACCCTTTTTGCACGGCTTCAAAATCCGTTTCTTCAACCCATTCCCGTGCTGCAGAAACTGTATAGAAATCTGCTTCACCTTTTTTAAATTTTTCAAAAATGAGGGCGTTGTTGTCCTTCACAACGATAAACTTGATTTTGTCAAAATTGGCAGTGTATTTGTTGGTTGGATCATCTTTAGCCCAGTAATCAGCCCTGCGGGTCAATGTGAATGACTCCTGGCTGATGATATCATCTTCCTTGATTTCGTAGGGTCCTGTACCGGGGAGCATCTTAAACTGATATTCTTTGAGATAATCCGTTCCATCAATCTGATTCAGGTAATAGGAGGGTAGAATGACCATGCTGCCACCAAAATAAAGGAAGTTTCTCCAGCTCAATTCCTTACACACTACGGAGACTATATATTTACCTTCAATAACTGGTCTTTCAAATTTTCCATAAACCAATTGGTCGGAAGGGGACAAAATGGTTTCATCCATATGAAGATCCCAGGTAGCTACTACATCTTCAGCAATAACCTCGCGACCATCTGACCAACGAGCATCTGGATTGATCCGAAACCAGAATTTCATTTTATCATCTGAAATCTTCCAATGAGTGGCCAGCGCAGGAATAAACTCGAGCGTCAGAGGATGTGTGTTCACCAGACCCTCATAACACAAACCTGAAATGGTGCTGTTCTCCACATAGTTAGCATTTTGACCTTCAGTTCTCATAGTGGCTGGAAAACGAGTGGTAATATGGCGAAACAGTCCACCTTTTTTTGCACGGGGATCACCAAAGAAGATTTGTTCTTCGGGTTTCATTTCATAAGTAGAGTAGCCTAAATCACCTGCTAATTTTTCAAAACCATAACCACCAGCTTCAGCAGGAGTGGCCATATCTTTAGCTATGGCACTGTTGTCAGCCCCTACAGTCTCTGCAGTTTGCTTATCGCCACCACCGCATGACCAAAACACGAGGGAAACAGCGAGAATTAACAGAACAAAAATCTGATTTCGTTTCATGTGAACACCTTCATTTATGTTTAACTTTTACTAGATGTTTATAGCTACTCATTTGAGCATTCAACATACATTTTTTATGCCCTTTTCGCTACCTTTTGCTATGAAGTTTTCTTGCGTTTTCATAACAATATCAAGACTATAAAGAGGGCTCGACCTGTTTGCTGACAAGCCTGAAAGGGTATGAAGGACTATCGGTTAAAATGCCGGATGACAATCAAACCGGTAATACCAACAAAGAGTGAAACAAGTAAACGAAAAGAGATGGTGAGGGGTGGTTCTGAAATCGCCTGATAGTCCTCAAAATTCACGGTAGTCAGGGTTCCTGGTGCCTGCTTTTCTGCCTCATGGAGGAGAAACAGAAAATCCTCTATGCTGCGATATCTAATGAGAACTTCCGTTCCTGCGGGCTGACTTTGCCGGGCTAGAGGGTCGGAATAGGAAGCTCTGTATAGACGCTGTGGCCAGACGTATTCTGGGGCAGGTCCAATAGCATAAAAAGCCAAGGTACTATCCTCGTGATTTAAGTTTTCAACAAAGAATAACAGCCCTGGGTTTTTCAGGGTGAGCTTTTTAATCAATACCTGCTGGTCCTGCTCAGAGAGGTTTCCAGGAGCTTTGTTGTGCCACACAGTAAAAGAGGTAAAAACAGTCAGTAGTAACAAGATCGCAAGTATGGTACGGGCACTGCGTCTGATTTTCATTTGTTGCTCACCGAAAGCATCGATGTTCTGAGTAAGTAGTCTATCAATTTGAAACCATTATTTATTTTTTGAAGATGTGCTGTCGGGAATGCATCACCAGACCCAGCCAGTAGAATATCAAGCCACCGATAATCCACTTGAAATCTGAACCGTTAATGGCAGGATCGAGTTGCTTGAAATCGGTAATGATAGTGTTGAGCACCAGGGCAATAACAGCAATCATGCCAATGTAAACAATGAGTTTTATGAGATCCTTGTCCATCTTTTTCGCTGCAAGAAGGAAGAGACCGCCCCAGCCAAAAGCCAGAAAAGAAATGATCCTGTCCTGATAGGCATAGGATGGCACATTATAGTAGACATAAAAGCCTGGAATTTTTAATCCCATGCTATGAACCAGAGCGACCCCGAAGAAATAGACAGCGCCTGCATATAGGAGAAAGTTCAGGATTTGGTCCTGGCTCAGCTTTTTCACTTTTTGACCTCCAGATAGTCTTTGAACCAGGCAACTGTTTCTTTGATGGCTACCTCATGACTGGTGGCCTCAGATCCAAAGGCGGTTTCAAATTTCGAATGTTCCACCACATAAGCCTCTTCCCAGGTATACATCATTTCTTTGGTTTCCTTGATCATGGGACTGAAATACCCAAGCAGGGAGATCATTGTATTGCCAGCGATACGCACTTTGACTTTACTTTCCAGCTCTGCTTCTATCAGCTTGAGCATGTCCCGAGTTGATATGGTTGGCGCACAAGGCGTGTGCCAGGCTTCTCCAAAGGCTGCGTCATTGCTGCCCAGAGTGACCAGTCCTTTTGCAAAATCCTTGATATAGCTAAAAGTATGCGGCAGATCAATATCCCCCAGGAGATTGGCGGTTTTGCCAGTCAGGGCTGGCTTGAAAAACATTTCACCAAAAACGGCATTTAGTGTATTGGGACCATAAAAGTCGGAAGCTCTTCCGATGGTAACCAGATTATCCTCCCGCTCATGGGCTGCCATAAACTGACGCGCCACAAATTCCCTGGTGCGACCTTTATGACCCGCTGCATCATGAGCCACTATTTCGCTTATACGTGTTCCCTGGGTAGGTCCATATAAGTAAAGGTTATCACCAAAAATCACTTTGGCCTTGGTTCTGGCAACTCCCTTGAGAAAACCAACCGCCAGGGGAGGAAATAGGTCAGGCCAGTTGGTATAGGGCGGCATGGCACAAAAATATACTGCATCCATATCCTGACAGCCCTTGGCAACCTCATCAGGTTGAGTGGTATCACAGGCATGTATTTTGACTTTATTTGGTAAGGTTTTATCGATTTTACCACTACGACTGGCCAGGGCAACAGTGTCACCTTTTTCCAGTAAGGTCTGCATGACCCACCAGGCCAGGGGACCAGTTCCGAATACCATGTTTTTCATACAAACTCCTTCATCAGATCCCCCTGAATTATTGTGCCCCTCTAGCTAGTGGATTGCCTGCGAAAATGGGTAAGTCCATATCCAAGTGCAATGAGGAATATGGGACCTCCATAAGTCATCAGGATGGCTTTAGCGGCTTCCCAGCCGGTTTCAGCATCTACATAATAATCAATACCTGCTCCGAAAAATGCGGCTACACTGATAATTAGTGTACCAAAGGCCACTGAATGAGCAAGCTTATTGGATCGCATCATGGTAAAGGGTCCTGGGGCATTGTTCATTCTAAAAACCAGATATGCTGCAGCTAAAATCATATATGGAATCACAAGACTCAGAGCAGTCAAGTCAGTAATCAGTCGAAAAAAGGCATCTATAGATTCTAAACCGATCAAGGGAATGGCGATTAGAACAATCACCACACCAGCCTGGATCCATAAGGCATGCTTCAGTCCGCCATCAGCGTTTTTTCGGATCAATATTTCCGGGAAGGTTCCTTCTGGGACCTCTGAGAACATGGCTCGCAAAGGAGATTCAATCCAGACAACATAAGCCGCAACAGACGTCACCAGGAAAATCATCGCGAACAAACGTACCACCATGTCTCCATTGATCCCCAAACTCTCAGCCAGCAGTTTGTGGACCACAAAAATGGCATCTTTTAAGCCTGCTTCAGACAATTCTGCTGGAGAAGCCACCAGACTCACTGCAAAGGATCCCAGGATATAGGCCACACCCACCAGCATGGTGGCCATGATAACACCCCGTGGGAAATTTCGCAGGGGGTTATCAACCTTATCAATGTAGGTCCCTGCAACTTCAGCACCGGAAACTGCCAGGAGCAACCAGGAGAAGGTGGCAAAGTAGCTGGTTGAAAAATCAGGCATCATGCTTTCCATGGAAAACTCTGTCGCCGATGGGGTGCCTTTTAAATAGGCCAGAAAAGCAAAAACAATAAAGCCACCCGTCACGGCGATGGTCAACTTTCCGCCCAGATTGCTCAATTTGGAAAACGATTTGACTCCCCGACTGGCGATCCAGGTCAGCATGAGACACAGTAAAATGGAATAGTAGGGTAGCAGACTCACATTGGCGTCTGTAAAACGATTCTCTCCAAACAGAGCCCAGGATGCCATGACAGGGATGCGGGCAAAGACGAATTGTAGATAGAACAAATTCGAAATAAAGTAAGACCAGGTGCCAAAAAAGGCCCAACGATGACCCAGACTAAATGCAATCCAACTGTAAATTCCACCACGCTTATTCTCATTTACAGAGGCTAGTTCGGCAATAATGGCTGTGAGAGGTAAAAAATAAAATACACAGACTATTATCCAGGAAGGGATGGCTGCTGGTCCAAGGGCAACGCCATTGGTGGTGATATTATTAAAACCAAAGGTCGGGACAAAGATCAACATGACCAACGTCCAGAGAGAGAGTCCTTTTGTGGTTTTAGACAGTTTCAATCTGACGCTTAACCCTCTTGTGAACTTTTCTTATAAATGACGCCTCGCGCTTCGAGATAATTAAAAACAGTATCCAGACAGCCCAGTGCTTCACCAACAAACTCAGGTGGACTGATCCCTTTGCGATCATATTGGCCATCTAATACGAGCTGGGTGACAGCCGTACAGGTGTATCCTGTGGTTCTGGCCATGGAAGATGTTTTTGTGGAGGGATCATAGTGATCCAGTAACTCATATTTATGCTTGAATTTTTTACCCGCATCCAAACCTTCAATCAAGATATTCATGATGGTGAATTCTTCTTCCTCCTCCCCAAGTTTCCATTTGGGAAACAACAGTGCGGTGGTCAGATCTAGTGGTCTCACACTTTGGTCTCCGATTTGAAGCTTTTGCTCTCCAAAAAAGCCCGTTTCGCGAAGAATACGCATCAATTCTATATGTCCCGGATAGCGCAGGGTCTTTTCCTTCATATTGGGAATTTTCATGGTGTGAATCAAACTTCTCAAGCCATCTGTATTAAAGGCCTCCAAGGTTCCCACCCCTTGAAAGTCTATCAACTCCGGTTCAGATAGAGCTACTTTTTCGACAATTTCACTATTTTCAACTATGCGAGAGGGGCGGGTGTATTCTGCAATCACATCAATAGGAGAGAAGGGAGCCTTGTATTCGTAGGGCCAGGTCCGCTCTTTTGGTAATCCACCCACATAGCAGGTGAAGTCTGTAACGTCCATCTCGTTTTGATATGAACCTAAAATGAGATTGCTCATCCCAGGAGCTACGCCTGCATCCATGACAGCAATGACACCATTAGATTTGGCCAGGACATCCAGATCAAAGGGGTCTTCTGGAAAAAAAGAGATATCCACAATATGCTTCCCGGCTTCAATAACGGTCCTCAGCGTATCATAGCCCATAAAACCAGGGACTGCTCCTACGACAATATCTGCATCAGCAATTACTTTTGTGACTGTTGAAGCGTCAGCCAGATCGCCTGAGGCAGTGCCCAGGTTTGGATGATTGGAAAGGAGTGCCAGGGCGCTTTCATCTCTGTCAACTGAAAGCACATCATGTTGTTTGCTCAAATCGATAGCCATGGCTCTTCCAACCATGCCTGCTCCCAATACGACAACTTTTTTGCGCATATCTAAAGTCCTGTTTTTGTGCCCCGGCTTGTGCCACATGGGGATTAATTAAAAAGCCATCCCCGCGTGTTGGCTTGGATGGCTTTGGAATGAGTGTCCAAATGTCTGGTTCGACGGGGAAAGCTTTTATGGAAGCAAAATCATTTCGTGAAAAATTTGGCCTGATCCACCAATTCCCGATATTCAGTATTTGGATT
>JABMQQ010000224.1 GCA_013202495.1 Fidelibacterota bacterium | reverse complement strand
GAGACTGAAGGAAAGGATAAATATCTGATCTACAATAATGTCGCCAATAAGTTGCTAAAAATGATGTGCGCCATGATCAGAGATCAAAGACCATACTCAGATGAATTTACTTCTATTAACCCAAAATATCTAAATTACAGCTTGCAAAGGTCATAGTAATCGAAGTGCGACAAATCAGAATCTCAGTGATCGAACGCCACCGTCTTCTTCAATAATATCTAAAAAATATTTATCTGTCATCCCGAACGGAGTCGAGGGATACAAAATAATCGTACTATCACATCCCTCGACTCCGTTCGGGATGACGACGGTTGGGGTTTCTAAAAACTGGTTTCGTTTATCCCGTATAAATGCATTATCTTTCGCCTATGCAAAACTATGATGTGATCGTGCTGGGAGCCGGTATTAACGGTTGCGGTATTGCAGAAAAACTGGCTCAATCTGGCAAACAGGTACTACTCCTCGATAAGGAGGGCGTAGGTCAGGGAACTTCCTCAAAATCCTCACGACTCATACATGGTGGATTGCGCTATCTGGAAACAGGTCAAATTCACCTCGTATATGAAGCCCTCCATGATCGTCAAAGACTCATCGCCAAATATCCGGATCTGGTGCAGTCCAGACGGTTCATTCTACCCATATATAAAAGTAGCCCCAGGCCAGCATGGATGATTAGAATTGGTTTATGGATGTACGATCTTCTCTCAGGATCCCGAAAAGTTGGACACTCTAAAACAGAGGATATCTCAGTATTTAAATCAAATTTTCCAGCATTCATCGAAGACGGTTTGAAGTCTGTTCTCTCCTATGTTGATGCCAAGACCCATGATCGTGAATTGACCCGCAGAGTAGCTGACGATTTTCAGAAGTTGGGGGGAACAGTCATCGTCCACTGTAAAATTGAAAGTATCAACTCAGATGATGAGCATTTCGAGCTGCATTCAAGTGCTGGAGATTTCTCCACACCGATACTGGTGAATGCCACAGGTCCCTGGCTCAATGAAGTAAATGCAAAATTTGATCTTCCTGCCCGTTTTCAAATCCGCAAGGTGAGTGGGATTCATCTCATATTTGATGGTCTCATTGTGCCTGAACTCATGTTTATGCAAACCAAGGAAAAACGGATATTTTTTATCATTCCCGAGCCTGAAAATGACCAGACCCTCATCGGTACCACGGAGCGTGAGGAAGACTGTGACATGGATGACCTCCACGCTCAGGAAAGTGATATTCAGTATCTTTTGGATCAGGTTAATGCCTATCTCAAGCCAGATCATCAATTTCAGAGGAAAGATGTACGCGATATTTATATTGGTGTAAGACCTCTGGTCCGCCGTAAAGGTGATGTCACGGATGTCAGTCGAGAATACAAGCTGGATTTGCACACAAAAGGGAATACTAAATTACTCCACATTTTTGGTGGTAAGCTCACCACCTACTTGTCTCTGGCTGAGAATGTGGCCGATGTGTTAAAGATCAAGAATTAATCTGATTACATAACCTGCTGAAGGGGGCTTTATGCTTAAGAAAATTATCGTAGTGATTGTCGTCATGCTCCTATCGGGAGCTGCCTATCTGAATCATTATCTCAAAATTGGTATACCGGATCATGCTGGTGAAGTCATGGTCAAAGGACTTGATAAGGATGTGTCTATTCTGAGAGATGCCTCTGGTATTCCTCATATCATGGCTGAAACCGAAGCCGATGCATTTTTTGCGTTGGGTTACGCCATGTCACAGGACCGCCTGTTTCAGATGGAGTTTCTCCGTGCAGCAGGGAATGGAAGTCTCAGTGAAATTCTTGGCGAAAGCATGTTGAAATCTGACAAATTTCTACGCCGCATCATGCTGAGACCCAGGAATTCCGAGGAGCTATTTAATACTTTTCCTCCCCGGATTCAGACCATGTTAACCTCTTTTAGAGATGGTATTAATGCCTTTATCAAAGATGACCCGGACTTGCCCATTGAGTTCAGACTACTGGGTCATGCACCCATGCTCTGGAGTATTGCTGATATGATGGCCATCATCAAACTCCAAAGTTGGCAACTCTCCTATAACTATGACATGGAATTAATCTATCGTCAGCTCAACGAGAAGCTCGGAGTAGAAAGAGCAGCCGAGCTATTTCCTTATTATTCCCCTGAACACCTGAAACTTCTCGATACCTTTGGGAAAACCAGAGCTGGAGATTCTGAATTGATCTCCCAGGCTACTGAACTCAGGGAACTTTTAGGTACCAATGGAGGCAGTAATAACTGGGTCGTTTCTGGAGAACGGTCAGTCTCTGGGAAACCACTGCTGGCGTCAGATCCCCACCTCCATGGATCCAGACTTCCCGGACCCTGGTATTTTGCACACCTCAGTGCGCCAGGTTTGGATGTGGCTGGGAGCTTTTTTCCTGGTTTACCTACTGCATTGATCGGACACAACCGCAACATTGCCTGGGGTATCACTAATATGGGTCCCGATGTTCAGGATCTTTTTATTGAAGAAACCAATCCAGACAATGCCACCCAATACATGTATATGGAGGAGTGGCTGGAATTCGAAATCATCCCCCAGACCATTCGAATCAAGGACAGCGAGGAGGAAGATGGTTTCAGGATCGAAGAATTTGAAATTCGCAAAACCATCCATGGTCCCATTGTTAAAGAGGATGAGGAACTCCTGGCACTTTCCTGGACGGGACATCAATTTGATGGTGAGCTGGAAGCTTTTTACCGATTGAATCATGCTCAAGATTGGGGCGAATTCTCACTAGCACTATCACACTTCTCCACGGCACCACAGAATTTCGTTTATGCTGATATCGAAGGCAATATTGGCTATTACGGTGCGGGTAAAGTACCCATCCGTAAAAGCGGATCGGGAATCTTTCCGGTGCCAGGTTGGTCAGGTGAATTTGACTGGGAAGGCTATATCCCCTTCGAAGACATGCCCCATATATATAATCCCGCGGGTGGTATGATTGTGTCAGCCAACGCCGAGCCTTATAGCGCGGACTATCCCTATCCCATACCAGGCGTTTATGCACCTGATTACCGGACCCGGCGCATCAAGGATCTCCTCGAGTCCAAAGACAAGCTTAGCCTGGATGATATGGCAGCTTTTCAATTTGACAGAAAATCATATCTAGCGCCCGTCTTTCTGAAACACCTCATACCTGTTATCCCAGAATCCCATCAAGAGGTTAGAACTCTTTTGGAAACCTGGGATCATGAACTGGATCAAAATGGGGTGGAGAGTTCAATTTATCACGAAACCATGGAAACCTTCCTGAGATTGATCTGGGTTGATGACATGGGTCTGGAGTTGGCAGAAAAATATCTGGATACCTGGTATATCTCACTCAACCGCTGGGTCAAGATGCTGGAAGACAACGAGAATCCGTGGTATGATGTCGTGGAAACGGACGCTTTTGAAACTCGAGATGACTTGCTTCTGGAGGCTTTTGAGACGGCCATGACCAGCCTGGAAAAGAAGTTTGAATCTGAAGATTTCAAGACCTGGGAGTGGGGAGCTATTCACACTATCGCTTTTCATCATCCTTTTGAAGCCAAAGGTGGCCTCATAGAGAAATTCTTCAATTATGGTCCCTTCCCTTTTGGCGGAGACGGTGAGACAGTCAATCGTGGGACTCATAATTTTGATGCACCCTATATGGCTGAAATGACGGCATCCATGCGAATGTTGGTTGATCTGTCAGATGCAACCCGAAGTCGGATGGCGAATGCCTCTGGACAGGTGGGGATGCCTCTTCACAAGCACTATACTGATCTTGTGGATATCTGGCTGGCAGGTGAATATGTGGATATGCATCTGGATAAATCGGAAATGGGTGAAGTTCAGGAGCTGCGTCTTATACCCAATTGATCACAATTGACCTTGCGAAGGTTTTAAACCTTCGCAAGGTTATGGATATCATGGTGCTTTCATGTTGCGATAGAATTATTTATCGTATTTTTTAATTAATAAGGGAAAACACTACCAATGCCCAAACTCTTATTTCTGAGTCTGTCCCTGGCAATTCTATCCATGGAATGCCTAGCTCAAGCTGACCCACTGGATGTTTTTGAATCTGATTTACCTGCTTCATCACTCGAGTCTACGACTAAGCAGAATGAATTTTCATCCCGGTTTTCTGAAGATATGATGCTGCATCCACTATTGGCGAAACCTCTCATTGAATTTGTGGAAGCAAGAGAGTTAGCGTTGGATTATTCTGAGATTCAGAGCAAACATCGGGCGCTTCAAGATGCAGAGATATCCATGCGGTTATTAAAGAACGAATGGATAGACTCAGTAATCACTCATATTATCGATTCGGAGCAATTGGGAGCTTCCCTAACAAAACGTACGATAAAGCAACTCAGCAGTAAAAAGAGCCGCATTCATAAAAAATCACTGTTTAAGTTTCCCTTCATTCTCAGCGATTCAAGTAGCACACATGCTCTCTATTATGTTTATAAATATCTCAGCTTAGATAGGGGTCTTCATTTTGAGGAGCAGTGGAATTATAAGGAACTGGTCTTAAAGATATATGCAGAAAAAAGATGGGAAATATATGAAGTATCTCAACTGGTAAAACCAGGGTTAATAAAATTTGGGAATGAGCTAATCTATGATCTCGTTGACCAATGGTTCATTTTTGGGGATGTATTATGCGGGGATGAGTCTCGCTTCAAGGAAGCTGCCCAAATTATCATCGATGTGGTCAACACCTATTATTCCATAAGATATGAATCAAATTTCAGTGCATCTGTTTCAACCATGCCCTATCAATTACCAGTCTATCTTGAACGAGATTTAAAAATTCCCGGGGCGAACGGAAATGTTGAGATTGTATCCCCACTACAGGATAAGCAGATCATCTTTAACCTGGGCTACAATGTTGCAACAAGAGATAAGCGTGGACCGTTTTCACATGTTGCTTTCACAGCATACTTTTCTAAACATAACTCTCACTATCTGGATGAAGTAAGGTTTACCTCTGAGAATGAGGAATTAGACTATCGAATAAACATTGACAACCTTATGAGTTATGGTTTAAAGGTCACAACCCCCATTCAGTACTTCTGGTCTTTGGCACGAATCGATCTTGGATTGATAATGGAAGTGACCCAATATGATTACTCATACAGCTTGAGGTTTGAGCAGCCAAAGGTGTTTTTGTTGAGACAGGAATTCGATATTCACAAGGTGCAGTTCCGAGTCCTGCCATTTGTCTCCACCATTATCTTACCTTTAAAAACTGTGAGGGTTCGAGCAAATTGGTCGACCAATTTTGTGGAATTGGGAATGAGTATAAATGTAGGAAACTGGGGGAGTTTCAAATGATAAGCAGTTGTGCTCTGAGAATCAGGTTTTGGAAAAAATGGGGCCTCAGATTCATTTGGATTCTATTAGTAACCATCTTGTCAAGTCATTGCGAGCAAAATGAAGATCCCTCAATAGAGCATGTAGTTATGGGGAAGTGGGTTGTGGTGGAACGCACCGTATGGGTAGACACTTTTTCTTATAGTATCCCTGCGGATCTAAATCACGATGGGAGCTATAATGATTTTTACTATGAATTCGGCGAAAAAGTGCTTAGTAAATATTCCCAGTTCGCAGATAAAAGCTACATTTTTGAAGATATTGAATACTTCGCGTCGGGTGACACCCTGATCTACACTCACTGGGAAGGCGATACCCTTTATTCTACTCAACGCGTAGGATACCAATTCGACAACGAAAAATTAATTCTAAGGGAAAATTTGGACTGGGATCCAGCTGAGGTGATTAATATTCTAATCCCCCATGAGGGAATACTGCCTCCCACTTCTTGGTATTAGTCGAATTCAGTTTTCTAAATTCCAATATGGTTATTGATAGAATAATCGCTACCTTTATGTCATGGCTTCCATGAAAGGACATATACTCATCTCCATGCCTCACCTGACTGATCCATATTTCAGTCGTTCCCTCGTGTTTATTTGTGAACATGACGAGAATGGAGCCATGGGTCTAATAATGAATAAGTCTTTTGATGATAAAGTGGTCAAGGAAGTCTTTCCGACCCTGATAATCAACGACGAAGCCATCAATGAAGTCATTTCACCCATGTACTTTGGTGGGCCTGTATCCCTTGAACAAGGCTTTATTCTTCACAGTAGCGATTATGTTAACTCTGACACTTTGCAGGTAACTGAGGAATTCTCACTAACCAGCAATTCTGCAGTGATTGATGCCATTCAAGAGGGGCAGGGGCCTCAACATTTTAAGATGATGCTGGGATACGCTGGTTGGGGAGAAGGTCAACTCGAACGTGAAATAGAAAACGGGGACTGGCTGTTTCAGGAAGTCACTCTTGAATTCATTTTTATGGGTAACGATTCAGAAAAATGGATTTCAGCCACACAAAGTTTTGGCATCGAAATGGCTCCCACCACAGGTGGGCTGGCCTAATATAGTTTTCTTTAATTTTACAACGAATACAACGAATACAACGAACTAAGCGAATTAAGGTTACGTCATCCTGTGCGAACTGTAGGGGTGAGGCAATCTCCAAATTTTTGGGTTGTTCACGTTTCGAGATCGCCGCGTCCTCACGGACTCGCGAAGACAGTCTAGCAAAACAACTCCAACTTTATCAGTGGAACTTGTGGTGCGTCATCCCTCGACTCCGCTCGGGATGACGGTCCAAGAACTTATTATCCATTAAATAACGGATGACTCCAGAAGTTTGATTGAGCCCTTATCACCATCAATTTCCGCATTGACACCTAACGGGATGGTGAATTTATTCTCAATATGACCTATCATGGAACCGAACCAGGCTGGAATACCCAGGGGTTTGATATGATCATCAAGGACTTCTTCCAGGGTGAAGGACCCATAACTTTCACCAGAATCACAGCTACTGCACTTCCCAAAGACGAATCCTGAAATCTCATCCAGGATACCCGCCAGTTTGA
This sequence comes from Fidelibacterota bacterium, assembly GCA_013202495.1. Classification (GTDB taxonomy): domain Bacteria; phylum Fidelibacterota; class UBA8477; order UBA8477; family JABMPR01; genus JABMPR01. Next base: position 311 of record JABMQQ010000224.1, on the reverse strand, counting down.
GCTGAGTGAGCATACGGTCAACTCGATAGGGGGCTTCATCAACTTCTTCCAGGAAGAGGATATTGTTTTTGAAGTCAGGCAGATAGTCTGAGCCCACCATGGATGAGAGGACTGATAGATTGCCTCCCAATAACTTGCCGGTGGCCTGCCCACCATGGATAGTCAGTACGCGGTCTTTCACCTGGGTAAGGTTGTCCCCCTTGTCAGTAGGATTTTCCATGGTGAAGGCCTGACCTTCAAACAAAAGACGTTTCACGAAATCAGTTGAATATTCATTCCAAGTAGAGATGCCTACTGGACCATGAAAGGTG
>JABMQQ010000223.1 GCA_013202495.1 Fidelibacterota bacterium | reverse complement strand
GTCCCAGTTATTACACTTTTTGGAAGTCAATCTATTCGAGCAAAAACCACTTATCCCCATCTTTCGGGCTAATCCCCGCAAAACCTATCGTAAAGGGGATAGAGAGGTTAAGCAGCTGAGATTATTCGACTATTGAGACACCGTCATTTTGGAGCCGCAAACAATTTCTTACAATATTACTTGCCAGACTTTTTAAGCAAAACTACAAGTTGGAGGGCAAGTAAACAGGTAACTAACTGATATTACTCCAAAGTTAACCGGACAGCAGTGATGTCCTGGACTTACGCGCACAGAATTCCATGAAGTTGGAGACTTAAAAAACTATGACAGAAGTGCCGTACCAGATTCCCTATGGATGTCACCCGATAAAGTCGTGTCATTATCCCTGAAAGCACTGGAGAAGGAAAAGAAAATTATATTTATTCCGGGCTGGAAAAAACGACTATCAAAATGGATCATCATGCACAGCTCGCTGGTTCGCAAAGTATTAATTGGTAAAATTGACAGGAATATCTGAATTTAAGCCCCACTTTCATCATTGAAGTGCGACAGTTTTATCTCCCCAGAACATATACCTGGGCGTCTTAAATCGATGCCCACTCACAAAGACTTAGAGCTGACTCACTCGAGGGGAGTAGAAGATGAAAATGATGTGGATTATATAGCTCGAGCACATTATCCCCACCAGCAATATTTTAGCAACTAAAACCCGCTTGCCCTTACTGTATAGGGGTCTGCATACTACTGAAAATCCCCGTGTCGGTGATTAATGGTATGTAAAGCACATTCGTCTCAAAAACGGTGTCTCATTAATCGTGGGGATTTAAAGCGTCTCAAAAACCCACTAAATAAGGAACCAGAGTGGGAATTTTTAATCACGAGGAGGATAATTCTTAATTATATCATTCTTTAGGTAAGTACTCTTGCGTGGGCTTTTTATAGAATTTCCTGATTTCATTTTGCCACTTATCCTCAATCAATTCACATTTAGCAAATTTTACGCCCCCCAAATCATCTAGTGTGAAAGTTGAGTTAAGCTCGACTAATCTCTTGTTCTCCTTATTCAAGCGATTTGCCACGCTGCGGAATCCATAATCGACAAAGATTTGCTGAGCTCTATCACTCCATAAGAATTTCTGGAAATTCCTAATTAATTCCTTTTGAGAAGGAGACACATCTTGTGGGATTACCACTACTTTGGACTCACAAATGATTGTGTTGGAAGGGACACAGACTTCACCATCCATTACCTGCCGATTAGAAGATCCTAGTAGTTCTGATTCGCAAGTTATAATGGCGTTCCCAAGTTTCTTTGTGTACTGATCTCGAGCCATGGTTGCAGAGATTGGTCTTAGGGTAACAGAATGCCATAGCTTTTTTAATCTCTCCATTGCGACAGCACTGTCATTCGTTTCCGAAAGGAATGATCCGTAGCTTGCCATGATTCCCCATTGACCCAATCCGGAGTATAAGGGGCTGGAATGAATAAGATGGACTGATAGTTTACCAAGTTCATTAAAATCCGTGATTTTACCAGTTTCCTCAGAATTGTAGATAATTAGAACTGGTGATCGGGCAATGGTTCCATTGTGAGGAGACTTTAACCATGATTTTCCTGTTAAAACACCTCGATTTAATAATCTTGTGGCATCGATTTCAGAAGACAGGATGGCGATATCAGCAGTTTGTTCTGAAATAATAGTACTGGTTAGCTCAACCGAGCCTCGAAAGTTTGTATTAAAGTTGACATCCCTGTTGTATTGTGCCATTTGCATTTTCTGAAAGGCAGGTATGATCCCCTCAACCACTACATCTTTCATTGAGCTACAACAGTAGAGATTAATTGTATCATCTGCATCAGTTGCATTGCAATAAATGAGAATATTTGGTATCAATAATGATAAAAATAGAACTTGTACAATACCCTTTACAATACTTCGGGTTGAGTTGAGATGTATGTAATTTTTCATGTTACCCCCTCTAGTCTTTGAGTCCCCATGATCACTATGTGTTTACAATACTGTGTAAAGCACTTCACACATGTAATACAGTGCAATTAATATGCCTATTAGCATCTATTGCTACTATTGATTATATATGCTGAATTACATTATGGATACAATAAAATGATGCTCTCGGTAGTTGCTTTTTAGGGAAACAATTTTGCATGAGGAATTTCATCGCAAAAATGGGGACACACAGGAAATTCCGATGGATGTATTAAACAGAGCTTATCCCCAAGGGTTTTAAGCGTCTCATAGCGTAGGATTATGTGACTATCTAGAACAATTCTTTCTGAAACAATATCTATTGGGGGTTAGTATCTCCTTCCAGGTAAACATGTCCTGTATCATCAATTAATAGCTTTGATTTGTGGCGCATAGCAAGATTGTAATAACTGACAAATCCACTCTTCTTATCCCAGTTATCCAGACAATCACAATGCACAGTACCATAAAACAACTGGGAAAAAACAGTCATTTTGACAAGTATATCTTCAAATGAGATATACTCTTTGTCATCGATACTTTGGTGGCATAATGGACAAATCGTATTGGAATTGACTTTAATCAAAATTTCCTCCCCGCATTTTGTCAAGCAATACTATTGGGTGTTCACAAATATCATGAAATATATGATAAATTCATGTGCTCTGATAAATTAATATGATTCAATGATCACTATTTTAACTTTATTCCCGAATTGAACTTCACAAGTGTAATGACATTTACCCAGCCATAAGAAGAACGTAAAGAATTTATTAATGACAAAAACCCTATTCGTATCTGACCTGCATGGACGAATAGAGTGGTATGAGAAACTATTTCGTACTATTCGTTCAGAGCTTCCCGCTCTGGTCCTGCTTGGCGGTGATTTATTTCCTCATGCCCTCATGAGATCAAAAGATTATCCGAACTTCTTGAATGATTATTTGCGACCTGCTTTCCATAAGCTTCAGAATGATCTCAAACATAAATATCCTGAGGTATTGCTTATTTTGGGTAACGATGATCCTAAAATCCTTGAGAATGAACTAATCGATGCGGGTTCAGATAATCTTTGGACCTATCTCCACAACAAGATTCTGAAGCGGTCAGAATATGCTTTCGTGGGGTATTCGTATGTACCACCAACTCCTTTTCAACTAAAGGATTGGGAGAAATATGATGTCTCAAGATTTGTTGATCCTGGATGTGTTTCACCTGAGGATGGATCATGCACTATACCAGTAGATCCAGATGTCTTACGATATTCAACTATTAAGAAAGATCTTGATCACCTTTTCAAAGACCTGGGCAATTCAATATTGATCTGTCTCTTTCACTCCCCTCCCTATCAAACGCATCTAGATCGAGCTGCGCTGGATGATCAGATGGTGGATCACGTCCCCCTTGATGTTCATGTAGGCAGCATCGCTATAAAACGCTTTATTGAGCAAAAGCAACCAAAGATCACACTGCATGGGCACATCCATGAATCTTCACGTATCACAGGGGAATGGCATGATAAAATAGGTCAAACACATCTATTTAGTGCAGCCTATGAGGGTCCAGAATTGGCCATTATCGAGTTCGACTTAGAACATCCTGAACAGGCTAGAAGGTTACTGATTTAGCTTCCATATTTAATTCTCAGTGCCGACCAGATGTCCCATTTCCAGAGGAAGCGCTGCATCGGTCACAGCATTGATCTTTGCGCCGAAGCTGTCTCGATTTTTAATGTCCTCATCCGTCACAAAATGAACATCCAACAATGAGCCAGTTTTAACACCTGAGCACATATAATTCATTTCAGCGACACCCAGACTCCAGGCTTTTAACCATAGAATTAATTCGGCTTTTTGCGTTTCTGAACCATGGAAATGGATCAGAATATCAATATCACTATTGGGACCAGCTGAAGCGTTTTTCACACTGCCAAACACATAAAATGCTTTGACACCAAATCGTTCAGGATCCAAAAACCCTGCAATTTTCTCAACCATTTTCATTCTCCATTTCCAGTGACTATACTCATCAACATGGGTGAAGAAAGGTTTCCTTTTTTGGGTTTGGGAGACTGCGGTATTCTCTGGTTCTGAAATGTGACCTTCGGCCCTATTTTCTTCCGCATTCATATAGACTGTTAGCTCCTGGCCCTGGAATGTTTTGTTTATATCAATAACCTTTACTGTTTCCTCTAGTGAGGCATATTCCGGTAATAACTGACTGAGCAGATTTTTTGATCCTAGCAAAACTTCTTCATTAAACACATTGCCATGCTCATCCGGGTAAAGTGGTAAGTATCTAATTGAAGCTTCGACAAGATCTTGGAAGAAATGCGTTCCAAATGAAAGATCAGGAACATAGCTACCCTGCTTCCTTGCTATTTCAATCAGCATTGCCGTATTGTTGATGTCAGAGTAGGTAACTTTAACACCCAACTTGATGTCTCCACGACTTCCCCAGCGTCCTGGTCCCATGAGGATGAAACATCTCCGAGGCAGGATTTGATTCAGCTTCCCTACTGCCCGGCCAACATTTATCAATGCTTCCCGGGTTTCGAGTTTTCCATAGCGTTCTGGGTCTACATATACAATGTGAGAGATGCCCTTTACGAAACCATTTGACACAAAACGATTCGCCGTAAACAGAACCTTTTCCTCAGCTACTCCAGATGGAATATCAACAGGCTCCTGGGCTTCACCATAACTTTGTGGCCGACATTGCAATAGATATAAATCATCACCATCTGAGGCAAACTCAATATCAACGGGGACTCCAAGCACATCTTCCAGAACATTCAGGACAGCATGTATTTGCTCGATGAATTTTGTCTGCTTTTTCAATACTTCAAACGTCACCACCAGATTGGATTCTTCGAGGTTATCGAGGAGGGGTATAATTTTTCGGAATCTATCTTGATCGACAATGGACATTACCTGAGTAATATTCGGATATTCGGAAGCAATTTCCATCATGATTTTACGTAATTCAATGGTCTCAAAAGTATTTGTTTCGAGATTGATAACATCAATTGCTTTGGGAGAATATCTGACTTGCTCATCGATGGTGGCGTTAACCGACAACTTGGGTTGACCGGGAGCTATCAGGACGGGATAGTCATCACCCACCCGATCCACAGCACTGGTTCCTAAGCCGGGAACGAGTCTAATAAGACCATCTTCCGGCTTGATTCTGGGGGACCAGAGAAAATCATTCTTACTAAGAGCTACTCCAGCATAAGCAGGAAAATAATAGTGTCCCACCCGTTTACCGACGACCTCCTGGATCATGATTCCCATTTCTTCGTGAAAATCCAGGAGATTTCTTTCTGCACGGTACTTGATTGGATCAGGACCAAACATGGATGCATACACTTCTGCAATGGCATCGATCAAGGCGATCAAACGCTCCTGTTTGTTCCCCTGATTGGCAATAAAAACACTTCGGTATTTCCCTGCAAAGGCTGCCCCGAGTCCATCCTCTAATAGACTAGAACTTCTGACAATAAGGGGTGTGTCACCAAAATCATCTAGAGCTAGAGCCAATCCTTTTACGATTTCAGGCGGTAGGTGAGAGTTCTTAAATACCTGAATCACATGCGGGTACTCAAATTGCACCTGGGCTATGTCTTTGTATTTTTGGTCAAAGACCTCTTCCAAATTATTGTATACTAAAAAACTACGACTTCCATCTGATGTGATGTACCAGGTTTTGGGAGTTTTAATCGTTTCTAATAACGACTTATACTTGAAATCAGCCTTTAAAATATTGTCGGCTAGTGCCACGCCGGCACTTTTTCCACCAAGTTTTCCACTTCCCTTGGAAGGAGTTATGACACGGTTTAGGATCTCGTAGAAATCATTTACATTGAAATAGTTTTTGGCAACATTGATGAAGTGTGTTTGATCAGAAAGCATTCTTCGCACAAGGGAAACTCTGAAAGCCTTTTGTCTCGGTACGGATAGCTCTGTACCAGTTGGATCCAGATGGTGATATCGACCAATAGCATCTGAAATATCATTCAGACTACTCTTTGAATCGCCCAGGACATTCACAAGGAAAGACGATTTCTCTTCTCGAATCCATTTCTGTATTGCTTTTAAGGTGTGGTTTTTTCCCAGCGTCTCAACCGCGATCCGAAATACTCTTTCACTGATTGGCAGAAGATCCTGTATTGGAATTCGTTTCCGGGGCTGATTCATGTTGCCCACTAGGTCTGTATCGTCCTCTTTATAGGTGGGACTAAAATGTTCGAGAAGATCTTTTGCTTCAGTGCTGCCCCCCAGAAACAAGAAGTTGGTCATTTTGCGTGAAAGCCGGGCCAATAGCGGTGAATCTGTGTTACGCAGAAGCTCCAAGATGGTTAGCCATTCGTCGTCCCGTGTGGATAGATCTTTCTTGTCAAACAAATCCCTCAATTGTCTATGCTGAAGGGCCCGGTTGATGTGACGGGCAATAGCATTAATCAGATTCAATTCTTCCTTCAGAAAGGGACCTTGATCAAGATTAGGACGTTCTTCTATATATCTAACATTCACGGAACCCAAAATTTCGTTATTGAAGGTAATTTCAGCGCTGAGAACCCATGATGATTCCACAGATTCTGCGCTGCAATAATCAATCTGGCCATAGGTGATTCTGGCCTGACAAATATCAGGATATTGCCAACCCAGTGGAATAACATGGACAATTTGATTCAACAATTCAGGGATTGAAAGTTCTTGCTGATTCAGGATTTTATCAATCTCGTATAAGCAGCGTAATTCTTTTTCTCGTTCCCTCAATTCCTGGAGCAACAACTCTGAGCGATTGGGCTTTTTTTTATTCATTTTTGGATCACTCCACGACCACATCTACCATCGATTTTAATACTTAAAGGTTGCTCCAATTTAACCAGCTTTACATGCTCGGTCTCTATGACACTTGTTTGCATCGCTAACCAATCCCAATCTATCCCGGATTCATCTGTGTGTCGTACTGAAAAATAACTCACACCAAAGCTGGTGATATTATGAAAGAAATGCGATCCCTGGCTAAATTCTTTATCCATATCAGGGAGGGTTGACTCAACAATGGTCTGGGCCTGTGAGATCTGTCCCCAGGTGACAGGAGTTCCCAACCAGGGGTCTGAGCTGCCCCATCGTCCAAACCCAATCAGGACATAATGATCTCCATTTTCGATAAATGTAGCATTTATCGATTCAATTTCCTGGGCAATTTCAAGGGTATACTTAGCATTAAATGTTTGAGGTTTTACATACAATACATGCTCTACGGTATTGATCTCACCATTTCCCAACACCCTATCCGACCTAAGCAGAGCACGCTCTGAGGAATACTCTTCATCGCTAATAGTGATTTCGCTGTCAGTTGCCATCAAGGGTCGTACTTGGAGCAGGCCAATTCTTGTAGGGTTGAGCGTCACTGCAAATTCTATCTCCACCGGTGATTTTACGGATTGCTCGCATAGATCGATCACATGCTTTAGCAGCTCATTTAAGGGTATCTTGTTATAAACGAGAATAGGTGCAAAGGTCACCATACGTGGTCCCTTCTCGCCTATCCCAGGATTAATTCTGTCATTCTGGGGATCATACGTAGAGGCCACTGCTGTCAAAGTATCATCGTACTCGGCCTCCTTTAACCCGCATTTGATTAAATATTCAGATTCATTGATGGGGTCATAAGTCGGTGGTGGTCCCAGATTCACACTCCAGAATTTATTCTGGGTTTGTTTTAACCATTCTCCAACATCCAAAAAAGGTGGATTCGCTTTGGGTGATTTCGGTGTAAACCACCAGGAAGGGTCACCATCCACAATGGTTTTTCCCAAACCGAGTGCCAGATTGACTATTCCATCCTCAGCTTTTGAGTGCGCTGGGGGGTAATAATTGAAAGATCTGGCTACTCCAGAAAAATCAGGATAATATCTATCAAAATGTCCCTTCCCCACCACTTCCTGGATGATCACAGCCATCTTTTCATCAAGGAGATCTTTTCCTATGGCTTTACGATAATCTTTAGCAGCTTTAAAAAAGGTAGAGGCATACACAAACTTGATCGCTTCAGATAGTTTATTAAAGCGCTCATTTGGATCACTTTCGTTGTTAGGTATCATTTTTGTGGCATAAATACCGGCGAAGGGTGATTCAAGTGAATCTTCCAGGATACTGGAGGATCGGATGGCCAATGGATAATGGATTTGATCAATAATCGTCTTAAGATCACCTAGGATACCAAAAGGAAGATTATAGGTCTGAAAGGCATGGGCAATGCGCTCGTCTGATTGTTCCAAAAGCATATCAGCTTCAACCTGGTTCTGTAGCATGAAGCTATCAAACACATCAGATAGTATTACCGTAAATGAAGGGATATTGAAGTCAATCTCGGCGAATCTTTGTGAATCAAAGGCGCTTGCCAGATGTCGATTGACGCTGAAAAGACCACTGGCCTTTCCACCAAGGGAACCTGTTCCTATGGAAGTTGGTTTTCGTTGATCTGAGAATAATTCCAGTGAAAAATGGTCTAATTCGTCCCCTGAAGGACTCTCCTCTGAATTTCTCATGATGTTCCCCTTTTTATTCAAGGGTTCTTAATTTTAGATCCAGCCTCGATCCTTGGATGCCTGGACAACACGACCGATGGCAATAACATAGGCTGCATCTCGCATATATAGATTCTTTTTCCTGGCCAGTTCACTGACTGCAATATAAGACGTAGTCATCTTTACATCTAGCTTGCTCAATACTTCATCACGTGGCCAATAATAATTCATATTATTCTGAACTTGCTCAAAATAGCTACAGGTTACCCCACCGGCGTTTGCCAATAAATCTGGTATCATGTGGATTCCGCGTTGTTTTAATACCTTATCAGCATTGGGACCAGTAGGACCATTAGCCCCTTCAGCTATTATTTTTACGCGTTCGCTAATAGAATCAACATTTTCGTGTGTAATCTGATTCTCAAGAGCAGCGGGAATCAAAATATCGACATCCTGCTTTATCCAATCTTCACCTTTTAGAACCTCATAACCAAGTTCCTCAGCTTTCTCTTTATTAATCCCACCAAAGGTATTTGTTATTGAGCGTAGTTCCTCAAGATCCACTCCGGAAAGTCTTTGGAAAGCGTATGATTTCTGATCCTCCTGATCCCAACTGGATACACACACGGTCTTACCACCAAGTTGATGATAGAGGTCAATAGCATGCTGTGCTACATTGCCAAAGCCCTGAATGCTGGCTGTTGTATCCATAGGTCGAATTTCAAGTTCTTTCAACATTTCACGTAGGGTGATTATCACACCATATCCCGTCGCTTCTTTGCGACCCAGAGACCCGCCTACCCCTACTGGCTTTCCCGTTATAAAACCAGGATAGCGACCACCAGAGATGACTTCAAACTCATCCAACATCCATAGCATGTGCTGAGCATTGGTCATTACATCAGGCGCAGGAACATCTGTAACGGGACCCACATTGCGTGCGATCTGGCGCACCCAGCCGCGACAGAGCTGTTCTTGTTCATTTTGACTTAAATTATGAGGATCACAGATGATACCACCTTTGCTTCCCCCAAGAGGAATGTCAACGGCAGCTGTTTTCCAGGTCATCCACATCGAAAGCGCTCTGACTGTGTCAATTGTTTCCATGGGATGAAAACGCACACCACCTTTCCCCGGACCACGGGCATCATTGTGCTGAACGCGGAAACCTCTAAATATCTTCATATTTCCATCATCCATGCGGATCGGGATATTGAAGTGGTATTCTCTCATGGGAGTTCTGAGTAGATCCCTGGAAGCCTGATCCAAATCGAGCATTTCAGCGATATTGTCAAACTGAGATTGAGCCATTTCAAAAGCGTTAAAAGATGGGCTGCTCATAATTATCTTACCTTCATATTATTTGCCGGAGAAGTCGCATATAGGTCTCCGAATTATGGATTATCAACTCACATATATCAACAACTCTGATTTAGCAAATTTCAGTCCACTTTGAGTTAATGCCATCTTTTCTATTGGGGAAATTGGATTTCCTGAAAAGGAGGTTTTTAATTTTAAACACTTGAGGATATCTAGACTTTGAGAATTTGTCCTGATATCGCTAAAAAGTGCGCTCTATTAAAGGATCTGGTGACTAATTCCTCCTCAGGATATCTAGAAATGAAACGCTAAGGACAATTGGCAATTCCCCTGGCTTGCTGAACATTGGTCTCAAAAAGGGTGTCTCAATATTAGAGGGTATTTTAGGTGTCTCAAAAACGCTGGTTATTGAGAGCGTGTAATCTACATCTTACTAAGGAGCCACTCATGAACTTCATGAATACGATGAGTCACGAGCGTCATATGGCCATCATCAGCCGAGAGTCGAGCATCAACTGTAAAAATATTCAATGAAATGACACCAGCGACTCTGTTAATCCAGTGAGTACAGACTTGTGTTTCTGCCGATTGCAGGCTGGCATACTTGGGTGAGTGATCCATCAATAGCCATTTTTATGAAATATTTCGAGATAACCATCCGCTATTAGAATTCGATACTTTTTGTGATAAACAATTTTTCGCATATCTTCCATTGCTTAAGAATCATTGTGTAAGCTATTTCTGTTACCTTTTTTACTGTCAGAAACTTCGAACACTAATCAAGAGGGGCAATTATGGAGTACAAAATAACTGTTGATAAGGAATTGGGGATAATCAAATCCTCCTCATCAGGAGTCTGGAATGTTGCTGACAGTAATGATGTAACAAAAAAAATTACAGCAGCGTCTCGTGAAAATGATATTGTACACGTACTCATTGATCATAGCCAATTAGAAATCAATGTTCCCCAAGCTGTAGCCTATAATAGGCCTCTTGAGCTTAAATCACAATTTAAAGACATCTATCCCAAGGTTGCTTTTGTAAGCCCGAAAAATAAGCATACGCTTTACAAGTTCTTTACCCTGGTTGCTCGGAACAGGGGTATTCTATTCAGGGCTCACAGGACCTACAGCGAAGCCTCAGAGTGGCTCTTGAATGATAATTTATAGATTATCACACCAGCTCCCTTTTTTTAAATAATATCAACCATCTATTATCACTATTAGTAGTAAGTACTGAACTTTTCCTTCCAGACTTGCTTATCAGGATTGCACGTCTTTTGAACATTTGGCACAGTTTGGACATTCAATAACATCGATTCACGAGACTCTATCATAATCAAACGGGGTGCTGACGGAGTCTCATAAACCGGGGTTAATGACACCTTGAGTATGCAGGCTTTTTAGATTATTTCAAACCAAGTTTTCTAATTAGAGCATCATATCTGGGATCATTACGTATTGGATCTAATTCAGGCCACACGTTGACATATATAAGCCAGGGAGACTTTGCCTCATAGGCTTTGTCAAACATCTCAAAAGCTTTATCAAGGTCCCCAAGCGATACGTATTTGAACCCCCAGTAAACGAATTCGTATCGATCCTGGCCTACTTCTTTAATTTCATTTTCAAGCATCTCTCTGGCTGCTTTTAGATCTCCTTTAGCCAGATAAAGATACCAAGTAGACCAAGTAGCTTCATTTTTCTCCCAAGCCGATATGGCTTTTTGATTCATACCCATTATGAGGTAAGACATGGCTAGCCAGTGACGTGAGTAATCATTATCGGGGTCCATCTCTAGTGTTTTTAAGCACTGCTCGATTGCAGCTTCATAATTACGTGTTGTGTATAGAAGAGCGCCCATATCCATGTTTGTAATAAGCGAAAGTGGGTCGAGTTGCATAGCTTGATTGATTCGCTGGATTGATTCATCTGGTTTGTTCATGACAGGTAGGATCCAAGCGTATCTTCGTAATGATGTTGCATCATTTGGATTCAGTTCTAATGCACGTCTGAATTCTCTATCAGCGCCTGCCAGATCCCAGTCATGAAGCCATAGTATTTGAGCCAGAGCTGAATGTGGTTCGGCTAGCGAAGAATCCAGTTCCAATGCTTTTCTAGCAAAGGTCCTGGTTTTTTCGTCGGATTCTTCAATGCTAATTCCGAGGAGGCCACCAGCATCGACCGTATAACAGTCCGCTAGACCAGAATAGGCCAACGCATATGATGAATCTATTTCTAACGCTTTTTTGTAGTAATCCACCGCTTTCCAAGTGGACTCTTTCGTCCTTTTAGCCCAGTGGAACCGAGCTTGCAGGTAATTGTCATAAGCTGTATAACTATCAGTCGTTTCTTTCTCTAATCGACCTTTCTCTTCAGGAACAAGCGAAATCTCAATTTCAGCCGCAATAGCAAGAGCCACCTCACTGTGCAATCTCAAGATATCTTTCAATTCACGATCATAGCTTTCAGCCCAGAGATGTCTTTCGGGTTTCATGCCAAGGAGCTGAGCAGTTATGCGTACTTCATTTTCAGATTTGAATACTGACCCTTCAATAAGAGCTTCAACATTTAGTTCTTCCGCAATTTCATCAAGTGATTTTGGATGTTCTTTATACTGCATTACCGAAGTTCTCGAAATAACTCTTAAATTACCAATTTTCGAGAGAGACGTGATAAGGGCTTCGTGTAAGCCATCAACGAAGTAGTCCTGGTTTGGATCATTCATGAGATTTTCTAATGGTAACACAGCTATTGATGTGATGGGTTCGGCTGCTGGCGGTCTCTTTACCCAACTCCATCCAGCGATGATAATTGCGATTGCAGTGATGACAACCAGAGATCTATTGCCAAGAAAGGGGTGAGGTTTTTCTTTGTCCTCTGCAATCTTTTTACCCGGTGGAGTTCTGACGACTCCCTTTTCAGTAATATCAAATGCCCATGCTAAACCAAAAACTACTGGAAAGCCAATTCCCAACAGCACAACCACTAATGTAAGTGTCCATTCTGGCAAATGCAGAGCGGGAAAGACAATATCAGCTATTTGGATAATGACAAATGCAATTACTGCATAGGTTGCCAATACTCGGAAAACACGTCGATTACGTAGTTCCTGCATGAACCTGCTAAAGCTTTTCTGTTGGTCACTCATGGAATCCCCCATGAATCTCTTTGAGTATACTATAACACTTAAATCTTATTCGTTCTCAGAAAGATTGAAGATACCCGAGTACAGTCTTTTGAGCAAGGTTGAAACTGTGTTGAGAAGAACTAGACATCCTGCACTAATTCCTCCCCATTAGACCACAATTAGTCTCAAAAAGGGTGTCTCATATCTCAGGCATTATTTTGCAGTCTCAAAAACGGCCGATATATAGACCCCGGGTGGGCTCGAAACGCAGCTATAGTATCATATCTCTATACCTACTACCCATACATGACAAATAGAATTTCCACTCCCATATAGGGAAATCGTCTCAAATACGTGTCAAAATCAAACTGGGTGTTTGATGAGTCTCATAAACCCAGGCTTCTGAGATGCCCTCCTCGATATAATCCCACATAACACATAGAAGTGGTCCAATGGTCTGGGGAGGTCACTTTTTCTAGCGGATTACAGCTACACACGTGGGATATTTGCACTGTCTACCTCACTTGCATTGGTTACTTAGGAAAATATGGCTGGATTTGTTCGAGCAGTTCATGCCGTTTTAAGGGCTTGGTAAGGTAATCGTTGCAACCAGCTTCCATGGCTCTATCCCGATCAGAAGTAAATGCATGTGCCGTCAGTGCAATAATAGGGATGTCTTTCCATTTTTTTGTATTTCGTAAGTATCGAGCTAATTCAAGACCATCCTCGTAACCTTTTAAGGATAAATCCAAGAGTATTAGTTCCGTTTGACCGCTTTTCAGCTGTTTCTTCGCTTCGACAACAGCATCAGCATATTTTAAAGTGCAATAATCGCGCAGGTAAAGTTCAGTGAGTTTTTGTGACGGTAGATCATCCTCAACCAACAGTATATTTATTTTTCTTTCGGGTACTGCGATTGGTTCAATAGCCGGTTCTGGCTGAATTTCCTTATCCAATTGGATTGGAGCAGATGTTTCAGGAAAGATGAGTGTGAATGAGGTGCCTTTGCCCTTGGTGCTTTGAACCTCAATGGGTATATCATTCATATCGAGATATTTTTTGGTAAGCGTCATGCCCAGCCCAACCCCCTGGAACTCCTTCGTATATCCTTCACTTTCTTGAGTAAATGGTTCAAAAAGTTGTGGCATATACTTCTTATCAATACCGATACCAGTATCACTGATACTCAATATGTATTGCTTATTTTTCCTTGAGAGCGAGACTTTCACACTACCTTTATGGGTGTATTTGATGGCGTTTTCCAACAGATTTGTCAAAGCCTGGCTAATGGTATACTCATCAATCTCAACAACGGCTTCCTTCACATTCGAACTAAAGATCAATTCAAGATTTTTTTGATCTGCTGAACTAATATGTTCATCGATGGCAAATTGAATAATATGGTTCAAATTGATATGTGCTTGCGTGGTTTTATAGGCATCAGCTTCAAGCTGAGAGATATCAAGAACTTCGTGAACGGTGCGCAATAACCTTTTGCTGCTATTTTCTATGAAATCAAAAAAATGGCTTACTTCAGGCTCTATTTTATCCGCTACATTTTGTTTGATTAATTCTGAAAAGCCTATGATACTGTTTAGTGGTGTGCGGATCTCATGGGACATATTTGCTAGAAATAGCGACTTTACTTTTTCAGATTTTACAGATTTCTCATATAAACGAGCATTTTGAATGCTCACTGCACTGATATCCGCCAGGTTCTCCATAAAATCCAGATCTTCTAGCAGAAATTCCTTATTCCCTAATTTGCTCAGTGTCATTACACCAATGGCCTTACCTTTGGTCTTTAGCGGTGCGCACATGAGAGATTCTGGCTCAACCGGAGTCCCAGGAACCTGTATTCCAACATCCATTAGATCAACTCGATTTGCGATCTCTGAATGACCCTGCCGGGCAACTTTCCCGCTGAATCCTTCACCGATTTTCAATTTTAGGGCCATCATTTCCTCGGCATATGCACCGGCTGAATTAATGGCTTTCAAACCATTCTCTTTCTCATCTAGCATGAAAATTGTTACGCCATCAGCATTTAATATGCTCAAAGCTACATTGGTACAATGATCCACAACCGTTTGAAATTCTAAACTACTTGCCAAGGTTCCACTGGCATCGTTAATCGCTTTTATTCGTTTAGTATAGTTTTCCAGTTTTTTTCTATCTTCAATCCGTTCCGTGATATCTTCATGAATTGCAATCCAAACATGGCCGTATTTAGGATGGTCTAGGATTGAAACTTTTGCATAACACCAAAATCGTTTGCCATCCTTCTTTATATTATGAACCTCTCCACTCCATTCACCACTCTCACCTAAAATCGCTACTATTTCTGCTTTTATTTCTTCTGGTGGCTTATCAGTAATCGCATTCAGTATACTGACGTCTTTGCCGATAAGCTCCCCAGAATGATAGCCAAACATGTCATCAAATCTGGCATTTGTGTAAACAATCTTGCCATTACTGGCTTTTGTTGCTTGAACACCTTCCATCATGTTAGCAGTTATTTCGCTCTGCAGGCTTAGTTTATCCTCCGCTCGTTTGTGCTCAAGGATATTGATGAATATACTACCTATCAGTGGTAAGTATATAATTGTGTCCTGAGACCAGAACTTGGTTGTGCCAATCTCTCCATACGTACCGAGTGTAGCATAAAGATTATCTTCAAAAAAAAGCGGTACGAAGAGTAGTGGTCGGAAACCATGTTCCTTACTCCATTCCCGCTCATTTTTCGCCTCAAGTGGCAGATCATCCATACAGCCAATGACCACATTCTCATTCTGCTTAAGCAATTTCAGGTAATAACCAAAGGACTCAGCTGGAATATTCTGAAGTAAGTTGATCTGTGAATCCTCGGGACTTGCACACCATTCATGTGTATTGGTAAGTTTAGATCCTTGGTCAGAAAAGAGAAACAAGGAGGTACGATTTCCACCAACGATATTCGAAAAATCCTTCATAGCTCGTGTTATGGCTGAATCAATTTCACCAATAGGTAAATTGATGAATTTTGTAGAGAGAACCGAGATAAAACTTTCAATCTTTAGCTTGAATTGAATGAGTTCATCGGCTTCTTTCTGTTCGCTAATATCACGGGACACACCCATGACACCAAGTTGATTTCCAGCTATTTCTTTAAGAATAGAAGCAGATAACAGAGTTGGGAAGGTGTCACCGTTTTTACGTTTGTTCAGGACTTCCTGGACATGATGTCCATTCAATAACGTCCGTTTATGGGCTTTCAAGCCTTCTTTTGGATCAGCATAAAGCAGATCGGCATGTTCCCCCAATACTTCGCTACGTTTATATCCAAATGTTTCTTCGGCGGCTTTATTAAATTCTGTTATCTTCCGATTATTATCTACTGCGATGATCATATCAAGCGAGGCATCAACCAGTTTCTGGGCGTAATCCTGTGAGGTTTTCATGGCCGCATCGGCAGCCTTCTGCTCTTCCTTGTTCTGTTTTAATTTCAGAACTCCATTTACAGCCGGTGCTATTCTTTGCAGATGTTCTTTGGTAACATAATCCCATGCGCCGGCTTTGATACAATCAACGGCGGTTTCCTCATTTATGGAACCAGTCACGATAATGAAGGGGGTCTCGGGACATGTTTCTAATGCAATCATTAATGCCTCCATGCCGGTAAATTGCGGCATGGCATAATCAGATAGAATGAGATCAGGTATAAATTCTTGAAGTGCTTGTGTGTAGCTTGCTTTATTCTTCACATACCTCGAGTTAAAATTAAATCCTGCTCTCTCCAATTCTCGCTGCAGCAACTCGGCATCTGTAGCCACGTCATCGAGAATCAGGATGTTTAATGGTTTATTCATTCTGGCATCCTTTTGCACAAGCTGATTGTCATTGAATAGAAACCCAGGTTACTTCTGCACTAAGGGCTGATTTAGCAGTAACCAATACAAGCCCAGTTTAGATACCGTCTCAACGAACTTTTCAAAACCCACTGGTTTGGTGATGTAGCTGTTAACCCCCAGATTATAGCTTTCGATCATATCCTCTTCTTCATCAGAGGAGGTCAGCACTACGACCGGGATCATTTTGGTTGCTTCATTTGATTTGATCTGACGCAGCACTTCAAGACCATCAACTTTGGGCAGCTTAAGATCCAATAATATCAACTTAGGGCGATCGTTGTTTACTCGGCCACTGTATTGATTCCGGGCAAAAATGAAGTCCAGGGCTTTCACACCATCCTTGACCCAATGAACTTGATTGGCCAGTTTATGTTTCTCGAAGGCTCTGAGAGCCAACTCCGCGTCGTCAGGATTGTCTTCCACCATCAGGATCTGAATATCATTTTGTGTATTCACAGCGTTTCTCCCTCATGTTGTAAACCAATGAAAATAGTTGTGCCTTTATCGATCTCACTTTCAGCCCTGATATTACCTCCAAGCTGATGCGTAACACGCCTGGCAATGGCCAGTCCCACTCCAGTTCCTTTAAATTCGTCTTCAGGATGCAGACGTTGAAAAACCTCGAAGATCTTATCCACATACTGCATGTCGAATCCGACACCATTGTCTTTTACATGTAATACCAATTGTCCGTCTTCTTGCTTGCTGCCAATCTCGATCCTGGCTTTTTCCCGAGTGCCTGTGAACTTGATGGCGTTCGAGATAATATTGGTAAAAGCTTGCTTGATTAAGGTCATATCAGCTTTAATTAGCGGTAGTTCTCCAATTTGCCATTGAATGGATCGTCCGGGAGACCCTTGCATTAATTCTGCTTTAATCCCTCTTATTAAATTGTTCAGGTCAATCCTTTCCAATTTAATTTTCTTCTGTCCCAGGCGTGATAATTGGAGGATGTCAGTGATTAAATGATCCATTCTCTGTGTATTATCGCGGATGACCTTTAATATTCGCCGGCCTTCTTCATCCAGGACTGCTGAATACTCCTCCTCCAGTAATCCCGAGAAGCCTTCAATGGCCCGTAAGGGAGACCGTAGATCATGGGATACAGAATAGCTGAACGATTTTAACTCTTGATTCGATTCAGTTAGTTGTTTGGTTGTGAATTCTAAAGTTTGATTCTGCTCGTGGAGTTTTTGTTCTATCTCTACATGCTTGCTAATGTCAGTAGCAATTGAGGCAATCCCAAGGGGATTATCTGCCTCGTCACTGAGCAGTGATAATGTCAATAATATGGGGATCTCCGTTCCATCCGGCCTCAGCCGTATAGCTTCCACATTCTTTACTGATGTACCGGCCTTACAAATCTCCAAAAGTTCGGCTGCCTGTTTGTGTCTGCTTTTCGGTACAAGCATTTTGATAGGCTTACCAATCAACTCCTCC
>JABMQQ010000222.1 GCA_013202495.1 Fidelibacterota bacterium | reverse complement strand
TTATACCCTGCCGCCACCCATGGCGGGCTTTTTCGAATTCTCCCTCATGCGTGTTAGAGATGATATTGACCAAAAAGTGCTGAGTGAACTATTCTTTCAATACATGAATGTAGAAGAAGACTTCATTAAGGACCTTTTTACCAGGGGTGAGACACAACTCGGTCGAGCCTTTGTCAACGAACCTGCCCTGTCAAACGAGAACGCCCTGCATGTGCTGGATTATGAGCGCGCCACCCAGGTCATTGAGGATGCTCACCATCGGGCGATTGGTTTATGCTATTGTCGACATAAAATGGATCATGCGCACCAGGCCTGTGATGCACCTCAAGATATCTGCATGACCTTTAACAACTCCGCCGCCTCACTCATCAAACATGGACATGCACGATCTGTGGACAAATCAGAATGCCTGGACCTTCTTAATTTGGCTTATGATAACAATCTGGTCCAGTTTGGTGAAAATGTGAGAGAGAGCGTTGCCTTCATCTGCAATTGCTGCGGATGTTGCTGTGAAGCCATGATCGCGGCAAGACGCTTTGCTGTCCTTAATCCAGTTCACACAACCAATTTTCTGCCTGAGATCTGTGAGGATGAGTGTAATGGCTGTGGTAAGTGCGTTTCGGCTTGCCCGGTTGAGGCCATGACATTGGTTTCATCCAATAATCCAGAAAAACCCAAAATGAAAACGGCAAAGCTGGACGAGGATATATGTCTGGGCTGTGGTGTGTGTGTAAGAAACTGTTCCCATAAGAGTCTCACTTTGAAATCCAGAAAAAACAGGGTGATCACACCACTCAATGGAACCCATCGGATCGTTAGGATGGCTATAGAAAGAGGCGCTTTTCAGGATCTTCTTTTCGATAATCGTGTGTTGTGGAGTCACCGAGCATTAGCCGGGGTCCTGGGTGTGATTCTAAAGCTACCGCCCATAAAACAGGTTATGGCAAGTGAGCAGGTAAAATCGCGTTACCTGGAGGCTCTGATAAGATATACCAGCAATTAGAGAACTATCAATTCAAGCCTCAGAGGTGCTGGTGCTCGAAAAGTAGAAGCCCTCAGTGGAGCCAGTCTGTTTTCGGTGAATGATCTCCTCGAACACTTTCCCAGACGCTATCTGGATCGAACCAGATTATTTTCGTTTTGCACGCCCCCTCGTGCGAGTCCGCCCTAAACAGCTTGTTAGGTATTCAACATTATTGAGTGAATGAGTATCCAATAGCGAGGCTGAACCAACCCTTATCTTCATACTTCCATTCCTGACCTAAATGGTCAAAACCATAGATCACCCCTAATTGCAGCTGATCTTTTGGCTCAATTAATAGTCCAATTGCCCCAGTTAAGCCCATATCTGTATCAATTTTGTCAGAGCTGATTGTACTTGTTGGAATAGTAGCAAACCCTCCTGATATAAGCGCCGTGTACGATTTGTACTTATATCCTGCGTATATTCCTAAGGTTGCTCCAGGTGATATTGTACCATCGTAAAGTAGTTTGAAAGGAACTGATAAAACACCGGTTACAACCCCTGCATTGAATTCGTGGAAGTAGCTAGGCAAATCTATTTTTTTAATCCTATAAATAGCATTGAACTTAACAGTTGGAATGGAATTAACGGCCTTCGAGTTCACTATCATCATCGTCAAGCTGTTTAAATTTGCTGAGTAGGGAGCAATAGATATAAATTTTACAACATAGTGGGTTTCGGTTGTATTAATTACTTCATATTTTGAGCTTGCTCCCGCACCGTAAAGCGTTGAATCATTCGAGTGATCTATCATAAATCCAAAGACTGGACCTATCAATTTCCTCGATTCTGCTTTCACAAGTGCTGGCATCAATGAAATGAGAATCACAAAAAGAATCGTTTTACTTTTCATAGTTACTTCCTTCTCTTGTTATATCTAACAGTGTTTACGCGTTCTGGTTAAAGACGAAGATTTCATACCCAGGCCCGAATAAACGTTTATGGAGTATTTTTGTATGTGTGGCATTCAATTACCTGCCCCCGCGATATTTTTGAGTAACTTTGGAATCTAGACATTTTGGCTATTTATACAAGAACTCAGGAGGGTATGACCAATGGAGCCCACCTCAGCCATTGGATGGAGGAGCTATAGATCGTCATAATTGTGATAAATGTACCAATATATTGGCATTTATTTGGTGAAATATTGAAATGGTGGCATAATTGTGAGATTTGTACCAATATAATGACGTGTGGTATAGTTCAATCATATACATTATTCACAACACTATTAATAAATGTAAATAGATCCCCCTTACATAAAAATATTATTGAGGATATTCCAGCAGGCAGCGTGACACCTCAGCAAGACGCCAGCTGAGATTGTTGCAAACCCGTCGCACTTCGATTACTATGACCTTTGCAAGCTATAATTTAGATATTTTGGGTTAATAGAAGTAAATTCATCTGAGTATGGTCTTTGATCTCTGATCATGGCGCACATCATTTTTAGCAACTTATTGG
>JABMQQ010000221.1 GCA_013202495.1 Fidelibacterota bacterium | reverse complement strand
TATCAGTACCATCCTGAATTAAAATCTAATGCTGAAGGATTTAAAAATAAAAAATGAGAACCAACAACTATAACTTGATTCTAACTAACCGGAAATATTTCCTAATAGAAGATAGGATCGATCTGCAAAAATGGGGATACCCGCGGGATACCGCCTGTTTCACTATTCCGTAAGTGATTGACCCATAGCTACTTACACAACACAGCCATTTGACTCTTAATCAATTGGCTCCTGGTGATAGGATCATATGTACAGTAGGATTTTAGAGGATCTGCACCTCACCGTAGGTTTTGAACCCACCACCATCTCAGAACTAAAACAAATCGAGGAGCCGGATGATAATCAGAAACTGGTTTTTGAGAAGTGGCTGGGCGTTCCCTGGCTCGATGAATCTGCGGAATAAGTTTTTTATGAATAGGGTGAATATACCGGGGGTAATGCTAGATAGAGCTTCAAAACCTGTCTAGGTTTCGTTTTTGTCAATAGCCCTAATGACTTTGCGCTGAAGAAATCCCTTAAAGAATGTGTTGAGAAAAGGAACCAGACCAAGTTTTCCTGGGATGTAGACAGTTTTTTTATCTCGCTCAATAGCCTGAATAATTTGAGCTACGCAGACCTCAAGACTGACAGACTCGCTGGTATGCTTCCGTGTGGAATGCTCGTGCTTTTTCCCATCTGCCCCTAAGGCGTTTCCCCTGAGATTGGTGCCTCTGATCCAGCTCAACACCGCCTCGAGAATAGTGATTTCACCTCGTAATTCCATATCCAGGGTTTCTAAAAAGCCATGTAAGGCATGCTTTGAAGCAACGTAACCGGAGTGATTGGGGAATCCCATAATGGCTTGAGCGGTTGAACAGCTTACAATTTTTCCATGGGTCTGTTTCAAAGAGGGCAGGGCAGCATGACAACAATTTACTGCACCATGATAATTCACATCCATCAAATCCTGGAAAAATGATAAATCGGAAATATCCTCAAAACGACTCCACATACTGATACCAGCATTCAGGATAAGACCATCCAGTTTGCCATAAGCGTCCAGAGTTTCTTGAACCATGTTACGGCAAGCGTCTAAATTGGTGATATCGGTTTGCACGGCCAGAGCCGATCCACCGGAAGCGTTGGTCGAATCACATACCCGCTTGAGTTCATCTGCTCTTCGGGCAGCACAGACAACCCTGGCCCCCTTTTGAGCGAGAACCCGAGATAGCTCCTCCCCAATACCAGAAGAAGCTCCGGTGACAATAAAGACCTTTCCTGATACGTTCATTCCTGAATCAATCTGAAAGTCTGATTAGCTTAGTCAGCGAAAATGTTATTCCGGACACCAAAAATATTTTTCGGGTCGTGGGAGGTCTTGATTTTCTTCAGCCAATCTATACTGGCTGGTGAAATGGTACCCTTCATGAAATCCTTACGCAGTTTGCCAACACCGTGATGATGGGAAATTGATCCACCATTTTCCATAATGGCATCTCGCATTGCATGTTCCATTGAAGTGAAAACCTCGATAGGATTGCTAATCCCTTTAACATTGATGGCGAACATGAAATAAATGCAAACACCGGTATGGTAGATTTGAGGGACTCGATAAGAAAGATAGGGCTTTCCGGGAATATTGTGTTTCTTGTGAAGTTCTGTCAATCGATCACGTGCAGCATCACATACTTCGTTGATTTTACTCCAGGGAACAGAAGTCTCCATGGTCTCACCAACGATGTGGTAGCGGGTCATAAAGTCTCTGATATAGGCAATGGCAAAGGTAAGATTGTAGCCCTTCTTTCCATTTTCAGAACCACCAATCATCCCATTATATTTTTTTGTCAATCTTTTTATCGTTTTCTGCTGGAAGGCTACCTCATCACGAGATCCCTCTAATTTAAAAGAGGTCACGACCATCTTGTATGGATCAAATTTCTTCACATTCAAGACGACGAACTTTTCGAGTTTTTTGACCCAAACCTTCAGCCCAGTTGCCTTGGCATTCAAGGCTTGTCCAAAACGGAATTGGGCATTGTCCATGAGTCGAGCACTGGCAGGTACAGCTCCAGTTTTTGATAGCTCATACATGAAAGCCACGCCTGTTTCCCAATCATGGAAAAGGGCAGAATTAAAATCTGAGGCCTCAGGCAGTGCGTACACCTTTAAGGTGGCTTTGGTTATGATCCCGAAGTTTCCTTCGGAGCCGATAAGAATGTTTCGTGGACTAACGCCAATGGAGGCCCGGGTAATGGGCTCGATCTGTTCTACGATGCCGTTTGGTGTAATCATGGTTACGTTTTCAACGATGTCTTCAATGTTACCATAGCGATTTTTTTTCATGCCACTGGCATTGGTGGAAATCCAGCCTCCCAGGGTGGATAACTCAATGCTATCCGGTTCATGTCCCACGGTCAGTCCTTTGGCTTCCAGAAGTTCTTCAAGAACACTTCCAGTGATGCCAGCCTCAACAACTACGCGTCGGTTTTCCTCATCGATGGACAGGATTGCATCCATACGTCGAGTATCTACGGCAACCACCATGCGATCCTCTATCTCAGGAACCTGCAGTGCATTACTAACGCTTGTACCACCGCCATAGGGGATGAGACACACATCATGCTCCAGTGCGAGCTTAATCAATTTTTGGGCTTCATCTTCAGACTCGATGTAAAAAACCATATCAGTGGCTCTGTCAAGTTTGGCAAAGACGACTTTATACACCTCATCTGTGGTCTGGCCCTGACTATGCATGAGTCTCTCTTCGGCACCAAAGGAAAATCTATCATCAGGAAATTCAGATTTGATAGCATCTACGAAAGCCTTGTTGATGTTGGCCTCCTGTACCGGCTTATCTTCAACTTCCTCTAAAACATCATCGACCTCGATCTTCATTTCCAGCATCTCTTCCACATAAGGGATGAAATCTGGCATATCGAATCCACAGAGCTCATAGCGGTCGCCAGTCATACTTACTGTACGATCCTGGTTCAGAATAAATTCTGAATCTCTAAAGCCCCATTTGTTTCCCCAGTTCTCATTGTTTACAGCAAAGAATTTTTCCTTAACTGAATTTTTCTCATTTGTCATAAAGTTCCGTGGCCTTTTTTGTAATAGCTTGTTCCAACGCAGATATCATTTTCTTTGAGGCGAGTCTCAAATCATCCTCGCTGGGATTATCATTTTCCATAAAAGAATCAGGATAAATTGGTTCAAGAATATAGACTTCAATACCAGTTGGGCGCATTAAAAAATTACCTCGTGGCCAGGCTTTATGGGACCCATGTATGACTGCTGGCAAAATTGGAGTCTTTAAATCCAAGGAGAAGCGGGCAGCCCCTTTTTTAAAGGGTAAGATTTTACCGGGAGTGCCCCGGGTGCCCTCAGGAAAAAAGATCAAACTGCGTTGCTTATAGTTCATGAAGGACTTGCACAATTTGATGGTGTCCTTGATTGAAAATTGACTAACCCCATTAATTTTACGATCAATTGGAATCAGGTTCATAACCGTATTTATCAAGGTTCGTCTTATCCAGCTATCAAACCAATAGTCTTTAGCTGCCATCATGCCAAAATGATTAAAACTTTTTTGTGCAGCTGCAGAGAGGAGCGCCACATCCATATGGCTATTGTGGTTACTGCAAAAGATAAAGGATGAGTCGGGGATATTTTCGCGACCATGAACCTTTAAAGGCGTGTAAAATGCAAATACAGTTTTGCTATAATAATAAAATAAGGTTTTCCAGATTTTGTAATAAAACGGCTGTTTCCCCACGAGGTAGGTGTATTTCGGATTGTCTAGCACATCCATAAGGGACTCTATTTTCTGCCATATTTCATATGTGCATCATTCCAGGTATGGGAACCAATGGCACAGATGAGCGATATTTCTAGAGCAAGGGTAGCTGCGGCGATAATTTCCGCCAGTTTTCTGGATGAGTTTTCACCTTCTGCGCAACCCAGCAATTCCAGATTTTTCTGCTGCATTTTCAGGCGTGTACCACCACCAACAGTTCCAACGGTGAGGGAGGGAAGCGTCAATTTGAATTTGATACCATCTTCTTGCTTTTCCAGCCCGAGATGTGCAATACTGTTTTCAGCGGCGCAAGCAGTGTCCTGACCGGTAGCCAGATATATTGCCGTGATAGAGTTTGAGACATGCAATCCATTTCCATGGGTGCCAGCCAGGCTTGACACTGTGGGGAAAAAGCCCCAGGAGTCAAACAAGATATCTGGATCCATTTTGAGGATTCTTTTGAGAACGCTATTCTTTATTGTGGTTTCAGCGTGGACAGCATGACCTCGACCCAGGAGCATATTGCGACCAGAGGCTTTTTTATCACTATTAAAGTTGGATTCTAGAAAATAGTTATGTCCAGTCTCAGCTTGGATGTATTCACAAGCTACCTGGGCAGCCAGGGTAACCATGTTTTGTCCGGCGGCGTTCTTGGTGTCCAACACGAGATCCAGTACCACATAGTTTTGAACAGTAATTTGATCAATTCTCAGGACTTTACCATGTTTGGTTGTGCTCTCAGCCACTTCCATGATTTTAGCTTCGTTTTTCGTCACCCACTTCTGAAATTCGGCACTTTCAATAATGTTGTCAAAAATAAATACAGGCGCTCGTGAGAGTTCCTGTCGAAAATGGCGTACCGTGGTTCCGCCACTGAGCGTTGCGGCATAAATACCACGGTTCATCGAGGCTGCCAGCGTTCCTTCTAAAGTGCAAAGTGGTATCATAAAATCACCATTTGCATAGGTGCCGTTAATGCTTAATGGTCCTACCACAGCCATGGGTATTTTCATGCTTCCGACATGGTTTTCAATGATGCCCTTAAGGTCTTCCACGTCATCAGTGAGGGTATCATCAAGCTCGACACCAGTATAGTTTTTGACCCAATCCCGCCGTGCCTGGGAGTCTTCGACACTGTAACCCCGAGGGAGAAACGAATTGCGTCCATTGTTTATTTCAGACATAAATCACCCCTTAAAATGATAAATAAATGGTATTCTTACCTTTAGGGCACTTATATAATACTGAATAGGATAAAAACAATCATCAATATAGTGGCTAAATTGGTGTAATAGAGGGTGATAGGAGATGCAAAACCTAGAGAAAGCCCAGGTTTTTAATCTCAGGTGGTTAAAGCTTCCTGAAAAACAAAAAACCCGGATGAGCACGGGTTTTTAATTCCTAGGCGGGAGTAACATCTAATAAAACAAAAAACCCGAGTAGGCACGGGTTTTAAATAAATAAAAACCCGGAGAAGACCCCGGGTTTTTAATCTTAGATCAGGCTATCGATTAATAGCGACTGGTCTGACGACTGCGTTTGGCGGCTTTGGCCCGACGCAGACGGCGGTCTTCTGATGGTTTTAAATAGAAGGAGTTCTTCTTAACATCTTTAAGAATGCCGGCTTTCTCGTATTTCTTCTTGAAACGCCTTAGCGCTTTTTCAAAGGGTTCATCCCGTTTTACGGTAACCATTACTGACATAGTGCGATCTCACCTCCTTCTAAATTAACCTAAATAGGTCTGCAATTTGCGACTACGGGATTTATGCTGGAGACGCTTAATGGCTTTCTCCTTGATCTGACGAACACGTTCCCGAGTCAGGTTGAATTCTTCCCCAATTTCATTGAGGGTTAATGCATATTCACGATCGATACCAAAGTACATGCGGATAACTTCCCGCTCTCTATCTTTCAGAGTGTCCAGGGCTGATCGAATTTCTTTTTTTAATGAATCAGACATAAGATCGAAATCGGGAGCATCTTGATGCTCATCCTCAATCACATCCATGAGTGAATTTTTTTCTTCTTCCTGGAAAGGGGCATCCAGTGAGTGGTGACGCTTGGAAATACGTATAGCGTCAGCTACTTCTTCAGGAGCCATATCCAGCTCTTTGGCAATTTCACGTTCTGTGGGTGTTCTTTCCAGCTTTTGCTCCAAACGATCTGACGTCTTGGAAATTTTGGAAATGGTACCAACTCGGTTGAGAGGTAGACGAACAATACGTGAATGCTCGGCCAGAGCCTGGAGAATGGATTGACGAATCCACCAGACAGCGTAGGAAATAAATTTGAAACCACGTGTCTCATCGAAACGTTCAGCCGCCTTGATCAAACCAAGATTTCCCTCGTTGATGAGGTCCGTCAATGGCAAGCCTTGACCCTGATAATCTTTGGCCACGGAGACCACAAAACGGAGGTTGGCTTCAGTTAATTTTTTCAGAGCAAGACGATCACCCTGCTTGACCCTCTGGGCCAGCGAGATCTCATCTTTTGGATCCAGCGGTTCATATTGACCAATTTCCTCAAGATACTTACTGAGGCTGCGATTTGTGTCTCAACCGATCCTTTTAAC
>JABMQQ010000220.1 GCA_013202495.1 Fidelibacterota bacterium | reverse complement strand
TAAATAATGGAGATGGAAAAATTTCAGTACGATAATAAAATCGTGCGAATGTTTTTCTGGGCCACCGTTATCTGGGGCGTGACGGCCTTTTTGGTTGGACTCACTATTGCGCTTCAGTTACCAGCGCCGGTCTTTAATTTCGGCACCTCATGGTTGACCTTTGGTCGCCTGCGTCCCTTGCACACCAACGCTGCTATTTTTGCATTTGTTGGCAATGGCATATTCATGGGATATTACTATTCAGCTCAAAGATTACTTAAAGCTCGAAATTTTTCCGATGTACTTAGTAAAGTGCATTTCTGGGGGTGGCAGGGTATCATTGTATCAGCGGCATTAACACTACCTGCCGGTCTTACCTCAGCCAAAGAATACGCCGAACTGGAATGGCCCATTGATATAGCCATCGCTGTGATCTGGGTTGCCTGGGGTGTGAACATGATGGGGACCATCCTGAAACGTCGTGAAAAACATCTCTATGTAGCGATTTGGTTTTATATCGCCACCTTTGTCACGGTTGCCATGCTCCATATTGTGAATTCTATGGCCATACCAGTGAGCTTTTGGAAAAGCTATTCACTCTTTGCCGGTGTACAGGATGCCCTGGTTCAATGGTGGTATGGTCACAACGCAGTCGCGTTCTTCCTGACCACACCGTATTTGGGTCTAATGTACTACTTCATGCCCAAAGCAGCTCAGAGACCAGTCTATTCTTATAGGCTGTCTATTATTCATTTCTGGGCTCTCATCTTTCTGTATATCTGGGCTGGTCCTCACCACCTGCTGTATACCTCAACACCAGATTGGGCGCAAACATTGGGAACCGTATTTTCCATCATGTTGATCGCTCCATCCTGGGGTGGTATGCTTAACGGCCTCCTCACCTTACGGGGTGCCTGGGATCGTGTACGCCAGGATCCCATTTTGAAATTTATGGTGGTGGCTGTTTCTGCCTATGGAATGACCACCTTTGAAGGGCCCATGATGTCATTGAAAAACTATAATGCCATCACGCATTTCACGGACTATACCATTGCCCATGTCCATGTAGGTGCGCTGGGCTGGAATGGCCTGTTGACCTTTGGTATGCTGTACTGGCTGGCTCCTCGTTTATGGAATGCCAAACTGTATTCCGTCAAGCTGGCCAATGTTCACTTCTGGTTAGCCACACTTGGAATCATTTTCTATGTCATCCCCATGTACTGGACAGGTATAACCCAGGCCTTGATCTGGAAACAGTTCACACCTGAGGGTTTGCTGGTTTATCCAAACTTTCTAGAAACCGTATTGCAGTTGGTGCCCATGTACTGGACTCGAGCCTTTGGTGGTACGCTTTATCTAACGGGTTCCTTGATCATGGTTTATAACCTGGTCAAAACTGCCCGCTCTGGAGCTCCCATTCCTGATCAGGAAATGGAAGCTGCTCCCCTGAAGCCCATCGTGTCTGAAGCTGGTGAACATAAGCACCGTTGGCTGGAAGCCCGACCCATGCACTTCCTGGCCTTAGCCCTGGTTGCTGTGGCTATTGGAGGCATCGTGGAATTTGTGCCCATGTTTGTGGTGAAATCCAATATTCCCACCATCACTACGGTGACACCTTACTCACCTCTAGAGCTTGAGGGTCGCGACATATACATCAAGGAAGGCTGTTTTAACTGCCATTCCCAGATGATTCGTCCATTCAGAAGCGAAACCGAACGATATGGTGAATACTCCAAGGCCGGTGAATTTGTTTATGATCATCCATTCCTGTGGGGCTCAAAACGAACAGGACCGGATCTCCATCGTGAAGGAGTTGGCAAATTAAGAAAACCTGATGCCTGGCATTACAATCATATGGATAATCCTCGCTCAATGAGTCCTGGTTCGATTATGCCGGTCTATCCCTGGTTATTGGAGAGATCCAATGACTATGCTGATCTTCCCAAGAAGATTAGTGCCATGCGAACGCTGGGGGTTCCTTATGCAGCAGGATATGAGGATATAGCTCTGGATGATCTTAAGAAACAAGCCGACGGCATCGTTGCCAATCTTAAGGAATCAGGCATTGAAACATCCTGGGATAAAGAGATTATTGCGCTTATCGCATATCTTCAGAAACTCGGAACAGGCATTCTTCCCAAATAGGGAAGGAATGATAACGCATGCTAAGTCGCATTTATCAAGGAGCTGAAGGCCTTCAATTCTTTCAAGGTCTTTCTCTGGTCCTGTTCTTTCTCGTCTTTGTGGGAGCGATCGTAATGATCGTTACCATGCGGAGGGGACACATTGATAAAATGAGCAATATGCCCCTCGAGAGCGGGGATGATCAAAACAATGGAGGCCTTTAATAATGGGCAAAGTCACAAACGAACTCATTGATCACGATTATGATGGAATTCAAGAATATGACAACGATCTGCCAGGTTGGTGGAAAGCATTATTCCTGATCACCATCGTCGTGGCAGTAATATATGTACCATACTATCACTTCTTCGGTGATTTACAGGATGCAGAGTATCAAAAGGAAATGGGTACTTATGTAGAGGCTGGTGTTGGTCGTGGACCTTTTACAGCTTATTCATCCCCGTGGGCCAGTGATGGAGAAATTACGCCAGCCTTGCGGGCAGAAATGGATAAAATCCTGGACGCTCCCTTTGATGAGCAATTAATGCGGGCCATGGCCAAAGCCGACCCTGATCAGCTCGCCAAACTACAGACTGCTTTTCCTGATGTCATTGCCGCCTATGGAAGTGGGACCAGTGCTTCTCCCGATCCAGCACCTGTCAAAGAAGAAGAACCAGCAGCAGCGCCTTCCAGAGGAATGGCCGCTCTCACAGATGATGCCAGTCTGGCTGCAGGGAAGAAAATTTGGGACACCCAATGCTTTACCTGCCACCTTAACGATGGCGGTGGAAGTATTGGTCCAAATATGACTGATAACTATTGGATCCACGGTGGAGATATGGCATCAATTGTCAACCTCATTAAAGTGGGTGTGCCAACCAAGGGCATGATCCCATGGGAGGCCACACTCACCCCTGACGAAATCATGCAAGTTTCCAGTTACATCAAAGTGAAGTTGGTTGGCACAACTCCGGCAGTTCCCAAAGCACCTCAGGGAGACCTGTTTGA
Organism: Fidelibacterota bacterium; assembly: GCA_013202495.1. Taxonomy (GTDB): domain Bacteria; phylum Fidelibacterota; class UBA8477; order UBA8477; family JABMPR01; genus JABMPR01. The sequence goes on along the minus strand of JABMQQ010000220.1, from coordinate 3,160 downwards.
GGGCTAGGTTTAGCGAGGAATAATATATGGGGAAGGAACTCACGTTTTAACGTGAGTTCCTTTTGTCATATTAGTTTATAGTAAACAAATACTTGGAGATGGCATGTAAATGAGTCAGCCCGACAGAAATCTCACCAACATAGATGCCCCATCAGCATTCAGAGATAGAATTGCTTCCATGGGAGATGATGGTAAGCGAAAATGGGTATTCCCTCGTAAACCTTCCGGTCGTTTCTTCAATGCCAGGACCTGGTTCTCTTATCTGCTACTCCTAATCATGTTCAGTGGACCGTTTATAACGATTAACGGTCGCCCTTTTCTCCTTCTCAATATTATTGAGCGTAAATTTATTATTCTGGGTATGGCATTCTGGCCTCAGGACAGTTTTATCTTTGTGCTGGCCACACTGACTTTTGTGGTGGGTATTCTCCTGTTTACTGTCATTTTTGGACGTCTTTTTTGTGGGTGGGCTTGTCCACAAACCATCTTCATGGAAATGGTCTTTCGCAAAATCGAATATCTCATCGATGGCAATGCCAACAAACAGCGCAAACTCAAGGCACAGGTTTGGAATGCAGAAAAGATTTTCAAACGGATCCTGAAACACGGGATCTTCTGGGTACTGTCATTTATTATTGGTAACACATTTCTGGCTTACATCATTGGCAAGGATGAACTTTTCCAGATCATCACCTCGCCGGTTTCAGAGCACGCTGGTGGTTTTGCTATCATGGTTCTTTTCACCACCATTTTCTATTACATCTATGCCTTTTTCCGGGAACAGATTTGCACCCAAATCTGCCCTTATGGACGCTTGCAATCTGTGCTCCTCGATGACAAATCCATTGTCGTGGCTTATGATTTTACCCGGGGTGAAAAGCGTGGCAGACCCAAAAAAAATAGTGACGAAGATCTGGGTGATTGCATTGATTGTAATCAGTGTGTCGAAGTTTGTCCCACCGGTATTGATATTCGTAATGGCACCCAGTTGGAATGCGTCAATTGTACAGCCTGTATTGATGCCTGCGATACCGTCATGGACAAGGTTAAGAAGCCACGCGGCTTGATTCGCTATGATTCATTTAATGGTATTCGTACAGGGGAAACATTGAGCATGAATTTCCGCAATATTGGCTATTCTGCTGTTTTAGCTGCCCTTGTGATTTTCTTCTTCCTGCTGCTTGTCACACGTTCAGATGTGGAATCAACCATCCTGCGTTCTTATGGTACCATGTATCAGGAGGTGGGCAATAACCACTTCACAAATTTGTATACGATTAAAGTGCTCAATAAAACCTTTGATGATTTACCGATCCGGCTTGAATTGCTGGAACCTGAAGGAACTCTGACCATGATAGGCAACGAATTAGAAATCAGTGGTCAGGATAAAACAGAGGGCGCCTTTTTTGTCGACTTATCTGGTGATTTGCTGGATGGCACAGAAGCTAAATTAAAGATTGCGGTCTATAGCGGTGACCGTTTGCTGGAAACGGTAAAAACATCATTTATGGGACCGAGGAAGTAATGCAGGGACAAGAGAAATCCGGTAGATTATGGATGTGGGGTCTTACTGCCACAATAGTGGTCTTTATTGCTTTCTTTGTGGGCTTTGCCATCTGGACTTTTCAGGATGATGTAGAGCTGGTTTATGATAACTACTACGATAAAGATGTAGTTTTTGAGCAGCAGATTAAGCGGGTCGCTAGAACGCAAGCACTCCCTTTAAAACCAACTTTAACTTACCATCAAACCACTCAAATTCTGGATTTGAAATTTCCACTGGCTTTGGGACACATACCCACTGAAGGGGGGGTGCTACTCTTTCGTCCGGCTGATCTTCATAAGGATCGATTATTTAGCCTGATTTTGGTAGGTGATAGTCTTCAGACCATTGAGCTTCCGGAGATGGATCCTGGATTATGGCGAATCAAGCTGAACTGGACCAGCGGTGGGAAAGAGTATTATCTGGAACAATCTCTGATGGTGAACTGAATGAATGCAGGCGGGACTAATTAGCGATCATAGGACTTGTTTGCCAGGCCCGTCAGTGATTGTCTTCAACAAATAACCCTTGCTGAACATGTAGCTCAAGTTAATTTTTTCCAATTGGCTTAGGAGAGACACTATGAGGCTGAAACGCGGGCTCATTCTTACAATTCTTGGAATGTTTATTCTGACTGCATGCAGTGAAGATCCAGATGTACTCTACTCAAAAGCTGAAACCGAGGCAGCCTTAGGCTCTCGTCAAAAAGCCCTGAACTATCTCCTGGAAATCCAACAATCCAATCCTGACTACACAGAAGCATATTTATTTGCAGCCCGTCTGTTCATGGAGGACAACAACCTTACTGATGCGGTGAATCAGTGTAAACGTGGTTTGGATGCACAGGCTGACTCAGCTCAAATATTGAGATATATTGGAGAAATCTATCATCAGAGCGGCAGTATGGATAACGCCTACCAATATTACCGCATGGCTGTTCAGGCCAATGCTGATGATGTCGATGCCCAGATCAGCATGGGATATATCCTCAACGATAAAGATTTATATGAACAGGCCCTGACTCACTTTGAAAAAGCACTTGAGCTGGATTCAGCCAATTATCAAGCCACTGTTGGCAAGGCCAAGACACTAAGAAATTCTGGCAAGACGGCTGCCTCAATTGAACTGCTGGAAGAAGCAGTTAAGAGTGAGCCCATGGAGGGTGCTGCCTATGGTGCGCTTGCAATGGCTCAGGAAAAAACAGCCACCAAAAATAAAGACATTTTAGAAAACTATGCCCTTGCTGTCAAGCTATCCTCCAAAGACAAATCTGTGTGGGATGCTTATGTCGATTTCATGATGCAGGATCAGGATCAGAAAGAGGCTGTCAAAGTACTACAAAATTATCTCTATCATTTCCCCCAGGTCATTGAAGGAAGACACCGCCTGGCTGAATTATATATTGATCTGGCTAGATCTGAAAGCCTCTCCTGGTTGGATGCTGCAAGACAACAGTGTGACCAGGCCTTAATCACGGACCAGGATGATCATTACAGCCATGCCTTGCTGGCCAAAATTTATCTGCTTCAGGAAAAACCGAGGCTTGCAATCCTTGAGGCAAAATTAGCATTTGAAATAAATCCAAATACTGAATATCGGGAATTGGTGGTTCAGGCC
>JABMQQ010000219.1 GCA_013202495.1 Fidelibacterota bacterium | reverse complement strand
GTTGATCCCGGTTCTGCAAATATGGTTACTTTTGCTGACGGAATGCCAATTGGGCTAGACAGAATATCCGGTGATGATAAAATCGTCCTGTTTGGATTTGATCCTATCAGTATCAATGCAAGCCCCTACGAGTGGTATGGCTATTCAGCATACTCACCCCTCACAACTTCATTGACATGGTTTTTTCCGACAATTTCAGTGGACGACGTAACTGTTCCTGAGAGATCATCCCTAAGCTCTGCTTATCCAAACCCCTTCAATCCTTCAACAAGCATTGACTATCAACTGTCAAATGCTGGTGATGTAAGCATTACTGTTTTCAACTTGCTGGGACAACCAGTCGCAACACTAGAAAATGGTTTCCAGACTGCAGGTAGCTATACGGTATCATGGAATGGATTGGACGCTTCGGGTAATTCTGTACCTTCAGGTGTTTACTTCTATAAAATGCAAGCTGAAGGATATAGTGAGACCCAGAAAATGATGTTGCTCAAATAAACTAAAGTATGTAGAAACGCTCATTTATAGTGGTCGTCTATCACTAATATTCCTTGCTTCCATCTTTCAGGATGAACAGGTTATGTCAAAGGAGAGCCAACCATGTTTCAATCTGATTTACTCAAGGACAAGGTCATATTTATCACTGGAGGCGGCACCGGTTTAGGTCGCTCAATGGCCCAAAGATTCCTGGAATTACAAGCTAAAGTAGTAATCGCCAGCCGTAGAATGGAAGTCCTTAAGGCAACTGCACATGAGCTTATGTCGGCTACTGGTGGTGAAGTTCTCCCCCTAGCCCTGGATGTCCGTGATTACAAAGCGGTGGAATCTGCACTGGATCAATCCCTAAAACACTTTGGATCAATTGATATACTTCTGAACAACGCTGCTGGTAATTTTGTAAGTCCCACCGAAGCGTTGAGTCACAAGGCTTTCGATGTCATCACTGATATTGTTTTAAAGGGCTCATATAATACCACTCTGGCCTTTGGTAAACACTGGATCAAGTCTAGACAGTCTGCCCGGGTCTTGAATATCGTCACCACCTATGCCACGACAGGTTCAGGCTACGTTGTTCCGTCCGCTATTGCCAAAGCTGGGGTCCAAACTATGACTAAAAGTCTGGCGGTGGAGTGGGCTAAATATGGGATCACCATGAATGCCATCGCCCCAGGTCCATTTCCCACTGAAGGCGCCTGGGATCGACTCCTCCCACCAGGTCTGGAAGCAAAGTTTATTGATAGAATTCCGTTGAAGCGAGTTGGTGAACACATTGAGTTAGCCAATCTGGCTGCCTATCTGGTTTCTGATCAATCTCAATATATTAATGGCGAGGTCATTACCATTGATGGTGGGGAATGGCTAAAAGGAGCAGGTGAATTCAACTTTCTCGATGTACTTTCGCCTGCTGAATGGAAGGCCATGGAATTGCAGGTCAGAAAAGCCAATAAAAAGTAAGTAAAATATGTGGAGGGAAATCATGAAATCATTTCTAAAAATTATTGTGACTTTATCGATGATATTCTTGCTCTTGGGCTGTGCGGTAACCTATCGACCCATGAATGCCAGTGGGGGATATAGTGAAAATGAATTAAACGAGAATACCTTTGAAGTCACCTTTGAAGGCAACCAATACAATAGTCTTGATGAAGTCAGGACTTATTTGACATTCCGTTGCGCTGAACTCACACTGCAACAAGGATTGTCGCATTTCCTGATTGTGGAAGATGCCAGTTTTGAAGACGTTCCGGATAAAGAATTCGCAGAGGGAGACCTGACTATTGAGACGCGTACTTCCATGTCTGGGGGTGTCAATACTAGCGTCCGAAGTACTTTTGGTGCTCAGGAAGTGACTTCTAACCCTGTTGGTAAATTTATAATCATGATGCGTCAGGGACCTGATCCAGTGCATACCACAGCCAGCATGGATGCCAAGCAATTTATCGAGACCAATGCCCACTTAATTAAGAGATAAGATTAAGTCTCAAGCGTTTCAATCCAAATCGCTGAGGAAACGTATATACCCGGCCATCTGGATCCATCACTACTAATCTCTAGGCGTAGATAGGATTTGCCTGGAACTGTGTAATTCTGAGTGATCTCAAATCTTTCTGACAGCTCGGAATCGTGAAAAAGAAGCATTTCTTCCTGTGTTTCAAGGTTTCCTGCATAGATCGTAACATCCATCAATGACCCAAACTCCTCAGTACTGAGACCATGATACCATACTTTGAGAATGTCCTTCTTCTTGGCCTTGATTGTGTCACCAATCCCAAATGATGTCCCTTCAAAAGATATGGTAAGATCTCCCATGGGACCGGTTGAGAGGGCGGTGCGGCGTTGTTTCATCGCATCCACAATATCAGATGTGTCAGTAGTGTCACTTTTGACAATGGTTCTGGACTGGGCAAAAATTTGGTCTTCATGGGTTCCCAGAGACCACATAGGTAGTGTGACATGCCAGTTTCTGTTGAGGTTACCGTGACCATCACTACCGCCATATACACCCAGTTTGCGACCCTTTAGAAGGGCATCAATCCAGAGCTGTCTTGAAGTATGAAAGGCAGTGTAGGCTGGGGTGCCACATAAAATTTGGACACCGTCAAGCTCCGGATTATTGTGATCCTTGTCTTCCCAGAATCCTCGCTTAAGCAGCACCCGCTGGAACCAGGGAAATTTATAGGCGGTATGAGCGCCCACAGAAACCGTTTGTGGAGACCGCCGCGCCAACACATCATCGATGCTCAACTGGGACCTGAGTTTAGGCCAGTCTTCACCACTGTCACCACTTCCAGGAAAGTAGACAGGATCATTAAAATGCAGGAAGTGAACCGTAGCACCTCTATGGTTGGCAACGCTGATCTCTTCTCCAGGGATAATGGTGAGATTATGCTCTTTATTTAATGCAGCGATCTGTTCACGACTTTGCTTCCATTTTTCCAACTCTGGATCATTCTTCAAATAGTCATCAGGTTGATCATCAAGATCGTAGGAATGATCCGTAGCGGTTATAAAATCCAATCCCAGCAACTGGGCTGCTTTCCGGGTCTGCTCCAGCGAAGCGCCAAATTCTATCTGATCATTGGTCAGTGAGCTGTGAAGATGAGTATCGCCTGTTTGCCATCCCGCTACCTTTGGTAAACCCTCATTGGCAATCGTTACTCTAAGAGGAGTCTTGTGGGTTCCACGGTAATTGTCAATCCGCATAAGCCGTTGCTTCCCTGAAATAGAGTAGGTCAATGTGGGAAAAATTTCAATTTCACCCAATGGAAGGTCGCAGTCGCCAAGGGAAAATTCAAAATCAATCTGTCTCTCTCTGGAGTCTTGGTTTAAAGTCCAATTCTGAGTGCAAAGGTTTTGATTATTTTGAGAAACTTCGATCTCAACAGATTCCAGCTTGATGGGGTAGAGATGCGCATCCTTGACCACCAGAAAAATACTTAGTTTTTGACCAGGCTCCAATCGCCAGGGAGTATCAAAAATTAGCTCTGGTTCCCGCTTGAAATATCGACTAAAGGGAATACGAAATCTGAAGTGTGTTTCGGCATATAAACCAATGAGGGGTACCATATCCAGCAGTTTGTCAGAGATCATATTGAAAGTATTTTCCATTGAGTATTAATAGGAATCTTAATGCAGGAAGGCAAGGGAAAAGGGCGAATTCTCATTCACTAGAAGTGTACAAAAAGAGCATCATATCTGAAAGTGCAGCACACTCGAATCCTGGGGGAAATTCACATGCGCCAGGGATTACTTGCGTATAAAAAGTTTGCCATGATTTCAGCCCCCGGTTAACTTCGCGCCACTTAAGAAGGAGTCTGGTAACTTATTATGGGTAGTACATCCGATATTAAAAACAATTTGGTGATCGTGTTCAATGGCAATCTTTGGAAAGTTGTTGAATTTCTTCATGTTAAACCAGGCAAAGGTAATGCTTTTGTCAGAACAAAATTAAAAAAAATACCAGGCGGCCAGGTCATTGAGCAAACTTTTCGATCCGGTGAAAAAATAGATGATGTCAAATTGTTGGCCAATGAAATGACCTTTCTATATTCTGATGAATCTCATTACCACATCATGGACAATGAGACCTATGAGCAAATCGCCATTGACGCTGAACTCATGGAATCGGTTAAAGATTATCTTAAAGAAAATGATATCATCAAAGTCTTATTTAGAGATTCAACTCCCGTTGATGTTGAAGTAGCTGCCCATGTCATCCTGGAGATCAAAGAAACTGATCCTGGGCTGAGAGGGGATACAGCTACAGGTGGATCAAAACCGGCATTTCTTGAGACCGGTTTAAAAGTAACGGTTCCGCTCTTTCTAAATATCGGGGACAAGGTTAAGGTTGACACTCGTACGGGGGATTATCTGGAACGCGTGAGGGCTTAGG
>JABMQQ010000218.1 GCA_013202495.1 Fidelibacterota bacterium | reverse complement strand
GGCCAATCCTTGGTCATCATCTTGATTATATTGAGTAAGTCTTGCTTAAATCGTTGATGATCCCACACCGGTTTCTGGCAAATAATAAAGGGTCTGCCCTTCTCTGCCCCAACTTGACCATACTTAGAATTGCGTTTATATCTCTCATGAGCACGCAAATGATAGATCACTGTACGATCAACCGACAAACGGACTCGAACCCACGACGCATTGATTAAGAGCAATCCATATTTCAAAGCGTATGCATACAATGACAGTTGCCAATCACTATGTAAAGCAATGGCTCTCGGTCGCTGCATCCCTGATTTCAGATCCACCAGATCCAATCCGCCACTGGAATTTCTTCGGACTTGATCAATGGTTCCGGTTAGCTCGTGTCCACCCACTTTGACTTTAAACTGCACCTCTGAATACAGCAGCTTACAATTCCGATTTTCCTCCCAGTCACGATAGCCTGTCAAGATTTCACAGGCATGATCCTCCAAATTCTGCAGATCCTCCTCGCGCGATTTCTTCCAGGCAATGCGAATATCTGGATCTTGAGCCATGACTTCTTGCAGGGCAGCGGTGTACAACATCCTCACATCACCCTTAAATTCTAAATCATGGAGCCTATGAATGGCGAGATGCAAGGCGCTACCATGGATGGCTGCCACACCTAGATACGCAGGCTTTAACTTCTCAATATGGCGGAAGCGAAACATGAGGGGACAGCTGAGCCAATCCTTAATAGTGGATTGACGCAGCTGGATTCTATTGAGTATTTCAGCTTTTCGGTACATCGTTTTCTTGCTCTCCTGACCTACTCCCTTTTGCCCGAGAAATCCAGGCAAAGACCTCATCCATCAAAACCAACATCGCTTCAATGAGGACTTGAATACCTTTTCTAGTCATGATGCAACCCCCATAAACTGATGCTGTTCAGAAAAGAGCTGATGTAATCCCAAATGCTTTTCCATGATGGATTGTGGGGGTGCACTCTTCAAAGCTTCTGTTATGGCATTGTACAGGCTCCAGACTGTCCGAGGTCCAAAAGCCTCATATTGTGGATTTTTCCATTCGCGAAGAGCCACAGGGATCTGTCTAGGCGTCATGATACCCCTACCATAAACCAGGCCTAACATTCGGTGGGCATTATCATCGCTTATTTCCTGCATTTGCATAGCTTCAGCGTCTTTTAGGACCTGATTATAAACCTTTTGCGATTTATAAATCGCTGCCAAGGCCATGCTTTCCATATCTCTGATTACATTCAGGGTATGTTTGCGTAAAATTGTGATATCCCCGCATAGAGCCAGGTTATCGCAGACCAATACGGAAGCACCCACAGCGATACCTACGGACATGCTGCGGTCATAGCTGTTGCGAAATCCAATGGAGAGACCCATTGAGGTATCGCTTGATGTCAGTGTATGCACTCCAAACATTTTATTGCCCTCAGCTGCCAGCCCGAATTGACTATTGCTGTGGGAAAAGGCAGGCAGAAGATGGACTGCCATTTGGAGTAGCATGGTTGAGAGTTTTTCATGTGAGACAGGCTGATAGGTCCGAGTTGCTTTTGGTAGGGGAACTTCCCTTACCATTTCAAGTGTGGCAGCTTCACTGCCGCGTTGCATTAACAGGGTCATACAAATGACCTCCTTTTCTTTTTTTATTTATTGGTTTTGATCTTGATGGCCGCTCACGAATTGAGCAACTCAAGGTGGGGAGTTGGGCTAAATCTGATTGTGATCGGCAAATGAATAGAAATCTGCGCCTAAAATGATATGATCCAATAATTCGACATCGATGGACTCTAGGGCGGTCTTGATCTTTTTAGTAATGGTAAAGTCCGGTGAGCTTGGAGTATTTGTGCCGCTGGGATGATTGTGAGAAATGATGACTGCAGCAGTACCTGGAAAATCTATTAGAACTGATTTCACCAGCTCTCGCGGGTAGATTGCTGCTGTGGCAATGGTTCCTGTAAATAAGATTTTCGTCTCAATAAGCTCATGTTGCGAATTGAGATAAATCATCACAAAGCTTTCGCATGTTTTTGAATTGGAGAAATAGCCCCTCAAGTGGTTGGCCACAGATCTTGAACTATTCAATTTTTCGCCAGATTTCAGAGTATAGCGTTTAACATATTCTTCCCGAATGATATCGTCGGGGACATCTTGAATTTTTAGTGTCATGAACACCTCCTTTTATAAGGATTCTTAGAAGACCAATTTTTAATCTTGGGGGTTTAGGCGCGTGGTATCAGAGAATCGGGTGAGTTTGTTGGAAAAGAAGACTATCTTTCCTCACTATTCATATACACTTTTTTTAGGTGCTTTTGCAGAAACCGACCTGAAATACTAGAAGGAAGGCTTTATTTATCCTTTACCAGAGGAGCCAGGCAGGGGTTTTTAAAGGAGAAAATCGAAGGTATTCGTAAGTTACCCTTCAAGAATGGTTTATGTGGGAATATTTGTATATTTTATTTACATTACCTGCATATTATGGTAAGTTATTAATATGAAATATGACGATTTATTAAAAAGTTTCTCTAATCGACCTTTTTTTGAAACGGCCGATTTACTGACCCTGTTCCCTGAAGATGAAGCCCAAATTTTGCCGCGTCTATCCAGATGGGTTGGAGCAGGCAAGCTGGTTCGTTTGCGTCGTGGTAAATACATGCTGCCCCCCCACTACCAAGCCCTAGCGGTGCATCCCTTCTATATTTCCAATTATTTGTACTCGCCCTCCTACATCTCACTCTATACTGCCTTGGAATATTACAAACTCATCCCGGAACATACTCACCCTATTCAAGCAGTCACAACCAGGGATACAAGACGCTGGCAAACGCCCCTGGGGAGTTTTCATTACCACAGCCTCAAGACAAATCGGTTCTTAGGATATAAGCTTATCAAAATGGGGAATCATTCTCAGCAAAATGCACTGATTGCCTCACCTGAAAAAGCCCTGGTGGATATTTGTCTGCTGAATAGTGGCGAATGGGATTTCGTACGGTGGAGTAGTTTACGATTACAAAACACAGAGGTATTGGATCCTGATGATTTGTTTGAGTATACAAGAGCTATTCCCAGCAGAAAACTTGCCCGGGGTATGGCTGCATTAATTCAATATTTAATGGAGACAAAATGAAAAGCGAAGCAATTCGAATTGCGACCGACGCTAAATCACCAACTATTGCCTACCTCCAGCTACGGGAATACTTGCAACACGTTATCTTAAGAGTGCTTTTCGAACAAAAAGACCTACCAAACCTAATTTTCCATGGTGGAACTGCCCTGCGAATTATTCACGGGCTAAATCGTTTTTCTGAAGACCTGGATTTTCATCTTAAGGTACCCAACGAAAAATATAGGCTCACTCAGGTCATTTCTACTCTACTCAAGAATTTGGCATTGCAGGGCTATATAGTAAGTGATTCGGGTGTTAAAGAGAAAACGGTTCGGTCAACCTTTATCAAATTTGAGGGCTTGCTTTTTGAATGCGGGCTCACAATAAACGAGGATGAGAAACTTAGTATTAAATTAGAGGTAGATGCAAATCCTCCTCCCAGTTGGCAGGTCGAACGAAGGCTAATTAATGTTTACTCGCCTTTCAGTCTTATTCATCACGATGTCCCAAGTTTTCTGTCAGGAAAAATACACGCGATACTCCAGCGACCCTATACAAAAGGTCGTGATTTCTATGATCTCATTTTTCTTTTATCTCGTTGGGAAGGGCTCCAACCAAATATTCCCTATTTACAGAATGCACTTCAGCAAACAAGCTATATGGGTGCCCCGATAAATGAGAAATCTTGGGAATCGGTATTGAGTGAAACTGCCAGAAGTTTGAATTGGGGTCAGATTCAAGATGATATTAGACCCTTTGTAATCTCAGAAGCGGATAGTGGAATACTGGATCTAAATTTACTGCTTGATTTACTCAGTTGAGGTTGGTACCAGGAATGAAGGCAATCATTGAAAAGGTTGACGCTGGGAGAAGGAAGTGGGACAAAGGCTTTTTGCCTGGATGCTGTGCTTAGGTCTTGAGCCAATTTAATACAATAATGTGTTATCCGTGTATTGACATGATTGAGTTAGCCATGACTTGCAACCGGACCTAGATCTGAACTTCGGCACTTCCTTTGACATACTTGTGAATCAAGCTGGAAACAAGCGTCTGATACGGAATTCCTTCTTCCAGCGATTTCGCCTTGAGACGCAACAAGTCCCATTCAGAAATTCTAATGTTAATACGCTTATTCTTCTGGAAAGTATTTTTCGCATACTGAGCATACTTCTGCTTCAGCTCTTTGGTCAATCCGACAGATTTCAATTCATCGTTTTCATATGCTTTAAGAATTTCTTCCTCATACTTGTCTAGTTTATTCATAATAGCCTCACTTTAAGTAATCTTTTGTGGCCTTTCGACTAGGAATTATTGTTTTAAGGAATACTTCATCATCATTTTCTACAAAGGGGACGAAATAAGCATACTCCTCAAATTCAATCACAAATATCTTCTGTCCTGGATATTTATCCTGATTTGGATGTTCAATTACATCCAGGATATTCTCATTCTCTATTTGAAAAACCATGATCTCAAATGAAATACCTCGTTCCTTTTTTAATAATTCATTCTTCTCGGCATTCCAATTGATGAATTTCATGTGACTAATCTATCCTTTTGTGTGCCTTATGTCAACCACGCATTTATTAGGTTTGTCTCATGTGTTAGGTTTGAACCCTCCGCAGACAATGTAAGTCTTCTCGCCCTGTCCACAAAAATGTAGCAACTTCAGCACCCCAGGATGATGCTTCGATATAGGTGTCAGATATCAGGAAGTGCACTTACTAATTACGTGGGTCGCGTTTTCTCGTTGGCACTCGAAAAGAGGTCAGAAGAGATTCTAGCAGAGGGATTGATTTGTGTAGTACGAAGTTTGGACGGTGCTGGTTACTTTGTAGCAGGGTGGGTTGTTGGTGGGGGGACAGGAATCCGGACATAAAAGCGATTGCCTTTAGGTTTATTGGGCTCAACCCAAACCTCGGCATCGTTAACAGCAGCAATACGCTGCACGATGGCCAATCCCAGTCCCCTGCCCTTTTGGTCTGCACTGTTGATTCTGGTATTGCGTTCAAAGATACGCTTGCGGTCAAACTCCGGGATGGTAGTACCAAAATCATTCACTGAGACACAAACTGCATCTTCTTCTACTTCTGTATTGATGACGATTTTTTTTCCAGATCCAGCATATTTGATGGCATTATTGATGTAATTTTTGAATACCTCACTAATCAAAGGGTTGGCATAGATAAAAAGCTGTTCAGGAACATTAACTTCAAGCACCAATGAAGCGCTGGTTAGTCGAGTAGAGAATTCCTCAACAACTTCAGTAATCAAAGTATATAGATCCAACCTATGGAGCGGAATCTTTTCGCCAAATGTGGCCTGTGTGAGGAGCGAGGTTTCATCGAGAACCTTCAGCAATCTTGCAGATGTGGAATGAAGTATGTCTACCAGCTTATTGTCAGGTATTTGTTGAACGGCCAATTCTGACATGCTGAATATCACGCCTGCTGGATTCTTTAAATCATGGGTGATGATATCTAGGAGAAGTTCCCTGAGTTTATCTGACTCAGTAAGGAGCTCCGCAGCTTCTTTGCTGGTCGTGACATCCTGGGCACAACCCCTCAATAATACTGGTTTACCATTTTTGAGTTCTGGTTTGTCCAGCTCTTCATGAATCCAACGAATACTGCCATCAGATATGATGATTCTATAATCCGTTCTTACCAGGGCATTAGACTCCATCTCCTCCCTGAATAATTTCACATCCCGTGGATGAATCCTGCTCAGGATGCCACGCATGGTAATCTTTTCTCCTGGATCAATATCAAATATTTTATATAGTTCTTCAGACCAAAAACTCTGCTTCATCTTAACATTATATTCCCAACTCCCAATGTGGGCGAGTTGTTGTGATATCAAAAGCTGAGCTTGATTTTTAAGTAATTCTTTATGTTCATCTTTTAGCTCTTCTGAAGTCTTTGCCCGAAGCAAGGCACCCCCAAGTTGGGTGGCAAAGACTTGAAGTTGAGACAAACTTTTTTCTGAATATTTATTGAACGTATAACTCTGTGCCGTCACCTCTCCAATTTTCAAATTATCCCAGATAATTGGAGCGAAAAGCAAAGAAGCGCTCTTTCGATCAGTAGCACCAAAGGCACGATCCATGGCTTTCGCCTTGACTTCAGCTTCTGTTCGATTGAGGAGCAGGGGTTTAACTACGCCCTGAATACTAGCTGCGCCCAGTTTGTCAAAGGGTGAGGAAATTGGTTCAAAAGTGGTGGGCTCCAGGTCCCCTTCTAGTGTATCTTCGGTATAGAGACACCTATTAATTCGAGCTTTATGGTCGATTAAGTCGATTGAAATAGAATCACTTCCAAAAAAGCGTCTAATCCGTTCTGCCCCTGCCTCAGCGATTTCATGCATATCCATGAACATGCTCAACTTATCAGCAAGTTCACTGATCGCATCCTGAAACCTTTGAGCCTCCTTTGGCTCTGTCAAATCTCGCCAAACCACAAACAGGGTCTCATTATCAGCTTCCTGGGAGATAGCGGTTAAAAGAACTTCCACAGGAAAAACCTCCCCACTAGCTCGCAGGTGATCCCATTCAAACCGGTGACTGCCATTCTGATGGGCCAACGCCATCATCTGATCCGCTTTGGTCTGCGAAGATTGACCATCTGGTTGAAATTCAGGCGAAAGGACTGAAGGGTGTGTGTTTAACACTTCTTCCTTGGTGTTGAAGCCAAGCATATCGACAGTAGCTTGATTGCAATCCACAAACAAGCCGTTATTGATAATCAGGCTTGCATCAGCAGATTTATTGAATAATTCTCTATACTTTGAAACCATCTTATGCTCTAAGACATGCTCAATTTGATTTTTCGAGTAATAATTCTTGACATAATTTCGTTTCCCCAGCTCAATTTGAAGTGAAGTGACAAAGTATAGTTGATTCTAGCAAACAAAAGGGCTTTCTATGGATTTTGTAGAAAGTAGGAATTAGGAAGGAAGGAATAAGTGGCGAGGATTGGAGCAGATAGGGGAACGAGTAGTCGAAGGTCTGAAAGTCTGAAAGTCTGAAAGTCGAAAGCTTGCCCAACGTAACTCGGTGAGTGTAGGCGGGTCGAAAGTTGCAGCCCATTTTTTTTAATATCCACCTGTGATATATGTCGTCAAACTTTTTCCATGAGACTCTGTTCCTCTATTTCGAGCGTCAGCGAGAAATCTCTTTTTGCTCCTTAACCACAGAGACATCAAAACGTAGGGGATGTATGTAAAATTGGCACCCTGCTTTTGGGAGGGTCTGAGTTTTCTCACACGGTCTGCGACCATGTTCGAAAAGTGGTCACCAGAAGATATCACTACCTTTTGAAACCGTAATATTCACGAAACCATTCCACAAAAGTAGCTAATCACTCTTTTAGGGTGATGGTGGGTTTGAAGTTGATAGCGGATTCAAGCGTCGTGGTATCTGCTTCCGTGCTGAAGACATCCCCTACTTGTCTACCAGTCCCCCGATCGAATGGAATCACAGTTCTGAAAAACCTCATCAAAAATTGCTAGCATACGGCTTTTTCTGAGCCCGGCTTGAGTCCCAACTTCATAAATATTTGCCAGAGATGGTTGCCCCTCACCTGCTATTGTCGTCGAATGATTTCCATTGAACCCTCCACTGGGAGCGAGATCATAGGCCGGTGAAAGACACCATCCCTGTTCAGTGTAGAGAAAGGAAAAGTTTTTGGTATGATCATCCTTATTTCCTGTCAATACATTAAAAACCATTTGTCGAAAAAGCTTGTATGAATTCTCCAAGTTTCTGGTCAGGGCGAAGGATGCCCTCATAAGCTCGCTATAGTCCAGGGATGGGTAGCGATGACTGGCATAGAGTAAGCCAGAGGCAGTATGCATGTGTATACGCTGATCACCATCTCTGTCAAATCGCTTGGCCCCGAAATATTTGTTTTCGAAAAGTCGTGTCTCTGGCATGTCAATACCACACTTCCGTGCAATTACAGAATATTCAAACTCTAAGGTGCCAATATCAGGTGGATCAATGGATGATGGGAATTTAACCATCCAGGATTCATCATTTTCTTTGAGCAAAGCCTTGGGTCTAGCTCCACCGGGTGACCCCCCCACACCAATTAACAGTTCAATATGTTCTGAGTAATCAGTCTCAGAAATCACTTTCCGTACTTCACGGGCAAGAAACTCAAGCTCTGTAGATTGATACTCCGATTGAATATTCTGACTGGGGAAATATTGTAGGGCACCCATCCCAGACGACCCAACCAGACTCAAGCGATCCAGTACAGAGAGCGAGCTTCGGTCGATACCTTGGCTCGTGAGGAATCGATCAAGGAGTAGATTACCCCATCCATCTGGCAGACTATCATTAAAAACTCCAAAATTACCACCAAATGGTTCGTCTGGGGCGGTAAACAGTCCAGGTTTTAAGGGCAGATAAAAGGGGGATATGGAAAATCCATTTTCCAAAAATTGTGAGGTATACTCAAAGACAATCTTCCGCTCTGGAGTCTGGGCAATTTGGCCAACTACCATTAAGCCAATTTTTACATCAATTAGTTTAATGAGTTCCAACATCACGAGCACGTTTTCTTGGGTGATTCTCTGTAGCCTTTATTACTTCTGCAATACTATTGAATTGGTTCATCGGGAATAGCTGGTGAAATTCGCTTGTAGCATCTAACACAAGCGCAATCTTAATCAGGCTTTGTAGGGCAATTTGATGCGTTGTTTCAAATCTCTTGATACTCCCCAAACTGACACCCGATTGGTTGGCCAGTCCCTTTTGAGTAATGTTCAAACCGATACGCCTCGCCTTCATCTGGCTGGCAACCTTCTCAGCAATCTTGGTTGGACTGAATTCATCAATTACAAATTTTTGTATATTCATTATAGTATCCCTTATCACTTAATATAAGGTATAATGGATAATATATTAGATTTTATTTATGGCAATCAGCTAAATAGTATTATTGTAGCTTTGATCTGGGGGTTTTCCAGGCTTCGAAAAGTGGTGAGCAAGAGGTCTTCCTACTAGGTCACACCGTAATAGGTTTGATACCATTTAACAAACTCACCGAGCCCCTCTTTTAGGGAAATGGTGGGTTTGAAGTTGATAAAGGATTCGAGTGTCGTGGTATCGGCTTCCGTGCTGAAAACATCTCCTGCTTGAAATCCTACCAATTCCTTAGTCGCCTTTTTACCTAAAGCGTCCTCCAGAATTTCTACAAACTCTAGAACTGGAACAGGGTTACTACCCCCAATATTAAAAAGATGATAATAGGGGCTTTGTTTGGCAGTATACTGGTCTATTTCACCTGCGGGTTGGAGTGAATCAATACCATCCAGCATCCTATTTATGCTTTCAACTATATCATCGATAAAGGTGTAGTCGCGCAAATTCAGGCCATCGTTGTATAGCTGAATCTTTTGTCCTTCCAGGATGGCTTTGGTAAAAAAATAATATGCCATATCAGGGCGTCCCCAGGGACCATAGACGGTAAAGAAACGCAAGCCCACCGTGGTCATCTTATATAAATGACTATAGGTATGAGCAATTAATTCATTTGACTTCTTTGTGGCAGCATACAACGAGACAGGGTGGTCGACATTGTCCGTTTCCGCAAAGGGCGTTTTCTCATTATTGCCATATACTGAACTGGAGGAGGCATAAATGAAGTTTTGCACTCCATGTTGCCTGGAAGCCTCTAGAATGTTGAAGAAGCCGTCTAGATTAGATTCTATATATGACCTGGGATTTTCGAGGGAGTAGCGAACTCCAGCTTGAGCTGCCAGGTTGATGACGATGTCAGGCTGGAATTCTGTGAAAACCCTGATTAAGCCTTCATAATTTTGGAGATCCAACTGTTGAAATTTAAAATTTGAACCTTGGAGTTGGACAAGACGGGCTTGTTTTAATGCAGGATCATAGTAATCATTAAGATTATCAATTCCATAGATTTCATGACCTTCTTTCAGCAATCTTTGTGAAAGATGGTAGCCAATAAACCCGGCAGCTCCTGTTATGAGTATTTTTTTCATACTACCAATATTAGTCCAAAGTCAGGGTTAACCCCCTACGTACTTGACCTTTTCGTTGCTAAGCTTATAGTTTCCACATTTGCTTGTACCAGCTTCATCAAACTCTAGGCTGTAACCTTTTTTGTCAACCCAGCCAATGATTTTACCGGGATTACCAACAACCAGGGCAAAGGCCGGGATATCTTTGGTAACTACTGCACCTGCGCCAATAAAGGCGTATTCACCAATGGTGGAGCCACACACGATGGTAGCATTTGCGCCAATGGAAGCACTTTTCTTCACCAGGGTTTTAGCATAAAACTCAGTTCCCCGTTGAGGAAATTCTGAGCGGGGACGCTGGATATTGGTAAACACCATGGAAGGACCACAAAACACATAATCCTCCAACTCAACGCCCTCATACACTGAGACGTTGTTCTGTATCTTAACCGAATTACCGATCTTCACGTTGTTGCCCACATTGACATTTTGACCAATGGAGACATTCTCTCCCAGAGATGATCCTCCTTGAACATGTGAATAATGCCAGATTTTTGTACCCTTGCCCACCGTAACTCCGGCGTCTACTTCACTGGTGGGGTGGATGAAAAAATCAGGATCCGATGAGGGTGAATCAGAATTGTCATCCGAATCTGTTCCCATAAGCGAATGTGTAGCTTTTTCCAGGACTTCTAAAACATCATAAGCATTCTGTCCATCAGCTATCTCGAGTTTTGATCCATCGAGATGGTCAATGAAGTACTGAATTTCATTGGTAAGTGGGAAGCCTTTATCATAGGGGATCACTTCGGTGGGTCCATCACGCTTAATCGGTTCACCTTGAACCCAATCAATGCCTTTCTCATAGAAGAGGATATCTTTTTCCTCGGAACTATCCTCAAAGGAGATCATACCTTTGGATCCGATCATGACCATTCTGTGCTCTTTAAAAGGGTGGAGCCAACTCACAAAAATATGACCAACCACATTGTCGGGATATGTCAGGGTGGTCATGGTGGTGTCATGAATACCGGGCTGGAGGAAGGCTCCTCCGCGACTAACTACTTCCGTCGGGTTTGAGCCAATGAAGTATTCAAAAATGGAGATGTCATGGGGGGCAAAACTCCAGAGGATGTTTTCCTCTGTGCGTACAGTACCCAGATTCAGGCGATTGCTGTAGATATACTCTAACTTACCAATCTTCCCTGAGTCGATTAACTCTTTGATCTTTATAATAGCAGGATGAAACAGCAGGACGTGGCCCACCATAAGATTAACTTTGTGTTTATCTGCCAGGGCTTTAAGGGCACCCGCTTCTTTGGTATTCAAGGCGATGGGTTTTTCAATTAAAACATGCTTACCCTGCTCGAGAAGATAAGACCCCACTTCAAAATGTGTTTCAGCAGGGGTAGCCACTGTAAAACCATCAAAATCGTCTAGCGGGACATCTCTGACACTATGAAAGAGGGTAACTTCGGGGAATAGAGTCTTCAATTCTTCCCGGCGATTCTCACGGGATTCCACTATACCAGCTAAAGCGCCAAGATTTTTCAAGGTCTTGATGTGGTTGGTTCCCCAGCGGCCAGCGCCTACGACGCAGATTTTTGTCCTCTTGTTCATATTTTTCCTCTATTTCATACGATAAATAAATTAAATCTTGGGATTCAGGTTACTCAATTTCGAGTCCGAAGGATGAGAAATCCCCCCATCATCCGCAACCACCAACTCTTCCCACATCGGGTTTTTTGATTCTATCAACTGAATCTTCTTTTCTCGTCGCCATTTTTTTATAACTCTCTCACGTTCCAATGCCGCATTTGGTCCCTCGAATACCTCATAATAAACCAGTCGCGTAATTCTGTACGATGCAGCAAATCCCTTTTTACTCGTTCGATGCTCTCGAAGTCGGCGGGTCATATCGTTTGTCATTCCGATATATAGACGTCTGTTGGCGTTCGCGAGGATGTAGGTAAAATAGGTTCTGCGGTTTGCCATTTTTCCAGGTTTTCTCGCTACGCTCGAAAATGAGTAGATACGGCTCCTCAGCCGTTGATCACTCCGCATATCGTTTCGATGTCAGAGACTTCAAGATATGGATGCATGGGCAAGCTGAAAATACGCTGGCTCATTTCCTCACTCACTGGAAAATCTCCATCCTGATAATCAAGATGATTGAAGGCAGTCTGCTGATGTAGAGGTTTTGGATAATAAACAGCGGATGGAATGCCTGCTTCCTTCAATTTTGACTGCAGATTGGCTCTATCATCGGCATCTTTTGCCAGTATAGAGTACTGGGCCCACACGCTGGTGTAACCATTCTCTACCTCAGGGATAACCACTCGGTCTGAAAGTAACTCGTTATACTTAGCAGCCACCTCATTGCGCAATTTTACTTCATTGGGGAAGAGTGTGAATTTCTCCAATACAATGGCTGCCTGGAGCGTATCCATACGTCCATTGAGACCAATACGGATATTATCATACTTGTCTCCACCCTTACCATGTACTCTTACAGATACCAATTTTTCATAGAGTTCGTCATCATCTGTAAAAATAGCACCACCATCACCATAACAACCAAGCGGTTTGGCAGGAAAAAATGAAGTTGAGGCAGCATCACCAAAACTACCCGCCTTGCGATCATCTATCTGACCCCCAAAGCCCTGGGCAGCATCTTCAAGAATTTTGATATCATATTTTTTTGAAATGAGCTCGATGGCGGCATAATCTGCTGGAAGACCAAATAAATCCACAGGAATGATCACCTTGGGGTTTAGTTCACCCTTTTCAAACACTTGATTGATGGCAACATCTAGAAGCTCTGGGGAGATGTTGTAGGTCTTGGGATCAATATCTACAAATATGGGTGTGGCACCGAGAAGTTGAATAACTTCGGCAGTGGCAATAAATGTAAACGGCGTCGTAAATACGGCATCTCCAGGACCGACATCCCAAGCCATGAGGGGCATAAGTAGTGCATCTGTTCCAGAAGAACAGCTCACACAATGTTTGACACCAACATATTCAGCTAACTGGGCTTCCATCTCTTTTATCTCAGGACCCATGATGTATTTGCCATGAGCTAGTACGTCCTGGATTCTCTTATCCAGGTTTGCTTTAATCAGACTCTGTTGTTTTGCCAAATCAATAAATTGCATTTAAATTTTCCTCAAGCTTGTTTTAACTCTATTCAAATTTTAATAATCTCTTTTTCGTCATACGCCTGGTACTTGAGCAAATATCATTCCCGTGGAAGCGTTTTGTGCTATTTGTAAATGATTGTTGGTGCTGTAACTCACTTGGAGGTCACACCAAATTCTCTTCAAGTAGCCGAACAATTTTGCCCGAGGAATGACCATCTCCGTAGTGAGGGTTCCATTCCTTGGGTTCAGGGAAATCATTTGACAAAATGGAAATTTTCTCCAGGTGATCACCCACAATGTAATTCCACCCATCTCTCACCGTTTCCACCCATTCTGTTTCACCTCGTACAGTCAGGCAAGGTGTCTTATGTAAATAGGCTTCCTTCTGGACTCCACCAGAATCAGTGATAATAATCTTAGAATATTTTTCCAACATCATCATATCCAAATATCCTACGGGATCAATGATCCTGATATTCCCAGCAGTTTGACTGATTAGTTTTTCAACCCGGGCTCTACTGCGTGGGTGTATGGGGAAAATAACCGGGAGATCAATTTTTAAGACTTCCTGCAGAATGGACAACAATCTATCATCATGGTCAGCATTGGAGGGTCTATGGATGGTCATGAGCAGAAACTTATTCTTTTCAAGCTTCAAATCATTTAATATGCATGATTTCTGCTCGGCAATCCTGGTATATGTCATCAAGGTATCCACCATGGCGTCGCCAACAATATGAATCCCTGCAGTTATTCCCTCTTTCTTCAGATTATCCGATGCCACCTGAGTCGGGACAAATAAAAGATTTGAAAGTACATCAGTGACAATTCGGTTTATTTCTTCAGGCATGTCTCGATTATAGGATCGCAGGCCAGCCTCGATATGTGCAATTTTTATGTGAAGTTTTGCAGCAGCCAATGCTCCTGCTACGGTGGCATTGGTATCTCCAAAAACGATAATAAAATCAGGTTTTTCGTTGATAAGAATCTCTTCAATGCCAACAAGAGAGCCAGCTGTCTGGGAAGCGTGGGTTCCGGATCCGACACCCAGATCATAATCTGGTTTGGGGATGCCCATTTCCTCAAAAAAGATGCGCGCCATGTTGTCATCATAGTGCTGTCCCGTATTAACCAGGATTTCTGTATGACCAGCTTGTCGCAATGCCTTTGAAATGGCTGAAGCCTTCACGAATTGAGGGCGGGCACCAATAATAGTAACAATTTTCATTTCGATAGCATCATTTTAGTTTTCCCCTTTAAACTCAGCTTTGAACTCATTCACGCTTGAAAAGTTCAATCAAAGATGTATTGGGTAACATATTAATGGTAAATCTATTTAATCCAATTCATCTACTCCAGGAGATGAGATTTGTCACTCAGCTTTTGAATATATATTGTAGATTCATTGACTATTTTGAATTTTATATCCATGAGCTATTTTCCATTCAATATCTTAATTTGATTTAATCAGAGGTTCCTATGAAATACATCAGAACACTCACAATTCTAAGCGCGCTTCTACTCCTGGCAGCCTGTGGTTCAGGTACAAATCCAGGCACCAGTCCTGAGGCCATGCAAGCAGGACCAAAACCAAACTGGCTGATCCAGCAACCTGTTGATCCCAACTATTATCTTGGTATTGGTTCAGCTTCAAAAAATAAATATGGGTCTGAAGCTCAGAAAAGTTCCCAGGATCTGGCTCTGGCTGATCTGGCCTCGCAAATTACAGTTAAAATAACCAGCGACATCGTTACCTCCCTGATTGAGAAGGGTGCTATCACTAAGGAAGAATATCTGGCAACGGCTCGCTCTGAGGCTGTGGCTGACCTGGAAGGTCATGAACTGGTTGATACCTGGCAGGATGCCAACTATCATTATGCCTATTACCGATTGTCAAAAGCACAGTATGCAGCGATTCAAGCCAGAAAACGCCAAGCTGCCCTGGCCCTTTCCACAGATTTTTTAACCAAAGCCAAAGCCGCAGATGAGTTGAGCCAATTTTCTGAGTCCTTTAATGCTACTATTCAAGCCTTTGTGCCCCTGCTTCCCTATCTCAATGAAGCTTTGGAAGTCGAATTCAATGGTGGTCAAGTTATTCTCAGTAATGAAGTCAATACCCAGCTCCAGGCACTGCTCTCAGGAATTGATCTTTCACCCAATAAATCAAATCTATCGGCCAAGCTGGGACAACCCATCTCAGAGAAACTGACCATCTATGCCAAGGGGAACAATAATCGAGCATTACGTGGTCTACCACTCAAGGTAGAATTTAAGAAGGGTGCCGGAGAATTGCTGGAAACCATAATAACTGGCAGTCAGGGAAGTGCCACCCTCCAGGTCACCAGCATTACTGCCCCCTTGAAGCTACAGATTCTTGAGATTAGTGTTGATGTTGAACAGCTCATCAGCGGTATTGATTCACCCATTTTAATTGGGATCATCAGAAGCATCCCCCTTACTTCAACACGGATAATCTTAGATGTGGCCAATCCTTCGATCTATCTGGAGTCTAACGAATCATTTAACGGTAGGACTTTGAGGCAGCTTCAGGTGGAGCCCCGTATAAAGAATCACTTTATTGGCGAGGGATTCCATTTTGTAGATAATCCAAAAGATGCGGATTGGCAGATGACCTTGAGTGCCACAGCGACCAGGGGCACAGAATACAGCGGGATGTACACGGCTTTTGCAGATGTGAGTCTTAATGTTATTGATCGGAAAAGTGGAGCTGAAATCTATAAAAATTCACTCTCACGGGTAAAAGGGATTGATCTGAATTACACCAATGCAGCTAATAAGGCATTTAACACAGCAGCTGATAAAATGATTGTGACTATTTTACCGGAGATATTGAAAAGCCTCAAATAAGTCATTTTGTCTTCCTGCTAGTCAAGTCGTAGTCCTTTGGACTTAGACTGAAGGTGCCCGAAGGGCAATCTCGAAGGATGATGATACATGGTTGAACTACGCTTCGATGTCCCTTCACGCTTCGAGTGCCCTCAGCGAGACAGACAGGGTTCTATCTGAGAATAGAGAGACGAAGGTGGTAGCTTATTTTGTCTTCCTGCTAGTCAAGTTGTAGTCCTTTGGACGTAGACTGAAGGTGTCTGAAGGGCAGTCTCGAAGGATATTGATAATAGGGAACAATTCTGGATAATGAACTCGGCTATGGGATTTTTAATAGTAGTTACCAGATTTTCCGATAATCTTAGCGTGTGCGATATCTAGAGACTTAAGAGTTGAACTGCCTCAGGATCCAATTGGTGCAGGGTACGTTGTAAAGAGCTCGTATCTTTGTAAATATTACTTTCCAGATAGCGCTGAGCCAAATAGCGCCGGGCTCTTAACAGCTCCCGGTATTTTGATTGCCATTTCTTTCTATCATCAATAATGAAATCCAATAACTCCAGTCCTCTTTCAAGGCAGGCCTTGTATTCGACTAAATTTTCCCTGTGATTATTGGCTCGATTCAGCTCATTTGTAACCATTATTATCTGTTGGTAGCTTGGCAAAGTGGCAAATCGAGATTCCAATTCTTTATGCCAAATCATCATCATCTCCCAACAATAGATTATTGCACATTTTTCTTATCTTGGTTTGTGTGGTCTCATCCTCAACAATCATGGATGAATTGCCATCACGGGGTCTAATATTTATGAAGGAAGTAAACTCAATGCGCAATTCTAAAGGCTCGTAAGGGTAAAAATTAGCACCCCATAGATTTGACTGCTTTGACCCATTCTCAAGTAGGAGTTGTTCTGCATCCGCATGCATTTCTCCACCAACTGCTAAAATCTCCCTATCAACATCAGCCACAATTTTTACAAAAGAGTTGAATATCTCAGCAGTTAGATCACTTAACAATGATGGTGATATTTTTTTTGTAAGTAGGACTATTTCAGGCCGCATTGCTCATCCTGTAATCTCAATTTATGTCGATAATCTATATACAATCTATCACGGTTTGTTAACCAAACAACCGATAACTAGCTTCACGATTCCTATCAGTCAATATTCCTTGGAGATGTGACATCGTTAAAGATTCTGCATTTATGGACTGGCACTTCGAATCTTCCTTCACGCTTCGAGTTCCTTTCACGCATCAAGGTCCCTTTACGCTTCGAGTTCCCTCAGCCAGACACACTTTATATATTGTTTTGTCTTCCTGCTAGTCAAGACTTAGTCCTTTGTACGTAGCCTGAAGGTGCCCGAAGGGCAGTCTCGAAGGATAATGAAACACAT
>JABMQQ010000217.1 GCA_013202495.1 Fidelibacterota bacterium | reverse complement strand
ATTAAACTGTTCCCCGAGCACTAGCAGGAAGGTAGTTTCTTACATGAAAGCCAAAATTACCAGGATAAAAAACTTTCGTAAAAATTCTCTGATTCAGGGGTTTTTTCTGGTCAGAGAAAAACATCTCAGGAGCACCCGTACAAATCACCCCTATTTGCAGCTCGATTTGCAGGATA
This sequence comes from Fidelibacterota bacterium, assembly GCA_013202495.1. Lineage (GTDB taxonomy): Bacteria > Fidelibacterota > UBA8477 > UBA8477 > JABMPR01 > JABMPR01. Next base: position 22,113 of record JABMQQ010000217.1, on the reverse strand, counting down.
GCACTGGTACTATCGAGGCAAAGGTATGGGAAAACGTACCGGCTTTCGAAAAATCATTTGATGTGGGAGATGCAGTAGTAGTAAAGGGCAGGGTAAGCCTTTACAGAGAACAACTCCAGCTTGAAGTTGAAGATATAGGCAAAGCTTCGCCTGAGAAGCATGCTGAGTATGGGTTTGATCTATCTAAGTTGATCCCCAGCACCAAACATAATGTGAACCAGATGTGGCGTGAATTGGCCAAAATTATCAAGGACATGCAGAATACACACCTCAAGTCTCTGATTAGCAGCATATACAAAGAAAACGCAGACATCATTAAGCAGCATCCCGCCTCCATGAAATTGCACCACGCCTGGCTGGGTGGTTTCCTTGAGCATGTTTTATCCATGGCGAAGCTTGGTGTCCACCTGGGCAAACATTATGATGTTGATGGAGATTTACTCCTGACGGGCATACTTTTGCATGATATTGGTAAAATAATTGAGCTGAATCCGGCTCAACAACCGGGCTATACCGATGAGGGTCTGCTTTTGGGGCATATCGTCCTAGGGCGTGATCTTGCCAGGGATGCCATGTTACAAATTGGTGATTTCCCGAAAGAGCTTCAACTCAAGGTCGAGCACATGATTCTCTCTCATCAAGGCAAATATGAATGGCAGTCTCCCAAGCGTCCAAAATTCAAAGAAGCATTGCTATTGCACCACATAGATGAATTGGATGCCCGAATGAATATGATGGAGGAGGTTCTGGAAAAAGACGGAGAACCAGGTGCCTGGACCAATCGATTTAACTATTTCCGCATCCCTCTCTTAAAGGGTGAACTAGAGGATGATGAGGACGTCTAAATAATTCATGGAAATGTCACTGCTTGAATATCGACGCATTGCGCTCATGTCTCTTTGGACAGGTCTCATAGTCACGGTTGGAATGGTTTTCGCGCTCATTCCCAATGTCGAGTTAATCATTCTGTCAGCCTTTCTTGGGGGGGTGGCACTGGGACCGAGACGTGGTTTCATTGTTGCGTTCGTTGGGGAAGCCATCTTTTCAGCTTTAAATCCCATCGGTTCTGGACTAGGTTTCCCAATTCTATACGTTTTTCAGATCGTCAGCGTGGGTTTTAGCGGACTGATTGGTGGGCTCTTATCCAGGTTTTTAACGCGTCCACATCACTATATGACAATTACCATTACTCTCGGTTTGGTTGGTTTTCTGTTGACCTTGATTTACGATACACTTACTGCATTGAGTTTTCCAATCAGTTCAGGGATGACGGAGGGGACGATCTGGGCAACTCTCAGTACCGGGCTCATATTTTTTGTCCTGCACCTCGTTTCAAACACCGTTTTATTTGGTCTTTTTGGTCCTGGTCTGGTACAGTTGGTTCATCGACAGCTTGAGATGCACGGGTTGATGAGGGGGCAGCATGCGAGTTAGAACATTGCTTATGATTCTGACCCTTTTATACTTCCCACTGAACTCCTTTGCACAACTGGACCAATTCGCCGTGGTTGGCAAAAACTATCCCGATTTCGGTGCTGTCAGCGGAACCTGGGGACACCTTCAATTCTATCGTCCTTTTGGTATGAAAGGCATTGTGGTGAATGATTGGCGAGATTTGACGGCCATATCTCCACTCAGTGGAGAACCTTTCAATACTGATCGTCAGGGGTGGATACCGTATGACTCTGGTGCCAGCCTCTGGCAGCAAATGCATCCTTCACTTACAGCACCAGCCGATACCATAGCTCCATCGACCCTGGTTAATTACAGACAAGGGGATGGTGTATTTAAAGATTTTACGCTCTGGTATCACAACAGTCTGGACTCTGAAATTCGATATGGCTGGGCTTCAAAGCTAAGGTCACACCCCCGCATAACGGATGCCACAGTATATGACGAACAAAGGCATCGGTTTCAAGCAAATACAGCCAGACCTGGTCGTTATTTCCAGATTGAGGCTGGTTATGATCACAAGGTGAATCCGTTGTATATGCTAGCTCAGGATAGCCTGTTTGAGTGGTATTACAATGATGATCCCCAGATACACACAAATCGGTGGGATGGAAGCTTTGAATTGAATAACCTCGACTCTAATTCACGAGGAACCGAGCTTTTTGCATGGGTGCAGGGAGGTGTTTGGAAATGGTCAGGAGGGGAGAGAAAAACGCTTTCCCAAATGGCATATCTGAGCCATCGATTCGATCTGTTAGGTCTGGAATCAGTTGCAATGAAGATGGGCTACATCTCCAAACAATATGGTGGGAATAAACGTGCTTACCAATTTTCGGAATTCTCTTTGCCACACTGGTCTGGTGATCATTATTCCCTGAAAATGGGTTTGAGAATTCTTGGGAAATCATATTTTTCTCCAATAATCGATGCTCAATACGGAATAGGTCCCTTGCTTCTTAAATATCAAACTCATCAACTCGTTGAGGAAAATATTTGGGATTCAAAATTGTCTGTTGGCAATATTCAAGACCTGACTGCTGGGCTTAACTTCCGCCATGTCGACCTATCGGTGAGTTCCTGGATCGGCGATGATGGAGGGTATGGTATCTCAGGTTATTCTGGTGAAGGACGAATCAGGTTCCCCTGGCAAATGTCAGCTATGTTCGGAGGAGCCATCATGGAAATGACTCAAGACTGGGTATTCTCAAAAAAATATATCAATTGGGAAGTGAATCAGGATCTCAGTCTGTTTAAGGCAGCCCTGCATGGTGAATTGAAAGTCTGGGGGAGACATTGGGTTGATACTCAACCCGGATTTCTGGACTCAGAGAATTTTCAGACCTCTTATTCAGGCTATCCAGGGGAGGAACTGCTTCATCTTCTTAATTACACCATTTCAGGACAGGTGAGTACTGTCATCGTCAGTTTTACTGACCAGAATTTTCTCCAGGATGACCTATGGTCGCAATATGGATCTCCTTCGTGGAACTCTGAATATTCAATTATGACCAACCAGATTCCCAATTCTCGTTTTCGCTTTCTGTCAATTGTCTGGACCTTTGACAACTAACCGTTTCTGGCTTCTTAACCTTTTGCTACTCACATGCATCTAAACCTCCAGCGATGATTAAGAATCCTGATATTGTGCTATTTGAAAAGGTTCAAAGCCGTGACTCCAGGGCTTTCGATGAACTCATGCGTGGGTATTCACCGGAGTTGTATAGCTTCATTTTGCGTATGGTATCCAATACTGAGGATGCCCAGGATATCTTGCAGGATACCTTTGTACGGGTATGGGAAAAGAGTCATCAATTCAAAGGAAAATCAAGTGTGAAAACCTGGATATTCAGAATTGCCATAAATCTCTCATATACACATCTGAAGAAGAGGAAACGGTGGGGTTTGTCCATTCTGGATGAGGTGAAGGCACTCATATCCGGATCTGATCCAGCTCGGGAAACAGAGTACAAGTTTAATGCTGATCTTCTGGAAAGTAGCCTGGCTTATTTAACCCCCAGACAACACGCAGTAGTGGTAGCACGTATATATCAGGATCTACCCTTTGCGCAGATATCAGAGGCGGTGGGTTGTTCAGAAAACGCGGCAAAGGTGCATTTTCATGAAGGTAAAAAAAGAATTGAATCGTATATAAAAAAGCAGGTGGGCCAAGATGGATAAAACAGAGAAATTCATCAGAGATGAACTTTCAAATGATGAAGATGGAATCCAATTTGATATAGATGCCATTATTGTAAGAACCCATTCGCGCATCAAGAAAAGAGCCACTCAACGTAAAGCATTGTATTCGAGTCCCATTGCTATCCTACTGGTCGTGATGGGGGTTATGCTATTTTCAGGGAACGATGAGAGTTCAATCCTACCCGGTGGTGAATTGTTTATTGCGGGCTGGGAGTATTCCTGGACCGAAACCCAGGATCTGGATATAGAAGATACTGAAGCAGGTGTATTCTATGATCAGACCGTGGATTATTTAATTGATGATAATTATTTCACGTATTCAGACGATACTGAAGCATTACTGGATGAAAGTGATCTTGAAGCCCTCATGGGCTATTTAAGGGAGGCGTAACATGCGAACAAAACTTCTACTATTAACACTTATTCTGATTGGGACCTCACTGGGGCAGCCGCCGCAAATGGAAGGCCGAATGAATAGGCAAAACATGGACGCCATTCGAATCTGGAAATTGACTGAGGTTTTAGAATTAACTGAGGATCAGGTTGTTTCTTTCCTTCCTCTGGTTCAAATCCATGAACGTAAACTCAAAGAAATCCAGGGTGAAATCAAGGTGCTGGTCAAAGAGGCTCATGCACTCATGGAAAAAGGTGAAGTAGATCAGAAACAGGTCAACAAATTCTTAAAGCAATATGCTGAGAAGCAGAGAGATGTGCATAAAATAAAAAATGATTTCATCACTGGGCTGCCAGAACACTTAACTCCCGAGCAACAACTAATTTACATCGGTTTCGAAGCTCGTTTCAGAAGTGATTTACGGGAGTATATGAAAAATGAACGACGTGGTGCAAAGAAGTCATTGAAGAATGAAAAAAAACGTAAATAATATACAATTGGAGGTTGAGCTATGAAAAAGTATCCAATCATCGTTATGTCCGCACTCATTTTGGGCTTGTTTGTAGCCTGTGATGTGGCTGAAAACGATACAAATACTGCTATTGAAGATGCCATTATGAGGGTTATTGCTGCAGATGATAGCACGTACGGGGTTGAAGGCCTGGGTGATATCGAAGATGCGGATTACTCCTTAGGAAAAGCCCTCGACTCAGATCAATCCGCTGAATTATCAAGCGTATCTGTGAGAGATTCTAACTATGTCTGGAGATTCGCACGCAGAGGAATGAACGTGGAAAGAGTGGTTACAGTTGAAGTTGAAGACGATAGCTCGGCTCTGGCATTAATTAGCCATCACATCACAGGCACATTTTATGTGAAACAATTTGCCAGGGTATGGACCAGCTTAGATACCTGGGAGAGAGGCGATTCCATTCGATTCAGTGAGAAGCCTATTGAGATGACAACCAGTCGTCGAGTCGCATTTAGAAAACGCTTGAATGATGCTGGCGAAGCGCATTGGAAACCAGTTGCAATGACCTTACTCAGTGGTCATTCAGGAGAAACCCTGGATATTGAAGCTCTGGAATGGGTGGCAGAAGATTCTATTTTGGTATTGACAGATTTTGGAGATGTATTCTATAGCCGCAGAAATCCTCTTCTCCTTTCACAAATGGGTGTCAATCACATGAACGTTGTGGTGAGTAATGATGTTGAAGGTGAAGGAGAGAAGGTTACTGGCCGATTGGGATATCATCCTCGATTTAGTAATCCTGACTCAAGATCACGGTTTCATTTTCACTATACAGAAACCCTTGATACAGGGGATAAGGTATATACCCAGCGTATTCGTCCCAATAGACTCCATCGCAGACATTTTAAAGGTTTTGTGGAAGTCATTGATTACCGAACCTTATTTGATCATGATTATGAAGATTACTCCTCAGCGACACTGGGATTCATTTATACGACTCGAGAACATATCAGACCATAGTCTTTAAATATATCCGATAAAAAAAAAGGCCGGTTATTCACCGACCTTTTTTTGTTGGAATAAAATGAACAGACTAAAAGTGTATACTGCTGCTCAAACCAAACCCGATTCCCCTGGCGTCAGCATTGAGACCATTGATAAAGGAGAGTGTAAATCCAGTTTCAAGGAATCCTAAATGCAAGCCACTTCCAAAGGTATGCACTGGATCACCAAACTGATTCTGCTTGTAGTAGCTAAAATCTAACCAGGGTGTTGCATATAAGTTGAGCTGGTAATTCAGTTCAAGATCAGGACTGTAGCCCAGGTGTACCTCGTCTGTAAATGCTTTCTCAATTCCAATCCCCACCAAGACCTGAGGAATTGGTTGATAGATGGCATTCAAGCTGAATATTGTAGGTACATCGATGGTGACTTCGGCATTTGATGACAGGGTTGTGTCAGTCGTAGTCTGATATTGCTCAATATCCAAGGTGTCCAATTCACCACTGGAAAGCGCCGGTAGGACCATATCCATGGTCCAGGCTGAATGTGTAATCCCTGACCATTTGTATTTGGCTCCGAGATTTTTCAAGGAGACCTGAACCTCAACTTCTTGATGTAGGTAGCTTTGAAGATCCATGATAGCGCCGATATCAAGGCCAGCAGTGAGACTGGAGGAAGCATCCATTGCATCAAATTCATCAAAATTTGGCGCATCATCTTCTCGCTCTGCACCAGCCTCAGTAGCCCATGCCTCTCCAGAAGCTGATACCACGGTGGAATCGTGGGTCGTGGTGATCGTAAAGTTTTCACTCACAACGTTCACATAACCAATAGCCTTATATAGATTGAGGCCAAGACCGACTTTAATCTCTCCCAGGGGAGTAGGAATAGGTTGGGCATATGAAAGCGTTGTTTTGCCAACAAGGGGTATAGCCTCTATCTCAATTCCACCATTATCGAGTGGTACATCAAAAAGAATGTCCTGCATTGGGAGACCTAGAGTATTTCCAGGCAGGACCATCTTGATGTGAGAAAGGACTGAAAGGTTCATGGCAAAATTTCCTACTCGAAAACCAATGAATGAATTGAAATTTGGGGCAATGTTTAATGCCAACTCCTCATCCATTATTGTGGACAGGTAGTCGGCCTTCATGGTAGCGTCCCAAACCCCACCAGTAGTCCACCAATCGGTATACCAACCTGGAGTCAGGAGTGAATTATGGATGCTGAATTTGAAGTCAGGTAATAGGTTGAGACTGACATGATTTTCAAATTCTCGAGCAAGGTTGGCAGGATTGCTGGATATATCATCGAGCTCGCGGAACTGACGGTTTCTAATTTTCAGGGTCTTCATTTTGGCAGCTTGACGAGCCAGCTCCTCTTGATCCACTATGAAAACTGGTTCTGCAGCCGTAGTATCTTCTACAGCCATAGCGACATATTCCGAACCCGCAATTTCCTTCAGATAGGTATCCAGGGCTGCCACGATGGAATCGGCGGGAGCTTCAATGGCAACTACTTTGGTTACCGTGTTATATATCTGGACATAGCTACTGTCATCTTTGGTTACGACCACGTAATTAACCCCGCTGCCGTCACTGGCCAGGAGGTGACATACAATATCAAGACAGTCATTCGCGCTGATGGCGATCATGGTTGGATCCACAATGGAGATATAGGGGAGAGAGGTAAAATCCATCCCATCTAATATATCATTGGTCCAGAAATACAGATTGCCTTCATTAACCAATCCAGCCAGAACTGCTGGGGCTGGATCATTCTGCACCCATTCCATCACTGGTTCAGGGGTAGCCACGGTATCTTCAGCAACGAAAGCAGTCGCATCAGCAGCCATAGAGTCAAGTTCAGCAACGAAAGCTGTATTATCAGCTGCCACAGAGTCAAGTTCGGCAACCTCCATTGAGGTGGTGTCCATTTCTACAGCGTCGGCTTCAACCATTTCATCAGTTTGAGTTTCAGTCGTATCTGCAACTTCAGCGGCTGGTTCAATTGCTTCTATAGCTGTTTCCTCAAGGGTTGCTTCTGTAGCGGTACTATCGGTTTGAGCCAATAGAAAACTTGAAAGGCTCAGGACCAGGAGAATATTAATTAGCGTTTTCATTAGAATTCCTCCCCATTGACCGTGTACGATATACTACCCCAGGTTCGCAAGGTCAGGGAATCAGTTGTGAAGAATCGAGAGGGTATATTATTACCACTGGCATCGGTTCGTCCGAGAAGGGTGACTTCAGGCTTCAAGTACAATTTTTCTTCTAGAAGCTCCAGTTTATCGCTGGTCATTTCAATTGTAGTGATCTCGTGTTCAGCAACATCCACATTCTCAAGTGGCAGTAATTCCAGCGTCATCAGCGTGTCTGGAATAAGGGTTGGATCTGATTCAACTGCCAGACTGTCAAATACAAGGCTATCATTGCTGGCTAAAACCACAACTGTTGCACCGAATTCGAACATATTGGTGACATCAGCAAATAGAGTGAATTCCTCAAGAGTCACAGTGCCTTCTTCTGGAAGGGGCGAGTCCATTGATGTAACATCCATATCTAAAGCCGGGGGATCCTCAATAATTAAGGAAAGCGGCACGTTTATGTACATAATGGGACTCATACTCTGACCCTTGGCGATAGTAGCTGGGGTTTCGCCATCGCTAATAATTGCCCGGCCACTTGAAATAATCGATTCAGGATGAATATTCAGCAAAGTTGCTGCATCTATACTAACAATATCGTTCAATTGTGTCAGAGTGTCCTCGATGATTATTTCTACATACTCTCCATCTAAGTTGGTACCAGAGAGTAAGAGTTCCAGGATAATGGGAATTTCAAAAGTATTATTAAAATCAATATCGATATTCACATGTTCAAACATGAGATCTTCAACCATTTCAGGCATTTCAAACGATACTGTATCAGGATCAATGTCCAAGATATCTTGTTCAATAATTCCTGTGACACTTTCCATCGCTAGGTTGGTGATATCTACATCAATGAGAATAGAATCTCCAAATGTCAGTGTCATCTCCTGATCAGGAGGGAGCGAGACGGTTGAAGTATAATGTATACTTTGTTCTATACTAGTTGAGACAGAATCTGGATCAAAAGCCAGTATATATTCTGACAAATCAATAAGGGTATCCTGGGGGGTCGAGATATCCTCAAGACGGAAATTCATCTCCAGAGGATCACCGTTATCTTTCCTTAGGAATTCATCAATTTGGAAATTCACATCTGCAATGACACCGATTTGGTTTGTCATTGAGAGTACAAAATCACCTGTTTCAAAATTAGCTTCAATAAGTTTCGTAGCTTCTTCCAGAACGATTTCATCTTCTGTGACAATGGCATCCTGAGAGAAATACCCTGTTACCGCAGCGAACTCCATATCGGAAACATCAATGTCAACAATGATGGAATCTTCGAGACCGTAGTGACCTAGCTCCCCACTGGGGGTGGTCACAACGGTAGTGTATGTCAGTACTTGAGTGTCTCTATTGGGGAAGACCAGATCATAGTTTGAAAGATCAAAATTAAGTGTATTGGTAGCTGGATTGGGTTGCAGAGTTAGTGTTCCTGTTAAGGCATTGGATCCAGTATCTACCAGCTCAGGGATGGTCAGAACAATTGTGGGCAATCCTGCAGAACCAGGTTTGTTGATCTGGTTATCAATAGTGATGTCAATGCTACCTGATGAAATGTCAGCATTGAGGAGTTGGGAGTCGGATGATACTTCGATATCTCCAGCTTCCTCAATCAATTGGGATTCGATCTCACCAGTGATCTCTTCAAAGAAGAGTTGTTCGCCCTCAGCTGCACCGTACAATGCGATCGTTACTGTAACTTGGTCAGTCTCAGCCAGGGTAACCAGATCGTCACCAGTATCTTCTGTATCGATCTGATAGTCATAGAGAACCTTCTGATCATTGAGTGCCATGACCAGGCTGGAACCTGCTATATCGCTGATATCAGTTACTGTTTGATTGGCAGGGATGGGGATCGTGGTTGTGAAAGGGGTGCCAAATTCATCCTCAAGCGAAGTTATATTAATGACCAGGTCTGAAGCGACGGCCATGTCATTCACAATTTGAACCTTTAGTGAACCTATTTTGATCCTCGCGTTCTGGATTTTATTCTCAGAATCAGCAAGTGCTATGTCACCTGTTTCAGTAATGCTCTGGGATGGAACCTTCGCGGTTGCGCTGCTTACCACCAGACCTGATCCCGCAATATCGATATTGAAACTGGAAGTCTTTACGGTAGGAGTAACCATGATGGGACCTCCTGATCCTGCAGTTGAACCCGTTACCAGTACCAGGATTTCTCCCGGTAGGGTTTTTCCTGTAAGATCCAGAGTCCGTGTAGAACTTGTTCCAACACCAACAGTCTCATTCCAGGTAACAAGGCAACCAGGAATATCTGTTGTATCCACACCTACGACTTGCTGTAGTTGAATATTAATTGGTGCTCCAAGAGGGATAGCCATGTCATTATTAATGGTAATAGCCAGATCACCCTCCGAAAATACGGCTGAGGAAAAATCAGTAAAAGTGAATGGTTTATTGACGGGGGCCAGTTCTCCACCCGGAATGGTGGCACTGGTGTTGTCAGGAATATCATTCACTTCAGGAACCATTTCGTTTAATTGGAAGGCCGGGGTCGTGGTGGCAGGGATATCAGACAATTCGATGGGACCCAGAGTTGACTGAATCTCCTCAGAGATAGGATCAACACCAACAGGATCAAATCCACTGCTCTGGTTTATGGAGGATCCAGTCACGGTTACATCATCAACTGATTGGGCAAAGCTTTGATTAATATCACCAAAAGCAAGCTGATCACCCACCTCTTGAGAAGCCATTTCAGTGGTGTCACTATAGGCGAATATGGTTTTTTCGCCATCGTCACCGTAGAGCTGACTACTGATGTTGTCTTCATCTTCAAGATCTTTCAGGTCAACACTCTCATTGACCAGTGGGAACTCAATTTTATTCGTCCAGGTTGGTGGTTTGGACTCTTGCAGCAGATCGCAAGAGACTACTGCAAAGATCGCCAGTAGGAGCAATCCAAGTTGTAGCTTTCTTGATGGTGACTTTTGAATCATGTGACCCTCGATGTTTTCGGTTCATCATCTAATTATTTGCGTGAAGTGTCTGAAATACCTAGCACTTCGTCAGCGCTATATGAGGAATTTTCCCCCTCTTTAGCCATTGAATCTAAACAAGGTCAGTCCTATCAGAGTATAAAATATTATTACCTTATAGTCTAAAGGGGATGAATATAGTCGTAATTTTAACTGGAATTCTGGAAGGATAGTTACCTAAATATAGAAATAACAACCATGTATCCTTTATTGCATAAAACTATTTCAAAATCTTGATTTAAAGCTCTTCTGTGAGACGTGTCACAGTAAAAATGTTAACATACCTTGTGATTGGATGAGATATAGAGATTTCACCGTGGAAATGAAGCTATCAAGGCTAATTTAATATCACTGCAATTTGGCTGGCATATGACGGGGAAACAAGTAGCGAGAGATGACTGAAAAAGTTGGAAAAATTATCATCGGAACCTCTGGTTTTTCGTATCCTGACTGGAAAGGCGTGTTTTACCCTCCGGGCCTGAACAAAGAGGATTGGTTAAAATTTTATGCAGAGCACTATGAGTTTTGTGAGTTGAATTTTAGCTACTATCGTATGCCGCAGGTAAAACAAATGGAAAAGTTCCTTAGTTATCCATTGAAATTTGCTGTGAAAGCCCACAAATCAATGACCCATGATAGACTGGAAGCCAAGGCTGCCCGGCAAGATTTCTTTGAGGCAGTCAAAGTTCTTCAGCAGGATGATCACCTCGCTGCAGTCCTGCTCCAATTACCATATTCCTTTGCATATACACCTGAGAACCGAAGGTATCTGCTGGAGTTGCTTGAAGATCTTGAAACTTTGCCTCTGGTTGTTGAGTTCAGACATCCTGACTGGGTCAGAAATTCGGTTTTTGAAGAATTAAAAAAACACTCCTGGGGGATATCCATGTTGGATTCTCCTCAAATTTCTGGAGGTATGCCTGAATTTGATTCTGTCACATCCGATATTGCCTATTTGCGATTTCACGGCCGGAATAAGGAGAACTGGTGGCAGGGTGACAATGTGAGTCGCTACGACTATGAATACCATCAGAAGGAATTGGAAGCCTGGCTTCCAAGAATTTCCAGCATGGCACAACAGGCTAAAACATCGTATATTTCTTTTAATAATCATGCCCGGGGTCAGGCAATAAAAAATGCAAATCAGCTCAAGACCATACTACAAAAAGCTGAGCTCATTTAGGAAAAGGGGAATCCCATGGCGGATTTATCACTTAACGCAGTCGTTTCTCAAAAGATAGAAGTAACACCGGGGCTAATCATTCTGAGGGTGGTCCCACTAGGTTGGGAGCTGCCTGATTATAAGGCGGGTCAATTTACTGTACTGGGCTTGCCAGGGACCTCATCAAGACATCATTTTTCAGATGAAGAAGCTCCACTCAAAGATCCTGAAAAACTTATTCGTCGCGCCTATTCCGTTTCATCAGCATCGGTGAATAAAGAATATATTGAATTTTATATCACCATGGTCGCTTCAGGAGCGTTGACACCGCGCATCTTTGCTCTGGAAGCAGGAGCCAAAATATTTCTTTCGAAAAAGTTCTCCGGTATGTTTACACTGGATATGACCGAGCCTGATTCGAATATAGTCATGCTGGGGACCGGTACCGGTCTGGCTCCTTACATGAGCATGTTACGTGATGATCTACCCTGCAACTCTGACAGACAGTATATCATTGTACATGGTGCTCGTCACAGCTGGGATCTGGGATATCGATCAGAACTAAATACCATCGCAAATGTGTGTTCCAATTTCACTTATATCCCGGCTATTACCCGTCCAAACCTTGAGCACATCGCCTGGGGTGGTGAGAGTGGCTATATCCAGGAATTGTGGGAGCGTAAAGTTATTCAGACAAAATCAGGTCTTGAACCAACACCTGAAAATACCCATATCTTTTTATGCGGAAATCCCAGTATGATTGACACCATGGTCGAGGTTCTGGAGCTCGAAGGTTATAAAGAACATAGTAAAAAGGCGCCGGGTCAGATTCACCTCGAACGCTACTGGTAATCCCCGCAGAAATCCGGACATTGAGGCTCTCGAAATGTCCATAAAATGGACAGAAATTTCTTGAGGTTTCGAGAGCCTCAACCTCCAGAGAAGATCCTCCAGGCTGGGATTCGAATCTTCTAGGCTGGGATTCGAATCCCAGCCTAGAAGATTTGAATAAAAACTTATTGCTCGATCTGCGTATAATCCAGTTCAGATCCAAAAGCACTGTGTGGAATGAGATAAACCGCCAGAGTAATGACTGCAGCGGATATGATCCAGGCCTTGGCATTACCAGTTTTATTTTGTCTCCAGGCTGCCAGAATCCAAGAAATAAAGGCTACAGCCGTCTTATTGTCTGTCAGGTCGGTTCCCCAGGGCCAACCGGTCCAATAAGCATCAAAGGCATACTTCTGAACGATAGGTCCTAATATCATCCCACCCAACATGAGAAAAGTACCCGTGAGCAGGGTATATCTCAGGGTAGCTGGACTCTCAACCCAGGCTGCCATACCTGTACGAGTTGCCATAAGCATAGCTGAAAACATAAACAGGATGTGGGGGATCAAAACGGCTGCAGGAACGGCACCTTTAAACCTGATAACAGTTGGTTCATCCACCAGCGAGTGGGTTTTCCCATCTGCAGTAAGTAGGTTAACTTCATAAATGATCTTGCCTGCGGGAGGTTGAGAGGGGAGATAAGCTTTTAGATGACCATCTACCATCATGAAGGGAGTGATGCGCCATTCATCATGACTCTTGTAGCGTTTCCACTTCAAGGTTGCATTGAATTCAGGTTTTGTAGCTCCCAGATCAATTTCAGCATTTTCACCCGTATTTTGGGAGCGCATGAGGTGATAGCTCACCGTTTTTCCATCTATGGTGACTTCACCAGTTACCGGGTAGGTTGGACCTGTTTTTCGCTGGTAAACCACAGAAGAGAGCGTGATGAGAATGGCTAGAATCCATAGTATCCAGGCTTGTTGCTTTGTGTTATTCGACATGGAGGTACCCTTATAGTTCTACAATGAGGATTAATTTTTCATCGCCGCGCATGACTTCCACAGTGACGCGGTCTCCGGGCTTTACTTCTGCCATACGACTCATATAGTCGTATACATTCATTACTGACAGACCTTCCAGAGCAATCATGACATCACCAGATTCCATACCGGCAATTGCCGCAGGACCACCTGGAACCACACCACCGAGGAGAAAGCCATTTGTTTTTGCAGCAGCAAAATCCGGGATGATTCCCATTTTTACCTTACCGCGTTTGCCTCCCTTGGGTGGACCTTTGGGACCAGCTTCCTGGAAAGTGAAAGTTTCCTTTCGTGAGCCCAGGTCAGCAATCAGATCATAGGCATAATCTGCTATGGCTTTTTCACCTGAAATATTGATGGTTTCTACATCGTCCTGAGGGGTGTGGTACTCTTCAGTAATACCAGTAAAGAAAAACAAAACTGGGACATCTTCAACATAGAAGGCTGCATGATCAGAAGGACCGTAGCCATCTGGTGTTGTGGACAATTGAAAATCACGATCAATGGCATGATCCAGCAGAAAATCTTCCATACCCAAACCAGTTCCTGTTCCACCAACGGTGAGAGATGGTTTCGTGGGATTAAGTCGGCCTACCATATCGAGATTAAACATTTGCTTGATCTGGGATTTATCAACCAGGGGATTTTTGGTGAAAAATTTTGAACCGAGCAACCCCATTTCTTCGGCACCAAATGCCATAAATAAAACGCTTCTTTTGGGAGCATGTTTGCCCAGAGCTAATTTCTCGGCAATTTCAAGTACTGCTGCAACACCTGAGGCATTGTCATCAGCACCATTATGAACTGCTGATGTATCTGGTTTACGCGATCCAGATCCCTTGCCACCCCATCCTAAATGATCATAGTGAGCACCTACAACAATGTATTCATCTTTTAACACAGCATCAGATCCAGGGAGGAGGGCAATCACATTTTGAGTAGTGACTTCCTGCTGGATAATTTCAGTGGTAACTGATAGCACAATATCTAATTCGAGACTGGCAGGTTTTAAGTCTGTATCCAGTGTTGTCTCAAGCCCTGATACGGTTTTTGAGGATTCAGTCAGTAGCTGGTCAGCGAGTTCCCTTTTGATATGGAGAACAGGGAGGGTAGCCTGGGAAAGGTTGCGTTCAATTCTGAGATCCATGAGCTCATCTTCTGCTTCAAATTTACTGCCACTCACATAGATAACACCTGCGGCACCATGGTCACGGGCTACCAATAATTTATGTCTCAATGATGAGTATTTATCAAATTTACTAGAGCGGGCTTCATTCTCTGGAGTACCACGTAGTATCATGACCCACCTGTCTTTGACATTAACCGCGTCATAATCATCCCAATTCAGGGTGTCGCTCTCAATTGTGAAACCGTAGCCTACAAAACTTACTGGGGCTTCCAGACTCACACTTGATGAAAAGGCTGTAGGCGTAAAGTTTTCTCCAGCGACTCCATCAATCCCAGGTGCGTTGAGACTATTATTTGGACCGAGGGCAACTGAGGTAACTACCTCAAAATATTGATTCCCACTTTCACCGAGAAGGGTGAGACCAAGTTGGTTGAAATGATTGGCAATATAGTCTGCAGCCTGATCACCTGTGGGTGTCCCTGGTTTCCGGCCTTCCAGTTCATCTGATGCTAAATAGGCGATGTGATCGTAGATCTCTTTTTCGCTGATGGTGGCTGGTTCATTCTGCATGGGGATGGCACAATGGAATAGCACAAGGCTTATAATTGAAATGAGTATGAGTTTCATGGGGTTTCCTTGAGTTGAAATATTTTTTCTACGAAGAAGCATTGGAGGAGTATAATTCAGGCGCCACTCAATTCAACAGTTTTCATAAGGCGACATTTGCAGGGTGAGACAGAAATAAATGTGAGGCATCATTCTATTCTTGTACAGCAAACAGCGCGAGATAGATTGGGTTGAATCAGGAGGACGAACATGAGTCTATCAGTAGCAACTATTCTTGGCATCAGCCCTAAAAATCTACAAAGAAGTGATCTGCTCAATTTTATCAATCAGAATGATCTTAAACGGATCACTTTTCACTACACGGCAGGTGATGGCCGACTGAAACAGCTCATTGTTCCCATCAATTCCATGAATTATGCTGAGCGCATTCTGGCTTCTGGCGAGAGGGTAGATGGGTCAAGCTTGTTTAAAGGCATGGTGGGAACTTCATCTTCCGACCTCTACGTCGTACCGGTCTATGCTTCAGCATTTATCGATCCTTTTGATGACAAGGGCATTTGTTTTCTCTGTCGCTTTCTTGATAAAGATGAAAAATTAGCTGAATTCTGTCCTGACAATATTCTGATGAAAGCGGCAGAATCTTTAAAGGCAAAACACAATTACGATCTGTGGGCCCTGGGCGAGCTGGAATTTTACTTGATTGGTGATCAGGAGGATGAACTTTATCCCATGCCTGCTCAAGGGGGGTACCATGCCTCTGGACCCTTTTCTCGCTATATAGAAGTTGTCAAGGAGATGTTGGAAATCATTGCAGATATCACTTCACATGTGAAGTATGGGCATTCAGAAGTGGGGACGATCCGGAATATCGAGAGTAAGGATGAAGCATTAAACGGCAAATACGCTGAACAATTTGAAGTTGAGTTTTTACCAGCTCCCATTGAATGGGCTGCCGATTATCTCAGTCTGACCAAATATGTTGTCCGTCATGTGGCAGCACAGTATGATTTACTTGCAACCTTTGCGCCTAAATTAGAGTCTGGTTACGCAGGCACAGGTCTGCATTTCCATGTCGAGCTGTTACTGGACAATAATAATGTCATGACCAATGCCAAAGGCGAGTTGTCTACCGTTGCCAAACAGGCCATTGGAGGGCTCTTGCGCTATGCACCCTCTCTCACGGCTTTTGGCAATACCATTGCAGCCTCACATTTACGACTGGTCCCTGGACAGGAATCACCTACCAAGCTTTTCTGGAGTGACTTTAACCGTGCGGCCCTTATCAGGGTCCCTCTGGGTTGGCGTCATGGGGAAGATATGGCTTCAGTGATTAACCATCGTCTTAAGGATCGTTATATTTCACCCTTTAAACGGCAGACTATCGAGTTGCGCAGTGCCGATGGATCGGCCTTTATTCACCTGCTACTAGCGGGGTTGACCATGGCTATTCAATATGGGCTGGATCATGGAGATATGTCCCTCAAATTGGCCAATAAGCGACGAATCCGTCAAGATGAGGATATTAGCAAGGACATCCCTGAATTGCCTCCCAGCTGTTATCAATCAGCTCAGTATCTTACGGAAGAGGCTGAACTTTATACGCCTTTGATCCCGGATTACATCATAAAGCACGTTTGTAATTTGCTGGAAGTGGAAGATGATGAGAAACTGTCTGAAGAATTGGGAAAGTCATCTGAAGAAGATAGCCGGCAAAAAACTCAGGAAGTTATGCACCGCAGTATTCATGTTGGTTAGTTACTGAGTTGATTAGTTACTGAGTTAATGAGTTAATGAGTTAATGAGTTTGGTAGTGAGGTGGTTCTAATAAAGTTTTGTGATCGTGTATATACGAGCAAATAAAAATACATAAATAACAATAAGATACGAAGTAAATGTGGCGTATATGTGTCACGACTTGCACCGTTAAAATCTGACACGGGGATTTTCAGTCCTCTTTTTGCATGCTGTATGTGGCTGTACTACAGTCGGTTGCAGGGACGTCCGATTTCGTGTGTGCAATATATGTGCAACCAATATCGCCTTTCCACTCGTGGTAGCGCCCAGCGGCCTTAGTGAGAGAGAACGTAGCCAAAGATAAATTGTAAATAGTAGAGGATTATAGACCCACTCGACATATAGTAGGTTATCCCAGTCACGAACTCCTTTGAATAAATAGACTAAATTGCTAATTTCAAGCAAGTATTCACAAATGGTGGGGAGGTCATGAGTATGACAAAATTATTATTTCCGTTGTTCATCCTTGTATTATTAACGACTCCAACTTCTGTGTCCGCCGATGCACCAGATTTAAAAATGCGGTTCAATCTAATGGATACTCTTTGTATGGTCCCCTTGGACACCTTTGATCGACACATATATCTGAACGATGATGGGTGGGGCTCTTTCGAGCTGGATTCTGTGGTCATACATTTCAATAATAATCTAGAGAGACCTCTGGAGTACGAGTTTAGCACTTTTATTGGGATTGATTATGATGAGTACAATCGATTGGACGACACGTTAGCATTCGATTTCACCGCTCAAACTGAAATTGACTCGATCTCTCTTTTTGTAGAGGAACGAGATTCTATATTAATATCAGGAATTAGAGTCATCGATTATCCAGATGGACTCGAATCAAAGCTCACCATTTTCTTTAACATTGATGGAGCCCCATCATACCCAGGCTTTAGGTTTACCTATAGAGCTGATACGATAAGTGACTGGCGACAATTCCAACCATTGGAAACAGGTAATATTTGGAGGTATGGTGGTCCTTACACACTTACGCAGGGAACAAGATATCAAGTAATAGATGAGATAATCTCAGGTGACAGTACTATCTATTCGATTTCAAGACAGAGAAATGTTTACAGTGGAATCGATGGACTCAGCACGACACTACTACCCACAGACACCATAAAAGTATATACTTTGGGTGGTTACCCATATTCGATTTTCAGTGCCGGCTATTACTTTCTATTCAGTGAAAACTTTCAGCCCAGTAACTGGGAGCAATACGAATTATCATCATCAGAAGGTCTTCTACTAAACAGTGATGGTACTACAGACCTATTCTTTAGCGGAACAGTTGGTAGTGCGACCAGGAGATATGGGATTGGAGCCACACATGCTTTTTTTGATGGTGGTGGGGGATGGAGTTTACAGGGATATAGAATAGGTGAGACTGAATGGGGAGATTTTAGTACTATTGTGGGAATCGATGATAGCATAATTAAACTTCCTTCTCGCTATCAATTAACAAGTTATCCCAACCCATTTAATCCTAGTGCAGAAATCCGGTATGAAATTCCAAGACCAGTTAACGTTTCATTGATTATCTACGATGTTATGGGGAGAAAAACACGAACACTGGTTTCGGAACCGCAGTCACCAGGAAGTTATTCTGTTGTGTGGGATGGGATGAACGATGATGGCAGTCAGGTTGCAAGTGGATTATACTTCGCTAGGTTTGTTGCAGGAGAGTTTTCGGCGGTACTTAAGATGGTATATTTGAGATGATGCTGATTGACACAAGAGAGTTGGTTTGATAAGGTATGAACTCAGTCGTGAGTGTCAGTCAAATAAAGGTTAATACGTAAAGGGTCTTTTAAACCTGGGAGCATGAACATGAAACATTTAATCCTACTAATACTGTGTGTCCTAGCTACAAATGGCATCATCGCTCAAGGACATTTTGAACCAGTAGAGGTTAGATTCTCCAATCTTCGCGAAGACACTGCAGAAATCGTTATACAGTACTCTCACTATTGGGATTCAGATTTAAATGAATGGACCGTTCCCTTTGGTTTAAACCGCAAGAGCTACTCACCTGAAAACAATCTAATTGAATCACTAGATCAAAGCTTTTTAGAAGACATCTGGGTAAGTACCTCGAGAAAAATCTACCAGTACAATACTGATGGGTCTTTATATGATGTGATTAGTCAAGAATGGATTACTGATGGATACTGGTGGGGGTATAATCGGATCGAGTACATCTACAATATTTTAGACCTCATTTCCTCTAGGATTACCCAAGAAGGGGATGGCACTGACTGGTTAAATGAGAGATTAATAGAATACACATACTCTGATGAAAACTATCTAATAGAGGAATTACTAAAGGAGTGGGAGGGATCAAGTTGGGCTCTTGAAGATAGGCATTCCTGGGTAAATAATGAAAGTGGATTACCACTAAAAATGAATAGCCAAGAATGGCGGGGAGGTGAATGGGTCCCTGATTATGAATTTGACTATTCTTATGACTCGATCAATAATTTATCAGAATGGATCATTCGTAGTTGGTCGGATAGTACTTTAGCAAATGAATCTAGAGGTCTTTATTCTTATGAAGGTACGTTAGTCACTGAAATTATTTCACAGCTGGGTCTGGATGATACTCTGTGGGTGAATAACTCGAAGGGTATATACACTTATGCTGAATTTGATGCTGAATTGTCTCGGACGCTTCAAAGCTGGTCCGGAGATCAATGGGTTAATGTAAGGCTGTATGATTATACTTATGACTCTGAAAACAGACTTGCATCAAGGGTCCAAAAAAATTGGAGCAACGGATCATGGGTAAATTTTAGACTGTTATCATACGAATACTTAAATCCAAGTGGGATTGATCCGCTATCTACTGCCCCAAATGCCTTAACTCTTTACCCAGCATACCCAAACCCATTCAATCCAAGCACAACAATAGAGTACCAGTTACCAGAAAAATCAGACGTCTCTCTAGCTATCTACGATATAGCCGGACGAGAAGTGCGGACTCTTGTCTCGACATCTCAAATCCCAGGTAGCTACAATGTCACTTGGAACGGAACCAATCGAGATGGACACCAAGTCGCCGGTGGGATGTATTTCACCAGACTACAGGCTGGAGAGTACTCAAGTGTTATTAAGATGGTTTACTTGCGATGAAGCTAATTTGAGTAGATCATTCACATCCGCATTTAGTCTGTTCTTCTGTATCATTGTTCAGGTGTATCCTTTGGACAACTCACGAATCCAGATGTCCAGGGAACCGTATGCGCATAATTCCATCATCTCAACCTTGAGAGACTGTACCTCAACAGTGATTTATCCTTGGGAAGTAGACACAACTCGGTATGATGATATGTATATTGAGATTCAACAACTCGATCTGTATGTCGGAGAAAAACCTTTTGTTACAGGTGATACCGATGGTGATGGCTTAATGGAAATATATGGAATGTGGGTCGACCCAACGTTGCCAGCAGCTCAACGATTTGATTCCTTTCGTAATAGGATATATGAAATGGGGGCTGATTCGCTCTTCCATTTGCAGCATGTATATCCGGCCGTATCAATATTACCTCTTGGAATAACTGATGTAGACAATGATGGACTAAATGAGTACTACCTGGATGCAGAGATAATACAAGACAATACTGCCTTTAGACCTATCCGAGCTTATGAATGTTCAACATCGACAAGCCTACCCACTGTTTATCAGCATTCCTATTTATTGCCGGGTTCGCAATGGATGAACTGGATGACATGGGATGATTTGGACAATGATAATCAAACTGATTTGCTTCTGTTTGACAAAGCTGTTGATACCTCAGCCACTGATCGAATGGCAGTAATTCAGGAATATGACACAACAGCAAATGAATACATCATACGACATACGTTTGAATACCCAGATTTTATTAGTACTGGCTTCACTGTAGGCGATTTAGACCAAGATGGACTAAAAGAGTATTACATAAGTGGGGTTCATGGGTCTGTCTCTATGGTGGAATACTCTGGTATCGGCGATCAATATGTAAATACATGGAATGGTAGTGTTGGAACGCTAAATGCCTTTGGTTCAACCATATCTCCAGATTTGGATGGGAACGGTAGACCAGAACTGTGGGTCTTTGGTCAGGCGTTTTACGATAATCGAACGGCAATGCTGTTAACAGGTTTTGAAGCGGTGGGGGATAATATATTAGAACCTGTTTCCTCGGTCTGGCTAATGGATAATTTTGGGATTAGCATACCACAAATTCAGTGTATCGATATGGATAACGATGGTGAGATGGAGCTATTTTTAAACATTAGTTCAAATCTGCTGATTCTTGAACACCAGGGTGATCTGTCATTCTATCTTGGATTCATTCAACGAAAACCGCTGTTCGGACAAAACAGTGCGATGTATTCTGCTAGCGCTGTTGACATAGACTTCGATGGATACCCTGAAATCCTTGCGAGTGTTGATCTTGTAAATGGGCAATACACATATCCACAGGAGTTCGTATTTATCTATAAATATAATTCAGTATCTACTCTTGGGGAGAGAACTCTACCACAACAATTTAACTTTTCTTGTTATCCCAATCCCTTCAACCCAAGCACATCGATCGAGTACGAATTACCAAAACATTCAGAGGTCTCACTTGTCATCTATGATATCGTCGGTCGAGAAATCCAGACGCTTGTCTCAACATCTCAAACTCCAGGCAGATATCAAGTCAGCTGGAACGGAGCGGATCAATTCGGACAACAGGTAGCCGGAGGCATGTACTTCGCAAGACTTCAAGCAGGCGAGTTCTCCAGTGTTGTTAAGATGGTGTATTTGCGATAAACAGAGCGGGAGCCCAGCAATAGCACCATTTACCAACCAAATTTCAAAACTTTTTCAAAATAGTCATTTTTTAGTCACTGACTCCCCGTAAACCCTTATAT
>JABMQQ010000216.1 GCA_013202495.1 Fidelibacterota bacterium | reverse complement strand
GTGTTGGTGATGCCACATCTTCAATCCAGATGCAACGTGGACTCAGTACTGTAAACCTGGCAAGACCTTCAATTGGTGGAACCATGAACATCATTACTGACCCAACGAAACTCAATGCTGGTGGAAGCATTAAACAAGAGAGCGGTTCCGGTTCATTTCTGAAAACTACTGTTAACTACAACACAGGTATGATCGCTGATAAAATTGCCTTGAGCGGAACTATCGTTCGCAAGACTGGTGAAGGCGTCGTCGACAAGGCCTGGACCGATGCATGGGCATACTATTTTGGTGCATCTTATGCTGTTAACGCAGATAACCGTTTTGAGCTATATGCTATCGGTGCTCCCCAGCGTCATGGTCAGAACCTCTACAAGCAGAATGTCATGGCCTATGACCAGGAATTCGCTGCAGAAGTTGCAGACAAAGAGAGCCTTGAAAACAGCAATATCGATTCAGATGGATATAGTGACTGGGACAGGTATGTAGATAAATTTACGACTAATGACAACTATGCCCAGGATGATTCCACAGTGATGGCAGGGAATGATGTTGGCCATCTATTCAACCAAAATGTTGCTGATATCAGTTCTGATTATAAAGGCGAACAATATTGGTACATGTATGGTGCTCGTACTGTTGAAAGACATGATCCTGATTACTTGAACGAGCGGGAAAATTTCTTTCACAAACCTCTGGTCAACTTGAATCATTACATGAACCTATCAGATAAGATGAGACTCTCATCAGTTCTGTATTGGTCTGGTGGCTCAGGTGGTGGAACTGGTACCTACGGCAAGATACCTACTCTCGATGCTAACGGAAGACTAGGTGACGATGGCTATAAATTCTATTATGGTGATGGTCCCTGGATAAGAGACTGGAACACGCTAGTTGCTTATAATTCAGGTAGCGAAGATTCTGTCTATGTTGACAAATCAAAAATCTACCGCACACATGGTACAGACAACAACCAATCTGTTGGTATCCTGCGTAATAGTATCAACCGTCAGAGCACCATCGGTTTGATCTCCAAACTGAATTTTGACATGAGTGACATGTTGAAACTTCAGGTTGGTATCGACTGGCGTACAGCTGGAATTGAGCACACACGCGAAGTCCGTGACCTCATGGGTGGCGACTATTATTTAGATGACTCCGATCCAAATGAGAACGGTGGCGACGCTTATAAAGTGGGTCTTGGTGATTTCATTGATTATCACAATCAAACTACTGTTGATTGGATTGGTGGATTTGGACAAGCCAGTTATACTGCAGGTGCATTGAATGCCTATGGTATGGCCGGATTCTCATCCATCAAGTACTCATACCAGGATATGTTTACCACTGAACAGGAAGTTATCAAGTCTGATGCTATTGGTGCCATGCAGGTCAAGGGTGGCGGTATGTTCCATCTAGCCGATAACTTCAATGTGTTTGGTAACTTTGGATATGTTGAAAAACCACCAATCATGGATAATGTGATCTATTTTGATGGCACTGTTGCATCTGATCCTGCCAATGAGAAATTCATGAGTACAGAAGTTGGTTTGAATTATAAAGCCAAGATGTTCGCTGTAACCGCCAATGCTTACAACACCGATTGGAAAGAACGTAACTTAACCAGATCGGTAACTACTGGTCAAGGTTCCAGTGGAGATACTGATGTTATTTTCCTTACTGGTGTAAACCAGAACCATAAAGGTGTTGAAGTTGAAGCTTCTGTACAACCTATGCAAATGCTCCGTCTCGATGCTTCCTTAAGCTTTGGTAGCTGGGAATTCGGGAATGATGCCGATGGTAGTTATCAAGATGAGAGTGGAGAAGTATTGGGCGAATATACATACGCTCTCAATGGTCTAAAAGTCGGTGATATGCCACAGACGGCTTACGTATTAGGAGCAACCTTTACACCAATTAAAGGTCTGAGGGTTCAGGCTCTTTACAGTATGTATGACAATAACTATGCTGATTGGAGCCCTGCAAGTCGTCAGATTAATGACTGGGGTGATGATGGTCTTGAAGGTGATGGAGAGGCCGGAGAGATTGATCCTTGGGATCTTGCCTATGATAATGGTGAAGGCGATGGACTGCTCAGCGCTGCTGAGTTAGCCTATGCTGATCATGATCAAGTATGGGAAGCTCCTGGTTATGCCAAAATGGATTTGCATTTAACCTACGACTTACCAAAGATGGCGGGCATCAATGCTCAACTCTTTATGCACGTCTTCAATGTTCTTGACGCAACTTATGTTCAAGATGCTGTTGATAATAGTGAGTATAACGGTTTTTCAATATATGATGGCGATTTTATCTCCAATAATCATACTGCTGAAAAAGCCGAGGTTTTCCTAGGCACACCAAGATGGATGAATGCAGGATTGAAACTTAATTTCTAATCCTACAGCAGATTAACTGTTATAAAAAAGGTCCCGGATTTCCGGGACCTTTTTTTGTTCTATAGTTTTGGTTCACCACAACACCTGACTTAAGTCAGGTGTTGCTTGATATTGCGCTAACCTCTACGGTTAAACATGGATTTGAAGAATTCGCCGATGGTCAATTCTTTGTAATCTCGGAATTCTCCAGCATCGAAATAAACACCCCGGCAATCAGGACAACGCTCATAACGAATGTGTGCTTGCCTCTTGTCAGCCTCAGGAATCATGGCAATTTCGCATCTTGGACAAATTGCCTCAGTATTCTGGTTTTGATGTTTACCAACTTCAGGATCACCCATATCAATAACTTCAGATCCTGAGAGAACTTTCAGGTCTTGAAGTTCAAATCTATCAAACCAGATTCCATAACATTTAGTGCAACGTTCGACCTGGACATGTTCGAACTCGATACTTTTCATATACCCTTTACACTTTGGACATTGCATCAGACCCCTCCACCTCTCTATAACTGTTTAAAACTCCCACAACGAATAGACGAAAATAACGAACCTTTATGCTGTTTTTAAAGAGCCCCTCGTTGAATTCGTAAGATTCGTTGTAAAATATCTCTTTCTCTATGCGTTGGCTGCTACTTTTTTGGGTACTTTGTTCTTTTCAGTAGCTGGTTCCAGAGCAAGCTCGATGACATCACAAATTTGCTCTACAAATTTGAATTCCATCTCTTTTTTCACTTTTTCTGGCAATTCGACCAAATCTGCCTCATTCTTCTTTGGTAAGATGACGGTTGTCAAACCAGCACGGTTGGCAGCCATGACCTTCTCACGAATTCCGCCAATGGGCAAGACTGCTCCGCGGAGTGTAATCTCACCGGTCATACCCAGATTACTTTTAACCAGACGCTCTGTAAGCAGGGAAATCATTGCAGTAAAAAGTGTGATACCAGCGGAAGGTCCATCTTTTGGAACAGCTCCAGCCGGGATATGCACATGGATATCCCATTTCTTATAGAAATCTGGATCGATGTCAAAAAGTTCAGCATTTGATCGAATATATGAATATACAGCCTGGGCAGATTCTTTCATCACATCACCGAGTTTACCAGTGAGCTTCAAGCCCCCTTTGCCTTCCATTTTCATGGCTTCAATAAATAGAATATCACCACCCACAGCAGTGTAGGCCAGACCAATCACGATGCCATAGTTGGACATTCGCTCGGCAATTTCACTATGGCGTCTTGGTGGGCCAAGCAACTTGGTGATACTGCTCTTGGTAATACGACGAGGTTTATCATTCCCCTCTGCTCGCTCCCTTGCGACCTTGCGACACACATTGGCGATCTGACGCTCAAGATTACGAACACCTGCCTCATAGGTATAGCGACCGATGATCTCCGCTATCGCTGTGTCCATAAATGTAATCTGTTCTTCTTCCAGGGCATGTTCTGTGACCTGCTTAGGAATCAAATATGATTTGGCGATGTGGATTTTTTCTTCTTCGATATATCCAGGGAAGTCAATCATCTCCATGCGATCACGGAGAGGTCCGGGAATTGGATCCAGCCAATTTGCCGTGGCAATAAACATGACCTTGGAGAGATCAAAAGTAACCTCAAGGTAATGATCACTAAAAGAGTTATTCTGTTCAGGATCAAGCACCTCGAGAAGCGCAGAGCTGGGATCTCCTCGAAAATCAGTCCCCAGTTTATCAACTTCATCCAGCATGAAGACCGGATTACGGGTTTTGGCTTTTTTAAGTCCTTGTATGATTCGACCTGGTAAGGCACCGATGTAGGTTCTGCGGTGACCACGAATTTCGGCTTCATCACGCACGCCACCCAAAGAGATGCGAATAAATTCTCTACCGAGAGCGTCGGCAATAGATTTACCAAGTGAGGTTTTACCCGTTCCTGGCGGACCCTGGAAGCACAGGATAGGTCCCTTGATGGGTGCATCTGGACTCTGCTCCATTTTGAGCTTCCGTACAGCCAGGAATTCCAGGACCCTATTTTTAACTCGTTTCAAACCATAATGGTCTCTATCGAGAATCTTCAAGGCTTCCTGTATGTCAACTCGATCCTCAGTTTCTTTGCTCCAGGGCAATTCCACCAGCCAATCTAAATAGGTACGTGAGACCGTATACTCAGGAGATGAAGGGGGAATTCGTTGGAGGCGATCAATTTCTTTATTGGCTACTTTTAGTGCTTCTTCAGGCATACCTGCTTCGAGAATTTTCTCTTCAAGTTCCTTGATTTCCAATGTTTGATCGTCCTCGCCCAATTCTTTCTTGATGGCTTTCATCTGCTCTCTTAGAAAGTATTCACGCTGACTCTTGGAAATTTCTTCCTGAACCTCAGTCTGAATTTTTTCACCAATTTCCTGACGCTGAATTTCCCGATTGATGAGAACGGTGGCTTTCTTCAGACGCTCTGTGACATCTGTTTCTTCCAGGATATCTTGTTTTTCACCATTCGAGAGCTGCATCATGGAAACGGCACGATCCACCAGACGGGCAGGATGCTGAATATTGGAGAGCAGTGAGATGTGCTCCTGGGTGATATAATCTGCGACTTTTGAAAGTTCACGGAAGAGGGTCCTGATATTGGCAGACATGGCATCGGTTTCAAGATCAGCATCATAGATTTCTTCAATACCTTCAATGCTGGCTTTAAAATACGGATCCGTCTGAGAGTAGCTTTTTATGCGGACACGTTCCCCACCTTGAACAATGGCGCTCTGGCTGCCATCTGGCATATCCAAAATCTTCATGACAGAGGCGGTCGTTCCTACATCAAAAAGGTCGCCTGCTTCAGGATTCTCTACAGAACCTTCACGTTGGGCCACCACAACAATGGTCTTCTTCCCAGAGGGAAGTTCACGCAAAAGTTTTAATGAGCGTTCTCGGCCGATATAGAGTGGAATTACCTGCTGGGGAAAGAGTACCGTATTGCGCAGGGGCATTACTGGAAAGGCAGTTGAAGTATTTATATCTGTCATCTTTTACTCCGAATATATTTTTTCTAAATTAGAAATCTGAATCGTACTTAAGTGTTTCCTGAACACGCTGTGACTGGAAATGTTTCAATACTTTTAGCACACGCAATGTGACACCAAAGTCACCTTGCTTGTCACGGCTGACAATACTGGGCCATAATCCAGTCTTTAGCTGGGCATCAATGAGCCAATCAAGCAATTTGTGGGTTTTGCGGTCCTTATTATTTCCATCGATTAATTTGATGGTTTCCAAATACCTGAGGGTGCCCCCTGAGATGATACTTAAACCACTGGTTCCTGAGAGAAGAGTGTCCCAGACTTGCATCCCGGGAAGGAGACTGCTTTCACCCTCTTGAAGGATTTTGCTTTCTAAATATTTAAGACCTTTTTTAATCGCACGGTTCTCACGAAATTTTTCCGATTGTCCCAAGGTCCATATGAAAAATAAGCTGCTCCAATAGCAGGAGGAAAGTTCGTCAGGTAAGCTGGACCAGCCACCATCTGAATTTTGACGCGCAATGATATCTCTGATCAGCTGCTTGATAATGGGATTACCTTCCAACTGATAGGTTACTGCAAGAAATATAGCCTGGGATTGGTGATGAAGTCTGAGCTGGAGCTCCTGCTCAGCCAGGCTACGCAGAACCTCACGCATGCCCAACATGACTTTTTCCTGTTTATGGGTTACTGAGAAATCCAGGAGCGCATGCAACACTTCTTGTTGTTTCAACAACTGAAGGGTTTGAATCTGAGCTTCACTCAATCCAGATGTTTTGCCGTCTATGGGCCATAATCCATCAGCACTCTGTTCTGCCAGGAGTTTTCGACGGGGTTGATGCTTTCTTAAATTCTTCTGCAGGGCTAAAAATTCTTCAGAAGATGAATCTTCCAGAATATCAGTTACCAATTTATAGCGGACAGGTAGAGGTGCTGCTTTCAGCAGGACTGGGATGGGATTTTTCTTAAAATTGATCATCCAGGGATATTGGTCAAGATTCTGGTCATCACGCAACATATGGATAAGCTAAGACCAAAATACACTCTAACAAGGTAAACCATGCCGGCTAATGAAGGTTTCTTGTGAGTTAACGTGACTATTGTTTAAGCTGAGACATTATTTCTGCCCGCTGAAGGACCATCCTAGACATCTAAAACAGCTTGTTTGCTAATAATTGCTTCAAATATCCCAAAACCTGTGGGGGCATTTGCCTGAATCATAGGCTTGTGAGTTAATGAATGGGTGATTAGGCGCTGAGTTTATCCGGCTTCGTTCTTCGAACTACGCCGCGATTATCCCAAAACCGTAGGTTTTGGGATAAAAAAAACCCTGGTGATGAGCCAGGGTCTTGTTCGAGGAGAGTTACGGTCTTAACAGTTGCAGCTGCCTCCGCAGTTG
>JABMQQ010000215.1 GCA_013202495.1 Fidelibacterota bacterium | reverse complement strand
GGTATGCTTATTCTTTCCATTATTATGCTCATGTTTTCAGCCACAATAGAGATTATTGTGGAAGTAGATCAGGGAACCATTCTCAGATTAAAATTATCTGGCATGGAGGGCTGGCAGTTTTTGGTGGGCGTTGGGTCCAGCCAGGTTTTGGTTGGCTTGATAGCCATTTTTCTCACCCTGGGCGCAGCCACATCTCTGGGTTTTGAGTTGCGGGGATCGCTGCTGGCATTCTTACTCATAACAGTCCTCACCAGCATCAGCATGGTAGCCTTCAGCTTGATCTTGGCAGCGCTAACACGCTCTGTCACAGACGTGCTCGTGGTAGGCAATTTCCCACTATTTTTATTTATGTTTTTTTCAGGGGCGGCCTTTCCCATTTCTCCTAATGCCTGGTTCTACCTGGGGGATTATGGCGTAAGCTGGCAAAGTCTTATGTCTCCAGCTCCTGCTATTTATGCACTTCAGAAAATCAGTATTATGGGGATGGGGCTTGGTGACATTCAGGGGGAATTGCTGGCCCTGTCACTCATGACTGCAATCTACTTTGCCTTAGGTCTTTGGAGCTTCCAGAGAAGGCATTTGCGAACAAAATAAATACTTTGTGTACAAACTGAATCTATGAAGCCAAGCTGGATTATCTGGATTTCCGCCTGCCTGTCTGCCCTTTTTGGGTAGAGCAGAAACCCTGAGCGGTCGTGTACTAAGCAGCGCAACGGGTGACGCTATTCCCTATGTTAATATTGGTGTATTGAAAGGTGAGCGGGGAACGGTCTCGAATGACAAAGGCTATTTTCGGCTGGATTTATCAGAGATTGATAAGGGGTCTACGCTTCGCTTCTCGTTTATTGGATATGAAAGTTATGATGTAACGATTGCAGAAATACTTGAGCGCTGCAAAGTCGCGTGCGAGGTTGAATTAACGCCCAAAATACTTGAGTTGCCAGAAGTCGTGGTCTATCCACGAAAATTCAAAGAGAAAGTTGTGGGCAACCCACATCCACCACCTGGTTTGAAGGCAGGATTCACCAATGACAGTCTGGGTTATGAATTGGGGATTCTTGTCAAACTCAAGCAGCGTCCCACACTCTTAAAAGAGCTGCGGCTGCACGGAATTGAAACCAGTTTTGAAACAATCTTTTATCGATTAAACGTATATGAAATGGATCAGGATTTACCTGGAAAAAATGTCTTAAGCGAACCCATCTATATAACATTGACAAATTTCTCAGGTGAAAAAATTATCAAGATTGATCTCAGCCCACATCAGATTGTCGTGGAAGACGATTTTGTCATTAGTCTGGAATATGTGAAAGAGTTGGGCGCAGGAAACCTTGTTTTTGCCACTGGAATCTTAAGTGGAAAAATGTTCTATCGTAAAACCAGTCAGGCTGAATGGCATTCAGCTCCATTTGGTCTTGGGATGAGTGTCCTGATCAGTTACGAAAAATAACAACTCCCCTCATTCTTCGCTTGTTGAAGTCCTTAATTCGAAGGCATATCGAGACTAGACTATTGATATCAAGCTGAATATCTTTTCCGCTAAAGTAAAACGGTAGCTAAAGTCTGGAAGGGCACACCTGATCCATGGCCAGTAAAGGCATGCAAATCTCTACAGCATTACACACGCTTCGGCTGGATAAATCTGCTACTGAAGAGAGTGTCAAGCTGGCCTATCGAGAATTGGCCAAGATGTGGCATCCGGATAAATACCGCGATGGCGACCCCATGAAGCCTGAGGCAGACAGGCAAATTAAAATGATCAACGAGGCCAAAGCGGTGGCCTTAACCTATATAAAAAAATATGGTCATTTTCTTCATGTGAAAGAAGCGCCATTTGAGGCTCCACCCAGACGCGCCCCACCTGAACCACCTCCGGCCCAGGAAAAACCACCCCAGGCCAAGCAACAGGAGTACAGGAAGGAGAAAGCCTATCAAGCTCCTCCCAATCAGGAAGCTAATCAATCACAGTCGCGGCCCAAACCTGAACCCGAACCAGCACCTGCCGCTGAGCCCGCAAGTGCTTATCCAGGTGATTTTGACGAAAAAGCCACATTTTCAGATTTGATTCCCAGCCAGACCACCCTGGTCGCTTTGTTTGTCATCACTGCAATCACGGTCTTTATGTTCACCATGATACAATCTCTTCTAGATTCCCCGGCGGATCGACTAAAGGCATATACTGAAAAAGCGGTCGCTCAACCGCGGGTCAATCCTGTGCTGAAAAAGAAACTAGTCGAGCCTGAAACCGAAGAACCAACTCAGGAAAACAGTGAAGATCAAGATGTGGTGGAGGCGGAACAGGATACCTTTTTTACCGTCGGTTCTAATAAAGACTGGGTGTCAAAAGTGCAGGGATATCCACTTCAAATTAAAGGGGCCGTATGGCGATATGGCTTTTCGACCATTACTTTTTCGGCTGACACTGTCGTTGGATGGAAGAACTCTGAATTGAATCCCATGAAAGTTGGCATTATTACAGACCCCAAGGTGGTTTACCCATACAGCACCTTTGACATTGGGTCCGATGCCGTTGATGTTGTGGCACTTCAGGGACCTCCAGATGTCATCGTTGACAGTCTCTGGTCCTTTGGTGACGCCCAGGTGATCTTCAGCAAGGGCAAGGTTATTTCCTGGATCAATGATATGCAGAATCGACTGCACGTCCAGTAAGCGTTTCCGCTGATAATTTGCTCCCCTCGTATATTTAGGTCTATAGGTCTAAAGCTTCAGTTCCATTTAACCCGTCTTTGCGAGCGGCTGAAAGGAGTGAAGCAATCGCTCTTTTTTTGGTGATTCACTGACACCAAGTGCACGAATAGATTTAAACCAACATACAACCCTAAGTCCTCTTGGTGTGAATTCGTGGAAATTAGAGCTCTTCGTGTCTAACCCCTGAAGTAGCACAAAACCCAAAACAGCCTTATCCTTTATTCATTATCTCCATTGCAGAAAAAAGTGTTTTGGTCGGCATTCCGCTTGAAGTCGCATACCCGTGGTCGCTTCTCAGCAAGACCCCCTCCAATTACTCCGACCTCATATTCCTTTGAAAACCAAGGCTCAACCCCCACTTTTCCCCTTACAGACCCCTATACCTACGTCTAAATTCATAGCTTGAAAATTTGGAGATTCGCACAGGAATACTGCCGCAGAGAACTTTCGATATCTCGGCGCCCTTTGCGATCTCTGTGGTTATAAATAAGGTTGATAGATAGCATGACACAAGAACTCAGCAAACGTTACGACGCCTCACTCATTGAGGACAAATGGTACCAGCACTGGTTGGAACAAAACTACTTCCATTCAGAACCAGATGAGAACAAAGAACCCTATACCATTGTCATCCCGCCACCCAATGTGACGGGGATTCTGACTCTGGGCCACGTCCTCAACAACACCATGCAGGACATTCTCATTCGCTGGCGCCGTATGCAGGGTCGTGAAGCCTGCTGGATTCCAGGTACAGACCACGCCTCCATTGCCACAGAAACCAAAGTGGTCAACATGCTCCGCGAAAAGGGCATCACCAAACACGAGATTGGTCGAGATGTCTTTCTAGAATATGCCTGGGAATGGAAAGAAAAATACGGTGGCATTATCATCGAGCAACTCAAAAAGCTAGGTGCTTCATGTGACTGGGAGCGGGAACGCTTCACCATGGATGATGATTACTACAAAGCTGTACTCCACTCCTTTGTCGAGCTCTATAACGCCGGCTATATCTATCGCGGAACCCGACTGGTAAACTGGTGTCCCAAGACCAAATCAGCCATCTCCGACGAAGAAGTTATCTATCAAGAGCGCAACAGCCATCTCTGGCACATGCGTTATCCCATCAAAGATTCACATGACTTTCTGGTTGTGGCAACCACCAGACCAGAGACCATGTTAGGGGATACGGGTGTAGCCGTCCATCCCGATGATGAACGCTATCAACATCTCATTGGGAAACATGTGATTCTGCCACTGGTTGGACGTGAAATCCCCATTTTTGCTGATGAATATGTGGATAAAGATTTTGGTACTGGTTGTGTGAAAGTCACACCATCCCACGATCCCAATGACTGGGAAATGGGCAAGCGTCATGACCTGGAATTTATCAACATTTTCAATGAAGATGCCTCCCTGAATACCAATGTCCCTGGCAAATTTATTGGCCTGGATCGTTTCGAGGCCCGCGAAGTTGTGATTGAACAACTCAATGAGCTCGATCTCATGGAAAAAATTGAAGAGCATGTCCACAAAGTGGGTTACTCCGAACGTGGTAATGTGCCGATTGAGCCCTACGAGTCTGAACAATGGTTCATGAATATGACCGAACTGGTCAAACCAGCTCTCCAGGCAGTACGTGATGATAAAATCAAATTTCACCCTGCCCACTGGACCAAGACCTATGAGCATTGGATGACCAATATCAAAGATTGGTGTATCAGTCGTCAGTTATGGTGGGGTCATCGCATTCCTGTCTTTACTTGCCAGGACTGTAACGAGATCATGGTTCAGGTTGAAAGTCCCACGGTCTGCAGTAAATGCGGCTCTGACAAACTGCATCAGGATGAAGATGTCCTGGATACCTGGTCATCATCCTGGTTATGGCCTTTTGCCGTACATCAGTGGCCTGAAAACAGCAAAGATCTAGATTACTATTATCCCACCAATGATCTGGTGACTGGTCCCGATATCATCTTTTTCTGGGTGGCGCGCATGATCATGGCAGGCTATCAGTTCAAGGGTGATATTCCTTTTGAGAATGTCTATTTCACCAGCATTATTCGGGACGCCGATGGTCGTAAGATGTCTAAGTCCCTGGGGAATTCCCCAGATCCACTTGACCTGATTGAAAAATATGGAGCCGACGCCCTGCGTTTTGGTGTCATGCTCATTGCGCCCAAAGGGCAGGATATCCTCTTTGCGGAGGAACGCTTAGATGTGGCCCGAAACTTTATGAACAAGGTCTGGAATGCCAGTCGCTTTGTGCTCATGAACAAGGATTTTGAGCTCACATCTGATCACCTCAATCCTGAGAAATGGCAGGAGTTGGAGCTACCGGATCGCTGGATTCTACACCGCCTCAATTTGACCATCTCAAAAGTTACCAAACAACTCGAGAACTTCTCCTTTGATGAGACAGCCCGATCACTTTGGGACTTTATCTGGAATGACTTCTGTGACTGGTACATCGAGATGATCAAGATGCGTTTGTATGATGGGACAGAAGCCCAGAAGCAAACCGCCATGTCTGTGGCTATCTATGTTCTACGTGACATCATGAAAATGCTCCATCCTTACGCGCCCTTTATGAGCGAGGAGATCTCGCAACAAGTCAAACTGGCTGATGAGCCTGATCTCATCGTTGCTGAGTGGCCCGTAGTAAATAAAGCATTTAATGCACCTGCTGAAGCCAGGGAAACTGACTTTTTAAAGAAGGTGATTACGGCCGTACGCACCATTCGTTCTGAGATGAATGTACCACCATCACATGGTATCAAACTGGTGGGTCGTGTGCATAGCCAGGCTCAACTGGACATCCTGACCAAAACCCGGGAGACAATTGCCAAGCTTACTCGTTGCGATGATATCACACTGGGTCTAGATGTGGAAAAACCTGGTTTTTCTGCCTCTGCCATGGTTGAGAAAATGGAATTGTTTATTCCTCTTGAAGGCATCATTGATCTTGAAAAAGAAATTGAGCGCCTTGAGAAGGAAATTGCAACTACAGAAGGCCTGTTAAAATCGGTCCAGGGCAAATTGGCTAATAAAAACTTTGTGGATCGTGCTCCAGAAGCTGTTGTTACCAAGGAGCGTGATAAACTGGATCACTACGCTCAATCTCTGGACAAACTGAGAGAACATATTGAAACCATGAAGGCGTTGTAAGACACCGGCGGTTGAGCTTGTCGAAACCAAAGGTGCAATTAATCATTATACCAGGACATTTCGACGAGCTCAATGTCCGGAATCAAACCGGTGGCTGAGTCTATCGAAGCCATAGGTTGGTTCGTCAAATTCACCGGACATTGCGACCACTGCCTTTGCGGGGTAGCCAGGCTCAATACCGGCTTTACTGCTCAGAGTGACACTACTAAAGGATTCACATGAACACCACTAAAAAGAGTTTATTACTCATTACCATTCTTCTTCTTGCCACCTGCACAACTGAAGAAAACCCCCGCCTGGTTGTCGTCATAGTTGTCGACCATCTCGCTCATTTTACTTATGAACATTACAAGCCGGTTTTTACCCAGGGATTCAAATGGTTGGATGATCACGGTAATAGTTTTGACAATGCCCACTACGAACATGGCTATTGTGCTACGGGACCTGGACACTTTGTCCTTGGCTCCGGACTGAACCCTGGTCCAGCCGGTGTTTTGGGAAACCACTGGTATGATCGCGTCCAGAAAAAGGATGTATACTGTGTGGAAGATTCTGATGCCAATGAATTGGATATTCCTGCATACCAGGTGTCTTATGGCAAGGTTAATGGCACAAGCTATGGAGATTGGCTAAAAGCCGTTTCACCCGAATCAAAAGTGTATGGCGTGTCCACCAAGGATAGATCTTCAATAATGATGTCAGGTAAAAATCCTGATTTGGCCTTGTGGTACAATTACCGAGGGTCATTCACCACCACTGATTATTACACAGATACCATCCCCAGCTGGCTGCATGACTTCAACAAAGACATAGATATTCTTGGATACAGAGATTCTGTCTGGAATACCAATATTGACTCAGAACTCCTAGCTGAATATACCCATGGTGATTCTTTCTATGGTGAAACAGATCGCTTTGACAAAGCCATATATAGTCCAGTTTTTCCCATTGGCTATGAGGATGATTGGGATGACTCCAAGGTGTTCAGCGAAATACCAGGACGTCCCTGGATGGATCGCAACACGCTTGATTTAGCATCTATTATTGTTCAAAAAGCTGCCCTGGGTCAGGATGATGCTCCTGATGTCCTGAATATTGGCTTATCCACCATGGATTGGCTAGCCCACTATTATGGACCCTTTTCCCATGAGGTGATGGATCATCTGGTGAAGGTAGATGGTTACATCATGAACTTTATTGATTTTCTGGATCAAAACGTTGGTCTTGAGCATGTGACCTTTGTCCTTTCATCTGATCATGGGGGTTTGCCCTTGCCCGAACATTGGACTCATGTCATGAAAAAGTCTGGCGGGCGTGTAGATGAAGAACACTATCAGGCAACCCGCAACAAAGCTTATGCTGAGCTGGATTCGCTCTATGGGAACCATGATTATATTTACCGCAAAGGTTCCAGTTATTACTATGATTTCTCCAAAATGGATTCAATGGATGTAGAGCCATCTGTGGTGGATTCCACATTACAGACTTATATGGAATCAATTGATGGCGTTTTTCGGCTGTATACCAAGACTGAGCTATTGGCTGCGACCCCAGATGATTATCTGGCCTATCGACTTAGAAATTTCATGCATCCTGAATTGAGCCCGGATTTATACACATTACTTGAAGAGGGATGGTTATTCCGCAATCCATATGGCACTTCACACAGCACTCCCTACGAATATGATAGTCATGTTCCTCTCATATTCAGTTCGGAACAATTGCATTCTGCAAGCCTCATGGATTCTGTAGCCATACTGGATATGGCTGCCACAATTGGTGAGATTCTCGGTGTAGAGCCTTTGAATAGAATAGATGGAAAAAGCCTGCTGTCTCTGTTGATTTCTGACTGATGTTTCAATAACACCACCTGCTTAAACACCTTTCGAAGGGCAGTTCACTGTGCCCTAAATCATTGTTATTATCAGGCAAGACCTTATATTCGAAATTATCTAGATATGGCATAGGGAGGTGTAGTATGCGCGCACAAAAATATAGATTCCCATTAGTGGTGATCCAGTCGATTTGTTTGCTGTTACTTCTCCAGCAATGTGCCTGGCTTTTTGGTGAAAAGGATCCAGTAGATCTGGTGAAACCCCAGCCTGTAGGTGGCTATGAAACCCTGAGCGCACGCATTCACTATCCTCGATCCATCCGCGAGGCAGGAATTGAAGGAACCGTGATAGTCAACGCCCTCATTTCAGTGGAGGGCCAGGTCAAACAGACCCGTGTAATAGAGCCCCTGCATCCCGAACTGGACCAGATCGTAACCAATGCCATCAAACGCACTCCCTTTGAACCAGCCACCCGACTGGGCAAACCCGAAGAAGTCTGGATCTCCATTCCCTTTATTTTTGCTTTTAAAGATTGGGCATCAAAAAATACACCTTTTAGCTCTTTCAGGATGACCATTCATCCCGATCCAGCTTACAAGAATTTTGATGTTGAAATTGAGGGGCAGTTAAGAGGTAGCCTGGAATGGCCTTTGCGTTTTGAGTGTTTATTACCATTCAATGCCACCAGCCCCTGGGTTAAAGCAGGTGATGGTAAGACGCTTCCTGCTGGTATCGTGAAAGATGACAAGGGGGAATGGTTGGTCTTTCAGATATCCAGCAGCAATCTAGCCTTCGGATTCACCTATAAATCCATGGATGAAGTATTTGACCAGAAATTTCTATATGAATTCACTATGAATCATGCTCTCCCAGAATGGGAGTTGAGAGTGGTCTATGGTAGCCAGACTGTCAACTTTACTCAAGCGCCTGATCGGATGGTTACCCTGAATAACGGTGAAACCCAATTTGAATATGATTTTAAGGGCCAGGATCCCTATGAGTCTAGGTATTTGGATATTGAACTCCAGAAGTAGAATACGGCAGGCAAAGATGACAAGAATCCTCCTTGACAAAGCAAGCCCGACAAGCAACATTTAGAGACTTATTTAAAACTGGCAAAAATTTGTGTCTATTGCATATGATTTGCTGCTAGTTTCGTCATTTATAACTGAATAAAACGGAAGAAAAAGCTATGGCAAAAGAACAGGGATATACCAGAAAAAAGACAATCATGGAGCAATACCCAAGTCGACAGGCTTTGGTGTATTCTGGAGCGGCATTTCTGATTTTAGTCACGGGATTGAGAACGGTTCTCTCTGTGGCAGAAGAAGGCTTCGGATTTATTGAGTTTGTCACCATTGGTGCCCTGACTGTAGAGTTCAGCCTCTTGCTATTATATGCTTTGACCATTTATCAGGCAGGAAAAGAAACCTTTCTCATGACCCTTGAAGA
Organism: Fidelibacterota bacterium; assembly: GCA_013202495.1. GTDB lineage: Bacteria > Fidelibacterota > UBA8477 > UBA8477 > JABMPR01 > JABMPR01. The sequence goes on along the minus strand of JABMQQ010000215.1, from coordinate 294 downwards.
GGAGGCCTCTGAAATGGAGGGTGGCGGTGAATCCGCAGACGGTAGCCCTGCTCCCGTAAAAGAATTTGCAGTTCAATCTGCAGATGTCCCAGAAGTTGCCAAAGAAATCAACAAATTTACCAAACAGGCCAGTGTCCTCATTGATAAACTTGCAAAAAATGCCGAACAAAGTGAGAACTTGAATCAACATTTAAAAGAGCTAGCTGATGAACAGATCAATATTCGGGTCCGCAATGAGATTCAACGATTGTTAAGCGCTAATATGAGTGCCAAATAAACCGACAGGAGTAGCCG
>JABMQQ010000214.1 GCA_013202495.1 Fidelibacterota bacterium | reverse complement strand
TTCCGAAATGCTTTGAAGACTTACAGGCTAAATCAGTACGAGTATTTCAACTATTTCTTTTTCCTCGACTCTGTCCCAGAGCTAGTAACTATCAAGGGTAAAAATGTATTGGAGGGATTGTTAAAAGCCCCTGATAATATCAGTGGTATAGAGGAATATCTTAATTCCCAAATAGTGAAGGAGATATCATATGACAAGAGAATGCAGGCTCATTATGCCATGCGGGGGTATTTTTATTCTCTTTCCCCAGTACCGGCATTGATACTTTTATTAGAGGCTTATGGCAAAATCGCGTGGAATCTCAGTATTGTAAGAGGGCTGGATTTACTGTCCGAAAAATCCATGGCCGCGGCATCAGTGTGGGTATTAGCCCGCAGGCTTAAGGATCAGAATATTCTTGATTATCTTTTAAAGGTTCTTGATATGGAAATTTCTGATGAATTTCATTCAAATATTATCTCATACACACTAAAGACTGAGGAGCTAGATTTTATACTTGAGATTAGTCCTGATGATGTTCAGTCGTTGAAACAACATTATAAAAATAACTGCACCAAGAGATTTTATACTAACGAAGGTGTAAGAAACATATTTGACCCTAAAATATCCGATGCACCCTGGCAAGTCATCTACAGTTGGAAGGCTTGTATTAGTCCAAATGAGTCGGCGCATGTCTCTGATTACATTTCTAGAATGATGGAGACCTATCCTGATACTCTAAAGGATGTACTGGACAACTTTTTATCTGCTAACTTTGAGAGCTTTGATGATACTCTAAAAGCCATTGGTGAAATAATCTCGATAACTCAATTGAGAACAATGCTGGCGTCAAATGAAAAACTTATGAATCGACTAGAAGAAGAGGACCTTAGCTCTTACAAAGAACTCATCTTAAAGGGATAATCTGCATCGTTGTGTTGTAAAACTACAGATAACTCGACATAAGATCTGTTAACATAGTTCTCAAAATCACCAATTAATTCATATATAGGGCTGCCTCATCACCCTAATTTCTATCATTCACATTAAGGCATGATAGAGATGGGAGCATTCGATGAGTCCAAGCATAAAAATTGACCGAAAAGAATTGTATGACCTGGTATGGTCAAAACCAGTAATCAAGATAGCTCAAGATTTTGGAATCTCAGACGTTGCAGTCGCAAAGATCTGCAAGAAACTAAATATTCCTAAACCTGGCCTGGGGTACTGGGCTAAGAGGAAACACGGGCATAAAGTCCGACGTAAATCCTTGCCAAGACAGAAGCCTGGTGATCCAGATACTCATACCATACATCAGGCTGACCCGCCTCTTATGGAGCCAGAGAATGAAGTCATTGAGCAGCAGCGCCTGTTTGAAGCAAGACAACAAAACAAGATCATTGTAAAAAAAACACTCCGGAATCCCCATCCTTTCGTTAAAGAGACAAAAGTCAACTTGGAAAGATTCAGCTCAAACCAATACCATCGCTATGGACGTGGTTTGAATAGCCTGGATGTAGGTGTGTGTAAGCCAAGCTTTCAGCGAACTCTTCTCATCATGGATGCTCTGGTCAAGGCATTGGAAGCCAGAGGATTTCAAGTATCCATAGCCAGAGAATACGGGGAGGGCACTAAAGTCCTGATCAATGGTGAGCAGATCGCATTTAGGATTCAGGAATCCGTTAAGCAAATACCCAATACCAATCTTAAATATGATGGGAATCTAAGCTTTCTGAATAATAAACATGATTATGTCCCGACAGGCAAGCTGTCCCTCAGGATTGAAGAATATTACCATGGCGCTAAAAGTATCAGTGATGGGAAAACTCAACATCTGGAAGATTGTCTCAATAAGTTCATCCTTATGTTAGTCAAAGCTTCAGAAATTATGAAGATTGAGGCAAAGGAGGCCGAGATTAGAGCACAGGAATATCGAGTTGAAGCGGAAAAGCGGGAGGAAGTTCGTCGCCTATCTGAGCGAGAGCAGGCAATGGTTAATGAATTGTTAGAAAATGCTGCCTTATGGAATAAATGTGTTTTAGCTAGGAATTACATCTTAGCAATTGAGGAGAAAGAGAAAGAAAGTTCAAATTCGGCTGCTATTGATGACTGGGTGAATTGGGCCAACAAGCAACTTGATGAATTCGGGTCAAGATTGTTCCCCAAAAAATAGAATAAAGTGATGCACAGATTTAGTAGAAGCTGTTCTGTATTAGTATGTTAGAGGACAATCACTGAGTCTAGGCAAGCATTGATGGGACATTGTTCCTCGTAATTACTGGATATTTCTATCGCACCACAGGCAAAGATTATGATCACATCACAAGTGATTCACGTATATATTCTACCATTCTGAAATTGGTAGAAGGGGAAACGATTTTAATTACACATTAAAAGTGATTGTCAACCCTTGGAGTAGAAAGAGTAGATAATACCAGCCTATATGTGTAGGATTTATGGCATTATGTATGACATTTTAATCGGGGTGTAAGAGCCAGTTTATACATAATTCGCCTATTATTGAGATGCGCAATTAAAAATTAATTGAGAAAAGGAGTTTTTGGTGTTGAGAGAAGCAAGGTCGCACCTGCCCGAATATCTACAATAATGGATCAGAAAATGTGATTGCAGCGATGGTCATTTCCATCCGTCCTCAGTATGAATAGCATTTTGAAACTAATTCCTAATATTAATTAGAATTAAAATCTAGTTTGGAGTAGCAATGTCAGCTAAAGAAAAACATTTAGAATTTATTCAAAATATTATTTCTCGACTTGCGAGGGATTCATTTCTGGTTAAAGGATGGGCAATCACCATATTTTCTGCATTCATGATATTAGGTCTGAAGAACAATACTGAAGAGATTTTGCTGTGGTCGATATTTCCGAGTACAATGTTTTGGTTTATTGATGGATATTTTTTATACCAAGAACGGCTTTACAGGCTCCTGCATGACAATGTTCGAACCAAAAATATTGAAGATGTGGATTATGATTTGAAAATACCCACAGAAATTAAAGAAGCAGAAACACATTTGAAAGCCTGCTTCTCACAAATACTCATAATGTTTTATGTTACAATAATAATTATGCCGTTTATCATAAACTTGCTACTATTTAAATAATGTCCATAATTTAATATTGAAAAAAATGAAGTATTCATGAATGATTACATAATAACAATCTCATATTCGGGGACTGCATCTAAAAATAGTGCCAATAAGATATATAATTTTCTTGTAGGGAGTGAAATTGAATCTGATTTAATATTTTATGATAGAATTTCACAGAACGCCACTGGAAATTTAGCCAAAACTGATGAGCAATTCTTAGACATCTATCGCAGATCATCAATAGATATCATCCTTTACTCGCAGTCCTATGAGGAATCGGATAATTGTATGACTGAGTTTGATGAAATTATAAAGAAGCACCTTAAATTGTACTCTGAGAATAAGAGGTATGCCGAGAAATTAATCATTCTTAGTGATGATGAATTGGACATTATTGCTTCAAATAGGAGATTAAAAAAACTTGTATATACAGGAGACTATACTTTGCACTCCTCCGAGGTGGATAAGCAGATACTAAAATCGTGTGCTCACTATTTTGAGAATAATGGGTTTCCAAGGATAAATGTTTCGCATAATCCGGCATCTCGATCTCAGTATCAGTCGCTTCTAGATGATGCAAAAAAGCGTATAAATTACAATGATGGTTCGAAACGGACTGGACACATTAATCTTATTATGGATAGGGCATTTAAATATAGACTTGTAATTGTTAATGGTCCGATACTATCTGGTAAATCCACCATGGTCAAGACGGTGGTTGAAGGACTAGAGAGTAAATTAAGGATAAAAGGTGAATACAGAATTATTAGTCATGAGGAGTCACTTGAGAGGAGGAATCAAAAAAAAATATCGAATATCTATGAACTCTATCAATATTGGTTTAAGGAGATATGTAAGGAATTAAAGAAAGAGGATGGTTCGAGAATCATTCCCGGAGAAGTTGATGATTATGAGACTTTCCGAAACGAATTCGTCTCACTATTCACTGGAACTACAAGCAGCACTATGAATATGTACTTTGAGTACCTTAAGAAACATCTCGGAAAGATATTGGAAGATCGCAGGGTTGTCATCTGTGTAAATTTAGACAACTTAAACTATTATGTGAAAGGTGAAGCTTTTTTAGAACTGAGCGATGCAATAAACAAATTTAGCCATAAGGAATCGCCAAAAGAAATTATCCTGATAGCTATCACCCAGTATTGGCCATTAAAGGTTCCATTCGAGCACAGCGTCATAATTGGCGGGTACACCACCCTGGAACTTTTTGAAGTATTCCGTCCTATTTTGGATGCTGAACAAATAGAAGATCGTGATAATTTCATCCAGTATATTTATGATATATCTCAAGGTCACCCTTGGTTTGTGCATCGTCTTGAGGAAAAATACTTACATTACCGAAGCAATGGAGACGATCAACCACCGCTAAAAATGATATTTAAAATATTGTCTGAAAATAGCTTGTTTAGTGATATCAACGAGTATGGAATAGAGGAACCACTTCAATTTGCTAAAAACATGAATAGACTCTTCCATAAGGCCAATCAGAGTGAAATAGATGAATTAACTCGATATGTCAAATCTTTCGAATATGATGACCTCCAGGCATCAAGATATGACAAAAATAGTTTAATGAAACAAATAGGGATAATTCTTCCTGGATATAGCAAACGTTATAAGAATTATCTTTCCATCCTTATGCGTAATCAGATAAACCAATTGTTAGAATAGGTATAAACAACATGAAAGCTGATTGTACGAAGACTGCAAATTACATTAATAAAATATTATTTAAGTATAGTGAAAGATCTTCTCATCTGGAATTAAAAAATGAGGACCAATATACCAGTAGATGGAGATATAAGAGAAAAACACTAGGAGATTTTAAATTTGCATATGATATCGTGGTTCCAAAAATAGAAAGCATTCCATGGCAAGAAATCCAAGTATATAAAACGGATATATTTATCAATATTTTTAAATGTAAAAATGTTTCTCTAATTTCTCATGTTCTTTCACAAACCCAATTCTATGAATATCTAACAAATCTATTTTCTTATAGGTCATATTTAAAGGATGAGCTTTTAGATAAACCGTTGATAAAAAAATATTATCAATCTAGAGAATACGAAATGGTGAATGATGTTGACCTTGATGACGATGCCTCTACATGTCTGGATATCCTCAATCAGTGGACTGATAACAGCTCTACACCATTATTAATATTGGGTGATAGGGGTATTGGAAAAACTTGGTTAGTGAAAAAATATTGTATCGACCAGCTAAAAAAGCACAACCTGAACCCATGGCTAAATCCGATACCAATATTGATTAATATGGGATATTTATCTAAAGGAATGGATCAAATTTATTCCTCTTTTGATTTAATTCGATTTCATCTTTCTGAAAAATACAAAATTGAACCATTTGATGATGGGCAAATACTTGAAATATTATTAGAACAAAATAATATTGTTTTGGTACTTGATGGGATGGATGAGATGTCCGAGGTTTATGATCAAGGTATACTAGAGAAAAATATTTGGGAACTTTCACGCTGGGTAAACAGATCCTCAAAGGTCATTATATCCTCTCGCTTGGGAATATTTAACTCTGAGGAATACCTCCAAAAATACTTTGCAAATGATACATATCTTGAAAAATATGTAGATAGTATCACCGAGTATGTCCCCGAGGTACAAGCTATACGACGAAATTATAATATTTTTGAAATGTTACCTTTATCACAAGAAAAAGTTGAAAATCTCAATAGCATCCTCTTTAAGGAAAGCAATACTTCTCTCGGGGCTGAAAAGATTTCCAAAATCGGGAAAGCTTACAGTTTGCCAGGCAAAATGCAGTACGAGCTCTACACACTTCACAATATTAATCCAAATTTACAGCTATATGTCACAGCCCTTCTTGGAAGTAATGATTACAGTCTATTGCAAATATTTGAAATGTCTATAAGGTTGGTAATTATCGAATTTAACATACAGTCTGAAAGGGGTATTTCTCAATATCATATATTAAATAAAAACAGATCAATATCATCGATGACGTTTAAGTATGAAGAAAAGTATAACCTTTTGACCCACATCGCGTGGTATCTGTATGAGCGAAATATCCAGGCATTGTCACTACAGGAGTTTAAAGAATTTTTGACGAACCAGCCAGATGTAAACTATAACACTGTCCTGAATGATATCCTTACACAAACAGTATTAACGCTCGATAAAGACAAGGGCAAATATAGATTCCACTCTGAAGGTACATTGTGCTATTTTATTGCAAAGAATATCATGAATAGTTTAACTCCTGAGCTTTCTAATGTATCATCTACCTCAATTATTGACACACGTGGCATAAAAAAAATCGGAACCTATCCACTCTACAATTCATATGAGGGAAGAATATTAGTATTTTTAAAAGGGATGATTGATGAGCGCTCACGAGATGAGCCTAATTTTAAAAAAAAGCTATCTTCTACATTTATAAATGAATTATCTCAAGACTCTATTATTTCACCCTGGTTTAAATATATCCATCGGAATTTCTTGGAATTAGAAATTAATTTGCCAAAATCGCATCTTTACGAATTCTGGGAGTTATCCGAAAAAATGCATAAGGATGTTTTTAGTCTTGGGGTTGAGCTAGTTTTGATCCCAGACGCTGAAAGATCTTTTTACATTTCGGTGACCGAAGTTACAAACATTCAGTTCCTTCAATTCTTATCATCTACAAGAGAAGAGGCTGAACTGCTTGGACCAGATGGTTATTTGCCTCGGCAGGCACTAGATGGTTCAAAATGGCTTAGAAGCAAAAGAAAGGATGAGGACAATCCATTTAGTGATATTATAAATGAATATCATTTGATTGATTGGCAAAATGATTTTTATCCAAATGGTCATCATTCACATCCACTCGTTTGGATATCATGGTTCACAGCCGCAGCATTTTGTAATTGGCTCTCAATATTATCTGGCTGTTCACCTTATTACTTATTTGAACCTGATCATGAGGATGGAGAAAAAATAGTAGTGAATAAGAATCAGATTTCTGACGGATTTCGATTGCCGACTAAGGATGAATGGGCATTTGTTGCTTCTGAGTTGGGCAGAAATAAACAATACGTATGGGATAGTTATGAAGCTGATGGTTCTTCACAATCTGAGGGAATACAGTTGAAGACTCGATTGAAAGCTGAGAGAAATTCATCATATTCTGTGAAAGCAGAAAATCCTAATATCCTAGGAGTCTATGGTTTGATGGGGAACGTCAGAGAATGGGTTGATGATTCAGATATATCCATTATTACCTCGACAACCAAACAATACATCAAAGGTGCTGCTTGGTTGACAACACGAGAAGGTTTAAATTTTAACTATAGCCAAAAGCTATTAGCACAAAACACAAATCCTGATGTTGGATTTAGGATAGTTAAAAATATATCAAGCGCAGAGTTAAAATTATTGGGAGAACTGATATGAACGTACTTACGCAGGGTGAGGGCTTTTTATTTCTAATACTGTTTGCTGGATTAATGTTGGGAATGACATGGTATTTTTCAAAAAGTGGGTCATGGAGAAATACTCAAGTAGGGTTTTTGAAAGCTGGCGGAAATGTGAGCTGGAAATTGGGCTCTTTTAGTATCGCGGCTTCATGGATATGGGCACCTGCTCTCTTTGTAAGTGTGCAAAAATCCTACGAACTTGGCTTGGCTGGCATGTTCTGGTTTACGGTCCCAAATGTAATTGCTTTAGTTATTTTTGCGATTCTTGCACCTAAAATTCGAAAAAGATTGCCTGGCGGTTATACGTTCCCTGATTGGATTCGCTATCGATTTAATGATGATAGAATTCATAAAATATATCTAATTGTATATTTGTGGTACCAAATTATGGCCATCACCGTGCAAGTTTTTGTTGGTGGTCTATTAGTATCATTTTTCACAGGTATTAATCTGAATATTGTAATGGTTGTTCTAGCTTCACTCGCATTATCGTATTCATTAATATCAGGGCTGCGAGCTTCTATAGTCACTGATTTTTTGCAAATGGTGATGATATTGGGTGTGGGTGCATTAATAATACCCTGGACCATCTCTGCGGGAGGTGGCTGGAGTGCAGTAGTCAAGGGGTTCGGTGGTTTAGCAAATAACACTAATATATTAGACCCAACCGTTGTATACACGTTCGGGATAGTAACAGCAATTGGGCTAATCTCTGGGTCTATTGCTGACCAACAGTATTGGCAAAGAAGCTTTTCTATAAAAGAGAAGGATTTGGTAAAATCCTTCGTGTATGGTGGTCTCCTATTCGGATTGGTTCCTTTGGCTCTTTCAATTCTTGGATATTTGGGAGCTAATCCTGATTTGGGCATCCAAATGCCAGAAGGAGTTCAGCTTCCAATGATTGGCGTTTCTGTAGTTTCGGAGTTGCTCCCAACTTGGGCATCACTTCTTTTCGTAATAATGCTAATGAGCGGCTTAAGTTCGACATTGGATTCTGGTTTTGCGGCCGGAGCCTCGCTCTGGGCTATTGATAGTGTGAATTTATCTAAGGCTGAAAAGAGTGTGCTCCAGAAAGAAAGACTTGGTTTGGCTTTTTCCGAAGAGGAACTAACTATTAAAAAGGTACTTGACATAAGTACACCCAAACGCGCTAGACAAGGTATGATTGGATTGGCTATGGTTGGATTGGCTGTTGCACTTTCTGTTGAATATATTCCTGGTTTTGGTTTGGATCGGTTATGGTGGGTATTTAATGCAATCGCATCTATGGCTCTTGTACCAACGATTCTTGGACTATTTTGGGATAGAACTTCCGTTAAAGGCGTTTTGTATGGTTTTATTGGGTCGTTTGTTGGGATAATTGCCTTTATTTGGGGAAATGCAATCGCTAATACAGATATGATAGTGGGTTCGGCAGTCTTTATTATAGGAATAAGTCTGATACTCAATTTCTCCTTTCCTAGCAAAGAGCCTTTTATTGGGATTGGGTCCAATGAATAATTGAATATAGGAAGCTAAGCGATTTCAATTTTTGTTCTGAAAAGATTTAGGATCAATATTCCTATGGTTCCAAAGTACGAAGCCCACATTATTATGATACACAGGTTCGTGTGTTAGGGCGAACTTGGAAAGCAAAACAAAAGCTATGGTCTTCAACCTATTCAATACAGGCGGTTTGAGTCATCTAATGTCCAAAGATTAGTCATTAAATGAATTCTTTATTTGATAGATGATCATCAAGCAATAAAATCGATATAAATATTAATGAAAACAAGCGATGACACCATATTTATAAGCTACAGCCATGAAGAGGAAGAATTCGCCCTACGAATTGCTGCTGAATGTCAGTCTTGGGGGCTAAAAGTAAACATTGATAAATATTTAATAAAACCCGGTGATGATCTACTAAAAAAGTTATATGCCTTAATACCCAAGTCAAAATACTACATAATCATTCTATCCCCATATTCAATCTCTTCAAAGAATGTTATTGCTGAAAGAATTCTAGCTGAAAATTCAAATTTAAAAATTATTCCACTGATTTATAAAAAATGCGAAATTCCAGAATCATTGTTAAATATATCGCATATAGATTTTACTAAACACAGTTATAAAAGATGCATAGAATTGCTATTAAATACATTCGACAAAGGTTTGTCCCCTATAGTAGAATATTTAGATATAAATTCTGTTACATTAATAAATAATAGAATCCATGATGATTTATGTAACTATAAGTTGTTTCAAATTTCTGAAGTGGACAAGAAAGTTATAAATGAAAAAGGTATTGAATATTATGATAATATCTTGCAAGAACATCTGCAATTAAAATCATTGCCAATGCAAATTAACATACCCTACCATCTATTTGGATCAGCTGCAATATTCCTTTTCCTGAAAACCATTCTAAATTACAAAATAACAATAAATTATATAAGACGTACTAGAGAAAATTTTGACATATTATCTTTGAACAACAACAAGTTCCTATCATTTGCATTGTCAGAAACTCAATTTAAGAAGATGAGGAGCAATACTGATATTACTAGTCAACCATTTGATAATTACTTTGTTTGTAAATTACCTTTTTATGGTGATTATGAATTATATATGCCCAAACGTATTATCAATTACAACATGAGGATTGTAACTTTCGGCAACTCTTCTCAAATAGCGTCTCTTCTCAGAGCGACCAAGGAATACAATTTCTTGTCAGATTATAATTACCAGTTCGTTTCCAAGAATCCTGTAAGGTCTGAGTTTTATGAGGCTTTACGTTCCAATGTAGGCGTCGTTTCCCCATATAGTTTTCTTTTTGAAAACGGTCTTGAAAATTCAAGCAACTATAAGAATGTGAAATATAAGTCAGATGACGTTTTATTATTATCTACAATTCCAAAACCCTTCAACCAATTATTAAGGAAAGTTATTTATTCGGTCTGGTATCATTTAGCAAATAATTCCCACGAAGCTACTTCTCTTGTAATAGATAATATTGATTTTAGAGGTTTCTCAGATGTTTCTGGGCTTAAAATCCAATATGGAGGTATCATCTAAGTCAAATATCTAAATCGTGAGTTTGCTTTTTATTAAATAAAATTAGAAAAAATATGTGAATGATTTTGTAAGCTTTTCCTTAAGGGCATCTCAGATACAAAATCAATCCGCAATTGATACATATTTATCCGATTCTCGACACTTGACACATTCCAGCTTGTAAGTGAATCATATTTCCCCGAATTACTCATCTCTCAAAGAACAGTTACTTCTGAATGCTTGATTAAATCCCATAAATAGCTAAATTCGAGAACGAAATTAAAACTGGTGGGGAATATAATGTACATATCATTAAAACTGATCTTTCTCCGAACTAAGATGATTCATGAGCACGGGTTTACACCATTTTTGACTAATAAGCCTGAATCAAAATCCTAGACGACTCAATAGGAATCTAACTATGGCGCGAGGCAAGGCATATCGAAAGACGGAAGCTGCAATTGTAGAGGCGCGTAAATCAGAGGAATTTGAACTCGATCTCTCCAGTAAAAATCTGTCAGAACTGCCAGCTTCGTTAGCCCAGCTAACGAAGCTGAAGAGTTTGGATCTCTCATTCAACAACTTAACGACACTTCCAGAGTGGCTGTTTAAGCTCACAGACTTGCGTTTTCTGAATCTCTTCAACAACCACCTGGAAACGCTGCCAGAATCAATGGGTAAGCTCTCAGAATTATTGGAACTGAACCTCGCTAGCAACAACCTTAAGGTAGTTCCTGAATCCCTAGGCAAGCTAACACAGGTAGGGACACTGAACCTCTTCAATAACAATCTGGAAACACTACCGGAATCGATTGGTAAACTCACGAGTTTAGAGTTGTTGTACTTATTTACGAATAACCTGACATTATTACCGGAATCGCTAGGTAATCTAAGGCAGTTGCAGGATTTGGACCTTGCCCACAACCAGTTGGTGGTACTACCAGAGTCGCTGGGAAAGCTAACAATGTTGAGGGATCTCCGTATCTCCGACAACCAATTGACTTCTTTGCCTGGTTCGATGGGAAACCTCAATCAGTTGCAGGAACTGGACCTCCATAACAACAATCTGACTGGTTTACCGGGTTCACTTGTTCAGCTCATAGGGTTGGCCAATATTGACCTTAAGGGAAATCCACTCAACCCCGAGCTAGCCGCCGCCTATAAAGAGGGATACGAGACCGTCCAACGCTACTTACGTGCTCAGGAAGAAGCGCAAGTAGTGCTGAACGAAGCAAAGTTGATCCTGGTTGGTGAGGGCGAAGTAGGTAAAAGCTGTCTTCTAGGTGCGTTGCGTAACGATCCGTGGGAGGAAAACAAACCAACTACTCATGGGATTGAAATCAAGTTGGTGGAACTGTTAGATCGTGAAACAGGTACAGAGATCACACTCAATGGCTGGGATTTCGGAGGTCAACGGGTCTATCGTCCCACTCATCAGTTGTTTTTTAGCGCGCCCGCCGTCTATCTCGTCGTCTGGAAGCCGCGTGAAGGTCCCCAGCAGGGCTTTGTTAAGGAATGGATCAAGCTTGTGAAACACCGCGAGCCATCAGCAAAGATTCTGGTCATAGCAACACATGGTGGGCCGCAACAGCGCCAACCAGATATTGATAGGCAGGAACTTTGGGATCTCTTCGGAAAAGAAACTGTCGTTGATTTCTTGTTCGTAGATAGCAAACCTGACGCGAATGGGAACCGCAAAGGTATTGAAGAACTCAAACTTGCAATTGTTAGACTTGCTTCTAAATTACCGGAAATGGGTCGCTCTGTTCCGAAAAGCTTTCAAGTTCTTCGTGAAGACTTACGTGCCCGCAACAAACCATATATATCATTGGGTGAACTCCTCGATCGCGGTCGGGCTCACAAAATGGATACTGGGATCGCGGAGCTCTTCATCACCATTTCGCACCGCCTCGGTCATCTCACACATTATCAGCATGACCCTTTACTACGCGATATTGTTATTCTAAGACCGGACTGGTTAGCAACCGCAATTAGTTATATTTTTGATGATGATATTACGCGTAGTGCACATGGCTTGGTGAAATCTACTCGTCTTGCTCAATTATGGGATGACCCAAACCGCCCCTCTGATAATCGTTACCCAGCAATTCTTCACCCGGTCTTTCTTCGACTGATGGAAAGATTTGATCTCTCTTACCGCGTGGCTGATTCTACCTTGCGTTCTGAATCTGACACTCAATCTTTGGTAGCTCAACTCGTGCCAGATAATCGACCCAAAAATTTCGAGAATGCGTGGGCTTCATCTCCGACCGTGAACGATATTCAGCAAACCCAAATCTGCCGAATTGTAGACGACAAAGATGACACTGCTACTGCCGAAGGATTGTTTTATCAATTAATCGTTCGTCTGCACAAGTATTCGCTTGGTCGCGTGAACTATCATGAGAGCGTGCACTGGAAACGCGGTTTGGTTCTTGACGATGACTATAATGGAAGAGCCCTGCTAGAAAATAAGGGTAATGATGTGCATATAACCGTTCGCGCACCGTATCCCGAATTTTTTCTCGCCATGTTGACTAGAGAAGTGAAATATCTGGTCGAGAGTTTTTGGGAAGGTCTATGTTGCCATGTCATGGTTCCGTGCGTTGAACCATGTGGAGCAAATTCACCTGGAACGGGTCTCTATGAAGTTGGTAAACTGATAAAAAGCAAAGGCAAAGGTCGCCCTGAATACCCCTGCCCTGTCTGTAATCATTGGCAGGATATTGATCATCTACTCAGAAATGCTCCAATTACGAAATTGCTAAATGACAAGGAAATTCGAGTGGAGCTACAGACAGTCCGAAGTACGCGAGAATATCTCACTAAACCAGGACCTCAAGTATTTCTTTCTTATGTAAGCCAGAATGTCGATGTTGCAAATCGTATCTTTGACGAACTATCGTCTCGAAATATTAAAGTATGGTTTGATCGGCACAGCTTGACACCGGGCGATCATTGGAAACAAGCAATTCGAGCAGCCATTAAACAAGGAGGATTCTTTATTGCATGTTTTTCCCAACAGTATCACAGTAGGACTTCTACTTACATGAATGAGGAACTGACTCTTGCCATCGAGGAGTTGCGCAGACGATCAACAGATAAAAATTGGTTTATTCCCGTTAAAATTGACGATTGTTCAATTCCAGATAGAGAAATCGGTGGTGGAGAAACTATACAGGACATCCAACATATTGATCTTTTTCAGAACTGGGCACACGGCATCATCAAGTTAACAGAGACCATTTTCGCGGAGGATAATATCGAGGAGACCGAGCTCCAACCGGAAATTCAATTAGCGAGCGATCATGTTTCTCAAGCCTTCCTCAAGGCAGGTTTAAGCCACTTTAGTGTGCTTAATAGTAATCTGAAAGGCTTACTCAGCAGAGTTGACGATGGTTTTGAGACGATGCAGCATATTCTGAAGGACCAAGCAAAAGTGGGTCCACGATTGTTCAGTCTAATTCCCGCTGACCGCACGAACTTCGATCCACTCGAATGGGACCGTGCCAAATTCCGTTTAACTTTGTGGTGTGAACATTCGCGCTTGCCACTTCCATTATTGAATGGCAGTGATAGAAATGAAGGTATATATGAAATTGAACTGGAACGAAAGTGGTTTGTGAAAGCCGGCCAATACCTCAAATTATTGACGGGCACATTGAGTCTTGTTTTACCGCTCGCTTCGTCCGCGATTAAACTTAAAATCGATGATTCAGCCTACAAGGCCATCGAAGAACAACTCGACTACAGCAAAAGTATTATTAATGCGACAATCGGAGAGACATCAAAGTTCGATAAAATATTCGGTGCACCAGAATCCTCCACTGTCGAACATCGTGTAGAAATCCAGGGTGCAAAAACATCCCTGCGCGAACTCCATACACTGCTAAAAGCCTTAGACACAAGTTTTGGTGGTCTAATCCGAGTGATAAATAGGCGCCAAGAGTTTCTGTGGGTTCACAAGCAGTTTGAGACCGAATATTGAGCCTGTCATCATTCAATTGAGTAATTATTTTTTTGATCTATTCTTAAATGGGGAAGGATTAAATAGGATTGGACTAAAAATGATCTAAAATTCGTGCAGATCGAGCTCGACGCAAACTGGTTTAAGGTATATTTATAACAAACTATAGTATGTTGAGCTGAGCTACTCATAGTTGCCTGTAAAGCAATCATTACTTGTGATTTTCGGCAGGCTCTATTCGGGCAGGCTACCATTTTTCACTTCATAGCCTAAGCGCAATAATATCAACTAGATGTAATTGGACGCATGCTTTCTTACAAGCAGGGGATCGGGGGTTCGAAACGAAGTAAGGCGAGCAGTGCGGAGCCAATCCCTCAGCGCCCACGACACTTAATGCTTTGCTCGATTTAAGAATATCGAATCTGCCTACGCTATTGGCTACGGCAGGACAGGCAAGGAACACAGAATGTTGAAGTGCTAAGGTAAAAAAATCATTCTGCGTTCATTATTCGTTAATCGATATTCGGAGATCGATGAAATAACCCCCCAAGCCCTTGGCCACTCTAGTCCCGTCGAAGCTGAAAGCGTAGTCGGATCGGTGGCTGGGCTATTCTATTTTATAGAGCCTTTCCATTGTGAAATACAGCGAGAAACGATCCGCATTTCATTAAATACAGTTGTTAGTTTGTCTACCGATTGAGGATATCAACCCTCTTGACCCCGCCAGTTATTGATATGAAGAATTCAACCTCCATGTCGGATTAAGCAACATCGCTTCGCTTTAGAACAATTTGCTCAACATGTTGCGCAAATTGTGCAACATGCCAAATAATAAGAATTCTTACATCTATCCTCATGGATTTCTATTATCAACATATAAAATCGACTTATTAATTTCTGTTTAATCTTTTTGACCAACCACTCTATAACGTATATGTATCAGTAAATATTAGCATATATGCCGTTTGCAATTATATATTTTCCATTCAACATCTGATATTCCTGGAGTCTTAAATGTGAAAATGGCAAGGTAATATGAATTTTATTGACAACTGCTTTCTTCGCAAGTATAATAGAACAAACGATTGCGCAATATGAATACGTCAACGCTTGTGATGTTCCTTGAATAAAAAAAGGAAGCCCTTTGGCTCAAAACAAACAAATCACTCTAGATAATATTGCCAGCGCTGTTGGTGTCTCATGCTCCACTGTTTCACGTGTGTTGACCGGTCAATCAAAAAAATATAGAATTAGTGATAAAACTCGGGAACTGGTCCAGGAGACAGCCCGTGAATTAGGTTATTTCCCTGATCAACTCGCCCGGGGGCTTAGGACCAAGCGGACAAATACGATAGGACTAATTATACCAGATATTTCGAACCCATTTTTTTCTACCATTGCTCGGAACATAGAAATACAAGCCCGAAAAACTGGCTGCTCGACCGTGCTTTCAGATAGTCAGGAGGATACCCAGCTAGAGATTGAATCTGTACAGTTGCTTCAAAGTCGTAAAGTCGATGGGTTAATTATTTGTCCTGTTGGCGAAGAGCACAGCCATCTTGAGAGAATCATTTCAAGTGGACTACCACTTGTCATTGTTGATCGATATTTTAAAAATCTCGATTGTGCTTTTGTAGTTTCAGATAATTATCAGGGTGCTGTTGAGGCCGTTGAATATTTCTTTAGCATGAATCATAGATCAATAGGATACATACAGGGTCGTGTGAACACCTCCGTTAACATTGAACGCATTCGTGGATTTCGTGATGCCTACTCAAAACAGGGTATCCCAGTGGATGAATCACTCATTGTTGGCGATAGTTTTGGAAAAAGGAATGGCTATATCGGGGCCAAAATGCTGCTCTCAAAATCTCCTAGACCTACTGCAATATTTGCCGCCAGTAATCTTATCTCTCTTGGTGCGATGAGTGCCATTCAAGAAGAGGGTTTGAAAATTCCAGAAGATATATCAATCATATCCTTTGACGAGCAGCCCTATTCTGAATATCTGGCTACACCCATGACAACGGTTGCTCAACAAACATCGGAAACGGGTGAGATCGCATTCAAACTCCTCCATGCCCAAATTCACCAGGACGGCGAGCAGTCCAAAGAGGGAATTGTTTTACCCACTGAGTTGGTGTTCCGAAAGTCCGTAAAAAAATTGAATCATCCAACATCAGAATGATGAAATGGATAAATAATAAAAAAGGGGAAAGTAATATTAAACATGATGCTGGGTTGTTGAAATCAACCAGATCATTTTTTCAGAACTTTCTCAAAAATCGTAAGGAGAACAGAATCATGAAACACAGTTACAAGCTATCAACATTAGTGTTAGCAGTCTTACTGCTCATGATGGTGCCAGCTACCGTGTCTGCCGAAAATGTGAATATGACATTTCTCGGAAATTGGGGTGCAGGTGGTGGTGATATCAGAGGAGTAGCTAATTTTGGGGATCTGGTCTACTATGGAATTACTGATCAATTCACAATTACCAGTTTTGAGGATCCAACAAATCCCTATACTTCTGCTTCACTTGACCTTGGCGACATGATCGAAGATATTGTCTGGAAAGTCAGTGGGGGAACTACCTACGCTCTGGTGACAGCGGGTCAAGATTTAAAGATCGTTGATATAACAAATCCAACCGCTCCAGTGCTTCTGTCAAGCTTGACACTTGCTGGCTATGGTGAGGGTCTCGCAGTTAGCGGCAACTATGTGTACGCAACTGCTGGCGGCTCAGGTATGGAGGTTATTGATATTACTGACCCAGCGGCTCCGGCCTCAGTAGCAGTTGTCATTGGTGGTGCCGCAGGTCCTTGGGCTGAAGGTATCAATGTATCAGGATCATATGCTTATCTTGGAAATGGGGGAGGGACAGAGATCTTTGATATATCCGATCCCACCAATCCTACTTTAGTCAGTACGATACCAAATGATGGCTGGGTTCAAGATGTAATGCCTATATCTAACTATCTCTATGTTTGCGTTTACTCCGCTGGAATCGATGTAATTGATATTTCCGATCCTGCGAATCCTACCTATGTCTCTACACTCTCAAATCCCAAAAACTCTGACGTCATGTTTGATGGTAATTATGGCTACATCGCTTCCAAGGAATTTGGTGTCACTGTAATTGATGTGACAGACCCAGGTGCACCCACTGTGGCTGGTACTTTCGATACTGATGGTTCCGTGAGAAAAGTATCTTTTGGCTCAATCAATATGAGTGGAACCCAAACAGCGCACATATTTGCTGGTGAAGAATCCCTGCTATCTGCAGTGAATGTATCTACTCCTACAAGCATGAGTATATCTGGTGCAATCGCAGTACCAGCCCCTGCTGATGGATTGTGTTATAGTGCAGCACTGGACGGAAATACTGCATATCTGGCCTATAGATATCATGTCCGTGCACTTGACATAACAACACCTTCCGTAATGACAGAATTGGGTACTTTTTCTCTGGCCGATGTAGGTGGTGAAAGACCCATGGTCAAGAAAGTGGTCCACAAAGACAATATCGTCTTTGCCGGTGGTCGGTATAACGGTTTGCTACCTCTGGATTTTTCAGATCCCGCAAATCCCGTTGCACTTGCCGCAGTCATTACAGACAGAACAAATGATGTTGCCATCGCTGGCAATTACGTATTTGCAGCTACCGCCAATAATGGTATTGGAGTTGTGAATGTAACAACAGCGAACGCACCAACATTGGTAGGATATGTTGCTGAAAGTATGGTGAACGGTCGCTATGGTGAAGGTGTTGCCGCGTATGGTGATGTTATGGTACAAAGTACCTGGGGAGCTCTGTTCTTTTATGATATCAGTTCACCCGAGGCGCCTGCCCTTCAGGATACCGTCGCCCTTACAACTGGATCTAGTTGGTTAAGTTTAGACGACAATTATGCCTATGTGCATGATTTTGATAGTCTGAAAATCTTCGATATCAGTACTCTATCCGCTGTTATTCAGGTTGGTGGTGTCAATACGGGTGGTAGTTGGGATGGTGACTGCTTCCGTGAAGGTGACTATCTATATGCGAATTGTGAAGCAGCCGGTCTCAAAGTTTATGATGTCACTGACGTAACTGCACCAACTGAAGTTGCCAACTTTGACATGTTAAACGATGCTCGTGCTATCACCGTTCGTGATGGAATTGCATATTCAAGTGAAAAGGGTGGTGGTTTTTCGATATATACCAACAATTTGGTGGTTTCTATCGATACTGAGGGTGTACTCCCTGATGAGCTAACCCTCAGCCAGAACTATCCAAATCCCTTCAATCCCAGCACCATGATCCAATTCTCGATCCCTCAGGACATGGGAACTATGGATGTGACGCTGGAAGTGTTCAATGTACTTGGCCAGAATGTTAGAACGTTGGCTAATAAGCCGCTTGGGAGTGGTACCTATCAGGTAGGCTGGAATGGTCTAAGTGAAGCTGGGAATCCTGTTGCAGGTGGTATGTATATTTACCGTCTACAGGTAGGAACCGAAGTACTTAGCAGCAAAATGATTCTACTGAAATAGGTAGAATAGTTCACTTCGATTTTTGTTTAGGTGACGGATCGCTTGACCAAAGATTGGTTTTGTGATCCAAGAGGGTTGGAGTTCAGCGCACGCGTTACCTCCTTCAAGCCGGACTCCAACCCCTCTATCAAAACTCACTTGCAAGATCAGATCAAGTTGTGAATAAAACAAAAAACATGAATTAACCTGGAAGCTGATGTATGAATAAACGAGTGTTGTGCTATTTCAGAATTCTATTGCTGGTGTTGTTACCACAGCTTGTGTTTGGTGGAAACGTTGGTAAGATATTTGGTAAGATAACTGACTCTGAAACCGGTGAACCGCTTATTGGTGCAAATATTACCATTACAGAAACTTACCAGGGTGCAACCACAGATGTCCATGGTGATTTTGTGATTGTTAACATTCATCCAGGCTCATATACAGTAAATGTTTCCTACATTGGTTATGAATCTGTCAGCATGCTCGGCGTATATGTCACGGTTGACAACACAACCTATCTGGACAATCAATTGAGTAAGGAGACTATCGAAGGTTCTGTAGTCACTGTAGTTGCAAAGCGCCACTTAATTGATAAAAGCCATACAGCCAGCAAACATTCCGTTGGTAGTGAAAGTATGGAAAAACAGCCTGTCAGGGATATGAAAGATGTCCTTGAAACCCAGGCTGGAATCTTTCAAAACACTTATCGGGGTGATTCAAGAGTAAACAGTGTCATCCTGATGAACGGGATTAGCACAAATAGTGGTTTGTTTTCAGATAATTTTAGCGGGTTTAACCTTTCTGCCATCCAGGAAATCTCAGTCATGACTGGCGGATATAATGCTGAATATGGGGAAGCTCGGGCGGCAGTCATTAACATTACTGAAAAGAAGACAGCTCAGGGTATACATGGATCAGTCATTTCGAGAGTGCGACCAGCTGGTAAATATCATTTTGGCCGAAATATGTATAGTAAAGATAATTATGATATTACCCATTTTGACCTCGATTATTGGACAACTCAATCAGAGAATCCTATCTCTAAATTTTATCAGGAAGATCCAGCGGAATTACTGGAACAATGGCAGGAACAGAGTACTCCTGATCCGACACTAGGGGACTACGCGGAGCGCGATCAATGGTTTTATGAGTCGACCTTATATGGGGGGCTTTTTGAGGGCGTTACATTCCTGATCTCAGGTCGACG
This sequence comes from Fidelibacterota bacterium, assembly GCA_013202495.1. Taxonomy (GTDB): domain Bacteria; phylum Fidelibacterota; class UBA8477; order UBA8477; family JABMPR01; genus JABMPR01. The sequence continues at coordinate 4,880 of JABMQQ010000214.1, read as the reverse complement.
AGAAAATAGCGTGGGCATATTTCCGCAATCTATTCCCTACAACTCTGAACAGAATATTCAGGGATATTTAAATTTTGATCTTTTTAAACGACTCCAGCTCCGAATAGGTGGTTTCGCCGGGGAAAAAGAAACGGCACTTACTGGTGGTGGACTCAGGTATTCCAAGGGCGCTAACTATATTATATCTAGCAATAATAGCAATTTTGATTCCTGGGAAGGCTCTGAAGAACATCGACACCTGGGTGCTACCATAGTTGCAGGTCCCTATGATCAAAATAAATACAATCCTATGGGTGTGATTTATGATCATTTCCCAGAGCTCAGGAACTGGAACCAGCTGTATCTTACGCTTACCTATACTGTCAATCCGAACTCATTTCTGAAACTGAATATCAGTCAATTAAGTGATGCTATGGATCGATCTGACCGCTATGGTGCTGTACCCGATAGCTTGTGGTCACGCCGGGATGATACTTTTCTCATGGTTACTCAATTCCGGGATCAAGGCTACTATCATAGTTTTGATAAATCAGAAAGTGTAATCAGGCAGTTCAGGTTTGACTATACGAATCAATACACCAAGGACCAGCAGGTGAAACTTGGTACTGGTTACAAGACATTTGATATTGATTTGGAACATTTCATGGCTTCCTATGAAGGTGGTGGTCGCTGGAATCTGCTAAATGTTATGTCCGGGAGGCCTTATGAAGGCCACTTTTACCTGCAAAACTTGACTGAATTACCTGGAATTATTTTAAACGGTGGTGTTCGCTTGGATTATTTTAATCAAAATAGGAATGCCTCGAACAATATGTTTGATCCCCTCGCTATTGAAACAACGACACCGGGTCATGACCCGTGGCAACCAATGGGAATCCCCGGTGACCCAGAAACAACACCAACTGAATTACAGGTCAAAGTCGCACCAAGATTAGGTCTATCACATCCTATCAGTGAAACCGCACTTCTACATTTTTCATACGGTCATTTTTATCAAAGACCCTCATGGTCAAAGATGCTGGGATTACCCTTCGTTAATTATACAGAAGATATGGAAACGGTCCTGGACCCTTATGCCGAGCAGGAAACCTACATGGAGGAATGGCAGGGCTTTTATGGCAACCCAAATCTGGGATATGAAAAGAGTGTACAATATGAGCTAGGCCTGGATCTGGTCTACAACAATTTGATAAAAGTCGATTTTACCGGCTATTATAAGGACGCAGAACAGATAGCTTCAGTGACAACCGGACTATTTGGTAGTGAATATTTTGCCACCAAGGCCTATATGATGAGTAATGGTGGCTACTCGGATACCAGAGGCATGGAGACCTCTTTGGAAACTCGATTCAATACATCCGTGAATGGAGGTATAACCTATGATATTTTCTGGTCCTTTAGCGGTAAGGTTGGCTATAGTAGACTGAATGAACCTGGTTCGGAGTTTCCTGATCTACGTTATGATGATTCCTTCAGCAAACAGATATGGAGTGGTTCCCAAAAAGTTAAGGGTTGGATCAGTTATGATCTGGCACAGGGAAAAGGTCCAAGTTTTTTTGGGATACATCCATTTAGTGATCTACATGCATATGCATATTTTTGGTGGCGGAGCGGCACCCCCTACACCTACCACCCTCCAGGTGATTTATCTACAAAACCAAATAATATGACCTGGTTTGATATTTATCAGTTCAATTTGAAGCTCTCAAAAGGTATAACTATAGGCGGTATTCACACAGTATTCAGCCTGGATGCTCAAAACATTTTAAATTCGAAATTCCTGAGTCTGCTCTACAATGACCAATTAAGATATTATCATGAAAACAGTAATTTACCCCTCGAGGAAAGACTACCAACGAATCTTTTTTCAGGAGAGCCGAACGTCTGGGAATGGTATACCTATGAAGTATCACCACGGCAAATTGAATTCCAAATAAGGATAGACTATTAATGAGGATCTTGAATAGAATGCTTCCTTCAATAAATCAATTTGAAGTTGAACGCGCCAGCCATAGTGTGTCTGTCATTATTAGATCTGCAACGGTGTTAATTCTGCTGCTGATTTTGTTTTCAAATCAGGTGGTAGGCCAGGGGTGGTCCAAACAGACACTGAACAGGGGGAAACTATGGGCAACCCTGCATAATTCATTGCAATATGGTGATCCAACAGAAATCGTGAATGTATATCATGGTTTGGACTATCCAGGGTATTCAAAAGGTCCTGATATTGGGGATGTGTTGAATTATTTAGGAGCAGGTGGGTATGCCTTGTATGGGGTCCGAAATAATGTGGAGCAATCCTATACTCTGGATACCAGATATTTCCCTTCTGGTGTAGATGTATTTCCCGTCGAAGAGATGTTGATGACCACCAATTATAATCTGGAAGACCCTGCCTTGAAAGGCGAGCAAAGTGTAGCAGGATCTCACTATGTATATGGAGCTGAAGTGGAGATTAGGCGCACGAGTCGCGTGTGGAGCTATCCCAAATATGATGATTTTATCATTCATGAAATCGAAATTACAAATAGGAAATTTTCAGATATAACTGACTTCTATTTTGGATTGCGTTATAGCTTATTGTTTACGGTTCGTAGCATGTCCCAGAAGGATGAGAAGTATGGATGGGATGAAGATCATGAATTGTTCTATTTCTACGATGATTGGAGCTTTAACTGGGAAGATGAAACACCCATTCACTATAACTTTGGTGTTGGACCTGAAGCTGGTGATATCGCCGATTCCAGGGACATTCAAGAGCTGAACTCCAAAGAGCACGAGCTTGATGCACCCGCCTATTTTAGTGCCATCGTTTTGGACGCTGCCGGTGGAAATGTATACAGAAATATCCTGGAATATGGTTCCAAGAGTGGGGCAACAAATGCCCCTCCGGAGGACAGGATATTCATTCATACAGTGGATGAACCGGGTCGATTTAAAGAAGTCATGACCCATGAACAACCACACCTATCTTGGGATGATGCGCGAGCAGCCGGTGGTGAGGGTGGCAATAAGTACGAAAGAAGTCCGATTTATTTGCTGAGTGTTGGTCCTTTTTCCATGACCCCATTTCAAAAAATTACACTGGTCTATGCTGAGGTTATGGGTGAAATGGATCGAGCAAAGATAGTCGAGGGTGGAATTGATAATCTGAATGATCTGAAGACAGAATCCCTTGATGCGTTGTTGACAAATGTTGAAGCTGCTGAACAACTCTATGCCCAGGGTCTAGAACCTGAAGTACATCCACCACCAACACCCACAAACGGGGAAAATAGTCTGACTCTCAGCTCCCTACCCAACAATGTGATTGTTGAATGGCCCCTTGTACCTGATTCGTATGTAGATCCGCTCACAGGCGTGAACGATTTTGAGGGATATCGAATATACAGATCTACTTACTTTACCATTGGTCCTTGGAATTTGTTAGTGGAAATACCCAAACAGGCTGTAGAAAGCACTTCTGGCATGGCACGTTATGTAGATACTGACGTATCGGCGTCCGTTGGAAACTATTATACGGTTACCACATATGATTCTGATGGGAACGAAAGTGGGAAGGTAAACAACAATAGAGACCCAATTTATCCTACCCTTCCCGAAAACAGGGACTTTCCAGAGAATGTCTCTATTGTGCCAAACCCATTTAGACAACACAGCGGCTTGTACGGAAATGACGAAAGGTACCGCATCCAATTCATGGGCCTGCCAGGCCAGGCAAAAATTAAAGTATTCACGGTCTCAGGTGAACTGGTTCAAGAAATTGATCATAATGATGGTACTGGATCTGTTGCCTGGGGTTCCATTGCCAATGTTGATTATCAACTAACCAAATGGGCTCTGGGTGTTGCTCCTGGTTTTTACATCTATTCCGTTGAATCAACGGTATCTGGGCATGAGGGTGAAACCTTTGTCGGAAAACTGGCTATCATCAAATGAAATTATATCCAATCAACGACTCAACCCAATCTGGTGACCTATGTTTATAAATAAAAATGTTGCGATTCTATTGATCCTGGTGGCAACCATCTTTGGGCAAAGCGGTATTGATCCCATTGATATTGAGCGTTCTGGCCAATCGGGCTGGCAGTTTTTAAAAATTAATCCTGATCCCAGACAGGCTGCCATGGGTGGAGTTCTGCTTGTAAATAGGGTTGCCAACGCAAATGCTACCTTTGGAAGTCCAGCCATATTGGGTCATTTACAAGGGCTCGACATTCAATTCAACTCAATGAATTGGATAGCAGATATAAATCATACTTCCCTGGCTATGTCAAAGGGGCTTGGAGGTTATGGAACCGTTGCTTTTAGTTATGTCAGCCTGGATTATGGTGAAATCCAGGAGACCATACATGAACAAAGACAGGGGGGGGCAACTGCCCCGATTTTTACTGGGAATTATTTTACCGGTAGAGATCTGGCCATTGGTATTTCATATGCGAAGCTGATTACAGATAAACTGGCGTTGGGTGGAAGTATCCGATATATAAATGAAGAAATAGCAGGTCTGGGCATGAGTAATTGGGCTATAGATTTTTCAACACTTTACTATACAGGTCTAAACAGTCTTAGACTATCAATTGCCGCCAGAAATTTTGGATCAGACACGCATCTCGTTGGATATAGCGAGGAGCTTCAATCAGAACCTGTTGACATACGAATGCCCCTTGAATTCAGGACTGGTGTTGCCTACGATTTTTTTGAAATGGATGGCAATAAAAATTATCTCACCGTTGTGGTTGAAGGAAAAGTACAGAGTGATGGTTCTGAAAAAATCAATGTTGGTACTGAATACGTCTATCAGGAAATGCTTTACCTGAGAGGAGGCTATCGCTTCAATTATGATACTGAGGGTTTAACATTCGGGCTGGGTGTGAGTT
>JABMQQ010000213.1 GCA_013202495.1 Fidelibacterota bacterium | reverse complement strand
TCCTACCAGAGCTCCATCAATGTCCTTATTGGACAGTAAACCTTGTGTATTGTCAGGTTTGACACTTCCGCCATACAAAATCCATGTGGATTCTGCCACGTCGCCATCAAATAGTGTTTTTAAAGCACCACGGATGAAGGCGTGTACATCAGCGGCTTGTTGTGGTGAGGCGGTCAATCCGGTGCCAATGGCCCAGACTGGTTCGTAAGCAACAATGACTGTGTCCATCTCAGCTTTAGATAAACCTTTTAAGCCTTGTCTGAGTTGTCTGGCAATAACTTTTTCAGTTTCGTTTGCCTCGCGCTCTTCAATCTTCTCACCCACACATAAAATGGGTATCAAACCTGTTTTCAAAGACCTGTGAACTTTCTTGTTAATCCAATCATCGGACTCACCAAAGACATGACGTCTTTCAGAGTGTCCCAGGATCACATATTCAGCACCGGTTTCCTTAATCATCGCACCCGTGATCTCACCAGTAAAAGCCCCAGCTTCTTCCCAATGCATATTCTGGGCGCCTACTTTGAGCTCACTACCATTTACCACGTCAAAAACCGACTTCAATGCCAAAAATGGCGGGCATAAAATAACCGACACCCCATGTGTGTCCAATATATTAATACGGAGCGATTCAGCGAATTCGGCAGCCTCTTTGGGACCGAAATGCATCTTCCAGTTCCCTGCTACTATCTTATTTCTTTTCAATTATTTAGCTCCTTTCAAAGCTTCAAAAGCTGGTAAAGCGATACCACTTAAAAGTTCCAGTGACGCACCGCCACCTGTGGATGTGTGTGTGACTCCCCCATCCAATCCAAATTTACTCAGGGCTGCCGCACTATCCCCGCCACCAACAATCGTCGTAGCACCCAGCTTTGTTATCTCACAAAGTTTTTCTGCTATGGCTTTGGTGCCATTCTCAAAAGGTGCCATTTCAAAAACACCCATGGGGCCATTCCAGAGAACCGTTTTAGATTCATCAAGAATACTCGAGAAGGATTTAACAGTCCTACCACCAATGTCAAGACCCATAAGATCATCTTCCAGACCTCGGATGGGTAATTCCTGACTCTTAGCGGTCTCAGAAAATTCATTGGCAGCTATGCAATCTGAGGGTAAGACAAGGTTAACACCTTTTGCCAGACAGAGATCAATAACATCTGCAGCAAATTGGATTCTATCCTCTTCTACAAGAGAAGAACCTACATTGTGATTTAATGGAGGCGCACTAAGAAACGTAAAAGCCATTCCGCCGCCAATTAAAATATTGTCAGCTACCTCAGCTAATCTTTTGAGAAGATCAATTTTTCCGCTGACTTTCGATCCACCCATAACCACCGTGAAGGGTCGCACTGGGTTTTCAATAGCACTCACCAGAAACTCAATCTCTTTCATCAACAGAAAACCAGCAGCCTTATCGATAAAGTATTCAGTCATCCCCACATTTGAAGCGTGAGCCCTATGAGCCGTCCCAAAAGCATCGTTCACATAGACGTCAGCCAGGGCAGCCAGCTGTTTTGAGAACTCAGAATCATTCGTTGTTTCCGCAGTATGAAAGCGCAGATTTTCAAGCAATAATACCTGACCAGGTTGAAGGGTCCTAGCCATCGCATCGACTTCAGGGCCAACACAATCCGGAGCAAACGTTACTTTCGCCTGAATCAGTTCACCAAGACGCTTGGCAACAGGAGCCAAACTCATCTCCGGAATAACCGAACCCTTGGGTCTTCCAAGATGAGAAGCCAGTATGACGGCTGCTCCCTGTTCCAATAAAAACTCGATGGTTGGCAATGATGAGCGGATTCGAAAATCATCGGTTACCTGGCCATCACTATCGAGGGGAACATTGTAGTCAGTTCTGACGAAGACCTTTTTCCCCTGAAGTTCAAGGTCTTTGACATGTTTCGGCATCATAATGTTACCTGAAAAACGGCTTACTGGGCGTTCTTCAATGCATTAGCAAGTGCAACGTGTAAATCGAATTTAAACTTATCTACATTGATCTTGGGCTCATGCCATACACCATAGTTACCGGCCATGATTAATTTCACCAGATAGCTTTGTGTCAGGGCCTCGGTCGTTTTCTTATCATACCAGCGGATATCTACTTTGGCAGCATTCTCATTCACGGCACCTAATAAAGCGCTGAGAAAGGTTTGACGATTTTCAGTATCTGTGTTGATTTTTGCAAACCCTGCACCGATAAGTCCCTGAATCTGTTCCCAATCTGTTCCAACGAAGTTTTTCCAGGTCTGTCCGTATTTATCTGACATGTTTGAGCCGAGTGCTGAGAGTTGTTCAACTGCGTATTCCACAACTTGTGGGTAGAGAGTTGAGGCACCATGGGCAACAAAGATGGTTTCGGGTTGAATGCGATCAGCAATTTTGAGGAGCTCATGGGCAAGTTCGATATTCAGTTTAACTTTTGTACCTGGCTTTCCTTTATTGGGACCGTGCATGGTACCAATAGTCGGTGCAATCATGAGAACACCGGTCTCAGTGATAAATTGTTCAAAATCTTCAGGATTGGTGTAGGTTGAAATCTCGGATTTGGTATCCTCATCTTCTTCACCTGCCAAAACGCCCAGCTCACCCTCAACTGAAACACCCAGAGGGTGTGCCATATTCACAACTTCACGGGTATAGCCAATATTCTCTTCTAAGGAACGTGCGCATTTGTTGACATGATCGGTTGAATTATCAGCCATGACGCTGGTAAGATGTTGTACAGCGCCCTGGACTACCTTGCGTCCACCTTCCGATGTGTAATCACCGTGGTCAAGATGAGTTGCGATCTGGATACTGGATCTTTTAGCACGGGATTCAATATAATTAGCAGCCACTTCAAGACCGGTGATAGCATCACCAGCTCCAAAATGTTTCAGTGCGCTGTTAGAAAGGGCGAGTACACCTGAAGATCCCAGGGTTTCAAATGCATCGAAGGCAGCATTTATACCCTGAATGGTGGTAATATTGAATGCAGGTAGTGCGTATGACGTACCTTTGGAGTTTCCTTTTTCACCGAGTTTTGCCTTAAGCGTCAATGCATGAGCACTGGTAAGGTTGTCTGAGAATCTTCTTGCTGTGTTTAATTTTGGTGGGTTGTTGTAAGGTTTCATGCCTGAATCTCCAAATATATGTTAAAAACTAGTGTTACTATTTTACTTAATCCATCTCACTACATTTCTAGTAACTCACGGCACAGTTACTACAAAAACCAGACCAAGTCAAGCATTCCCGAATTGGGGTGTGGAGAGGGTGATAAGGTCAATTTTCGCTGCTCCAGATTGCTCTAAAATCCCAGCGAGGGCATTTGATGTGGCTCCAGTGGTCAAAACATCATCAACCAGTAAAACATGCTTGCCTTGAAAAGCCGATGCATCTGTGACACCAAAGGCGGCTCGAACATTTTCCATGCGCTCTTCAGCGGTTAGTTTTGTCTGAGTTGAAGTATATTTTTTCCGCTTCACGAGATGATTACCCAGTTCAGTGTTCAGTTTTCCCATTAGCCATCGGCTCATGTCATCGACCTGGTTATAACCTCGCTCACGAAGTTTGCGGGGATGGAGAGGTACTGAAATTATCAGATCTATCTCATCTACAGGAAGTTGATCCAGAATTTGAGACTGATAGTGATTCAGAACGACTCCAATGGGTTTGCGACGTCTTGAATACTTTAGATGATGAATAAGCTGCTGAAAGGACTCATCATATTCAAAAAGTGCCCAGGCTGTAGAAATGTAAATATCTCCAGGAACCGAGAATTGCCCATGAGGGCTGCCGATGAGTTTGAAGTTATTTAGGCAAGTCTGGCAAATTTCCAGCCCAGCCAGCTCAAGACGATCATCACAAATCATGCAGAGAGGTGGATAGATCAGGTCGATAACACCTGTATATAATGCTTTGAGGGTATCGGTAATCAGATGAACAGAAAATTGTGTTGGTTTTACATTTTCCAAATGATTACCGTTATGAGTGTTTTAGCTGATGAGCAATGCCGACCCTATAACCGGTGCAGCATCTCCCAGTTCAGCTGGTTCGATTCTTAGCTTACCTTTTTGATTTTCGAACAAGTGGGCGTCAACGACTTCTCGAAGTGAATCAATAAAATATTCAAAACCAGCAGCCAGTGAACCACCGATGACAATGATTCCTGGATCAAGTAAATGATTAACATAAACCAGAGAATGTCCCACGGATCGACCTAGAAGGCTCCAGGCCGCCAGTGCGTTGGCATTACCATCCCGGGCTAACTTAAATATTTGAAGACCTGTTCGTGATTCACCGGAAATATTCTCATAGTTGCGTTCCAGGGCGGGTCCGGAGGCATAATCCTCGAAAGTTCCATCATTATATGGTGCTAAACCGTATTCAGTGGCCGTACCATGGGCTCCGCTTAGAATTCTGCCATCCCAGACAAATCCATGACCATAACCAGTGCCCAGTGTAATTCCATAGACGAGTGCTTCACCCTTACCAGCACCAGAAATAGCTTCACCCAGGACAAACACATTGGCATCATTGTTCATTTTTACAGGCACATCGAAATGAGCTTGAAGGCGGGCAACCAGAGGATAGTTTTGAATAATAGGAGTATTCGGGGTTTCCATGACACTTTCATGGGTGTCATTTAGAGGGCCGGGAGCTCCAACGCCTACTCCAACCAATTCATAGTCGGAGTGGTCAGCGATCTGTGCTTTAATGGTGTTGGCAATGACAAACATGAGCTCATCACCTTTTTCAAATTTGGACATGGCAATTTTATCTACAAGGAGGAGTAATTCTCCTTCCTCTCCCACAAGTCCAATACGAACCTTCGTTCCCCCAATATCAACCCCTGCACGCACCTTCATTTTTTACAGCTCCACTATTCTATTCAAGATATCTTTCCCAGTCAGAGTCCTGAACCTCGTCTCTTGCATTCGAATGTACCAACTGAAAACTACCATACCCGGTCCGGTCAACAAAAATGAAATGGACCCCACCCTCAATATCATAATACTCCCATGTAACCCATGGTTTTTGATCAAGAGAGGATTGTTGCCTCTCAATATTGCTGGGTGGGCCATACTTTATCAGAACCCGACCTCTGTCCGAATTCCAACCATTATCTGATTCAGATCCAAAATCCCGATTGGCCATTTGGACCCTTTGATAGAATTCTACTTTAAACTCATTAATAGGAGTCTCAGTATCAGGATCCTTACGCTCCCAGAAAGCGGTCAATACCCTTCTTTTACCCACATCATCTGATTTCTCAAAGAGACGTTTTTCTTTTTTATCCATTATGATGCTTACAACTTTATAAATATCAGCCACCTGAGAGGCACTTAACCCGGCATAATCATCTTTCGGTCCAGTCTCGTCCTGCTTGCTACCCGTGTCCCTTAGTATGTAAAATGTTCTCTTTTGACTTGATGTTTTATTTGTGGCTCCATCGGAGATTTCAACTGCTAGTTTGTATATTCCCGAACCCAGTCCAGCGGTATTGAGCCCACCCCACTCAACCACTGAAGTACCTGGCATTTTCTTGGTGCTCAATGGGAAGTCCTGGACAATATCACCGTTAAGCGAAAGAATCTGGGCATGCACACCATAATCTCCTGTCCCGGACAGACCGTAAGCCTCAAAGAAATAATACATCATAGGGGCGCTTGATGTAAAGGTTCTCTGGGCATTGGGAACCACATCATATCCGTATCTGGTGAATTCGTTTTCGGTCTTAGCCTTGATCACCTGTGAAGCGAGAGTAATATCCGAGATGGCTAATTCATCTGGAGGATAGAGTTTCAGGGAGATGGGTCTCCGCATGGTCTGTTGCTTCTTTGTATGGACATCTACGATAGTTACCTGAAGCGTATAATCACCTGGTTCAACATAGAATTTGCTAATATCGGGCACCCAGGTCAATTTCGCAATGGACTGTCTATTCGGGGCACGGTAGGTGCGGGTCCAGCGGTCGGGATCATAGGGCACGATATCATCTTGAATGAGGGCAGTTTGGAAAATAACTTGAGCCTCCCATCCACTTTCGACCTCAATGAAAGTAAAAACTGATTGGGGAATCATAAGGTATACATCCAGATATACACCGCCCTCGATTGAAAAGCGGGAATAGTCGAGTGATACTTTAAAATCTACCTCAGCTTGGTCCTGGGCATATAGCAAGCACATTGAGAGCAGGAGGAAAGTTAATAGCCTTTTAAGTAAATTGGACTGACACAAGGCGGGACACTCCTTCCTCTTCCATGGTGACACCATATAAAAACTTGGCGGCTTCCATGGTAAGTTTGTTATGAGTTATCACGATAAACTGTGTATGGGTAGTAAAATGTTCCAGCATCTTGGTGTATTTCCGAATATTTCTATCATCCAGCGGAGCATCGACCTCATCTAAAACACAATATGGACTAGGTTTGACTTGATAAATGGCAAAAAGTAAGGCAATGGCCGTCAGGGCTTTTTCTCCTGCCGATAGCATCTTAAGATTTTGAGTCTTTTTGCCGCGGGGAGTCGCTTTTATGATGATATCACTTTCGAGAATATCATCAGGATTTTCTAGCAGAAGTGTGGCTTCACCCCCATCAAATAACATCTGGAAGGTACCCTTGAAGTGCTCCTGGATTTGCCCGAATGTTTCACGGAATTGCTGGCGTGCAATTCTGTCCAACTTGGAAATAGTTTCAAGCAAACTTGTTTTGGCTTCCAGCAGATCAGCTTGTTGCTCTTTCAGGAAATTGAGTCGAGCTTGTTCAATGTCAAACTCATCCTGTACTGCCATATTGATGGGTCCAAGATCCTCAATAAACTTTTGGCTGCGACGAATACGTTTTTCAACCTGTTCCTGATCAAATTCAGATAAATCGAGTTCATGGGGCAATTCACTCTGATACTTCTCTTGAACCCGTTCAATGATATGTTGTTGACGCGCTTCCAGATTAGCTCCAGAAACAGATAACTCTCGCAATTCATCAGCGGCTGCTTCACGCTTGTGGTGATGGTCCCGCAACCGCAACTCCAACTCGTTTAAAGCCTGACGTTTGACCTGTACTTTTCCGGCGAGTCCCACCAATACTTCAGATTCCAGTTGCAGGGTAGACTTCACCTTGGCAAGATGATCTTTTTCCTGATCCTTGGTATCGCGATTGGTTTTCAAACTGTCTTCGTGTTTGAGTTTTTCTTCTTCCAAACCCAGTTTACGGGTATCAATGTCTTTCAAAGTTTCTGCAACACTTGATAATCGTGTGTCCAGATTTCTTTCCTCATTGGTGAGATTTACATGCTCGAGACGACCGGCTTGTGCATCTTCACTGGTCTGATCTCGCTGATTAAGCAAGGTCTGAAGAGAAGCTTCCATCTCACTGATATGAGCTTCAGTATTAATTCTTTCCGATTCTGCATCAGCCAATTGGGGAGCAAATGAAGCAATGCGTTCCTCAGCATCTGCAATAGCCTGGACCAATTCACCAATCTCCTGATCCACACTCTTGGTATCTGCTTCCGTAGAATTAATACCATATTGGGCTCGGGAAGTTTTTCGCTCAACTTCCAGGAGAATTTGTCTTTGATCATCACGGGAAGCCTTGCTGGTGCGTAGTTCTCGCTCCATACTCCCGATCTGCTCATGAATTTTTTCAATGGCATCGCTATGCTCTTGAATTTCATCTACCAGGGTTGAGAATTGCTCACGTAGACGCTGGATTCGATCCCGACGTCCGATGATGGTGTCTTCCCCTTCGCCACCGGATCCACCCTTTAACAAACCAAAGGTATCGTAAAGCGTCCCATCTAAACTAACTGCACGACCATTGATATTTTTCCAGTCAGCAACAAATTCATCTTCTACCAGGGTGACATCTCTCAGGAGAAGCTGGGCCAGACCCGCATAACCGGATTTTGGTGTCACAAAGTCACTGGCAGCGCCAATTACGTGTTTGCCCTTCAAAATAGCAGAGCTTTTGGGTTTGGCTTTCAATAAGGGTTCCAGAGGCAAAAAGGTCGCTGAACCAGCCTGCTGATCTTTTAAGATTTTAATGGCCGACATAGCGGACTTCCGATCACTGGTGACCAACGCCTCAGCCAGAGGACCCAATGCAGTCTGAATAGCTTTTTCGTAACGTTCATCAACAGTGAGGAGGTCAGCTACAGTCCCTAGAATTCCCATGGATTCTATGTCCTCGCTGAGCAGTTTTCTCACGCCGCCAGAGTAACCTTCACCTGTTTCCATCAGTTCTTCATAAAAGTTGAGCTGATTCTCAATACTGACGCGACGTCCCCTCTTTTTTGCCAGAGTTTCGCGTGTTTCGTTCAGTTGAGATTGCTTCTCCTGAAAACCGGTTTCTAGTTTTGCGACCTTGGTCTCCAGGGTTTTATAATGGTTTTCAGCATCCTTGAAATCCGAGGCGACCAGGTCCAACTCTTGTCGGTATTCAGCTTGAGATTTTTTGAGGCGTTCGTTTTTAGTCTTCAGATGTTCGATACTGCTCTTGTGCTGAGTAAGCGCTGCCTCTTGATGACTCTTCTGGTGGTTTAAATCACTGAGACGGTTTAACAGTTCCATATGCTTTTGATTTTGCACATCATGCTCGGTTTTAGCACTCCGATATTGCTCGACTGCTGCATCAAAAGCGGCTTTCAATACATTGTCTTTAGCCTTGGCTTCATCAATGCGTGGCTGGATATGAGCCTTTTCATTAGTGAGTTCCGACTCTAGGGTGTGTGAAGATTCTTCACGTTCCACCAAGGTGTGTTGTTCAACCCGGATTCGATCCAGAGCTGTAGTAGCACTGGCAATTTTTTCTTCCGCAATCAACAGGGTTTGTTCAATGTTGATACGGGCTGTGTTGGTGACGTTTACTTTTTCCTGGTGCTCCCCATGCTCTTTCTCGATGAGCTGGAGTTGATCTTTGGCTTCCTCCACCCGGTTCTCTTCCAAACTGACTTCCTCACCACTGGCACCGTAGCCATCTTTGAGTTGGGCAATTCTCTGTTTGATGGGAGCTAATTTTTCAAGGACCTGTGAACTTTCAAATACAGCCAGAGATATTTCATCATCTTTCAACTGTCCCTGGACACGATCAAAGCGTTTATACTTGGCAAGTTGTCTTCTTAGACTGCCCACACTTTTTTCAACTTCGTTAATAATGTCGTTTACTCTATTCAGATCAGTATCTGTGGAATCGAGACGGCGCATGGACAGGCGACGCTGCTGCTTGTATTTATTAATCCCTGAAGCTTCTTCAATGAGACGACGACGTTCTTCCTTGCTGTCACTGAGAATGGATTCCACCATTTTGAGTTCGATAACTGAATAGGCATCCGATCCCATCCCAGTATCTACAAAGAGATTATGTATATCTTTTAACCGACAGGCATTTTTATTGATGAAGAATTCACTGGCTCCATCCCTGAACACTCGACGTGTGATAACCACATCCGTATATTCCACGGGTAGCAAACCTCGATCATTATGAATGGTAAGAGAAACCTCAGCATAGTTCACAGCTTTGCGCTTATTGGTACCACTAAAGATGATATCGTGCATGTTTTGACTGCGTAGGACTGAGCTTTTTTGTTCACCCATAACCCAGCGGATTGCGTCTACAACGTTGGTTTTTCCACAGCCATTGGGACCTACAATGCAGGTCAAGCCTTCAGCAAATTTGAGCTTGGTCGGTTCAGCGAAGGATTTGAATCCCTTTATCTCAAGGTCAGATATATACATGCGGTGTTTCTATCTCCAATAAATGCTACGGGGAAAACAGTCTCAAAAGAGACCCATGTTACAATTTGTTTAGCCGGGGGGCCAGGTCATTACTCGGCCACCTAAAACGTGCAGGTGTAGATGAAAAACGGTCTGTCCAGCTTTTTCACCATTGTTCATAACCAGGCGATATCCATCGTCCAAGCCAACTTCTGCAGCAAGTTCTGTTCCTTTTTCCACCAATTTGCCGATGAGAGGCTGGTCAGCTTCGGTCAATGCAGATGGACCTGCAATGTGTTTGAGGGGAATGACTAAAATATGAGTTGGTGCTTGTGGACTGATGTCATTAAATGCTATGATATCATCATCCTTATATAGCAGTGTTGCTGGTATATCTCCAGCAATGATTTTACAGAAAATACAATCTTGTGACACGCTTCCTCCTCTGGGGGGTTATGCAGGATCCTGTTGAAGCGCCGACACCAATCCGACTGCATGAATGGCTGCCGTTTCAGCACGTAAGCGTCTGGGACCCAGACCCGTGAAAGTATAGTCGGAAATGGATGCTAAATCAATTTCATCCTTTGACCAATCTCC
>JABMQQ010000212.1 GCA_013202495.1 Fidelibacterota bacterium | reverse complement strand
TGTGTGCAGGATGTTCTGTCTCTGAATCTCCACCTCAATACCTCTTTATTCTAGTTCTTTCAAATTTCATCAATTCTTCATAATGAGCCGGTATCTTCACCTCGTCATCCCGAGTACTTCGTCTGCGCTCAGCACAGGCTCGGTCGAGGGATATGGTTACCGGTAAAAGTGCTATATACCCCTCGACTCCGCTCGGGGAGACGGACTAAAAACACTCTCCATCAACATGATTCTAAACATCAATATTGGTCACATATTTTGCATGGGACTGAATAAACTCACGACGTGGCTCAACCACATCACCCATGAGGGTTGAGAAAATTCTATCTGCCGCCGCCGCATCATCTAGGTTCACGCGCATCATGGACCGAACTTCTGGATCCATAGTTGTGTTCCATAACTGATCAGGGTTCATCTCTCCCAAACCTTTGTAGCGCTGGATTTTGGCGCGATTGGGGTCACCACCTTCGGTCATCTTATTAATGGCAATATCTCGCTCATCATCGTCATAGCAGTATTTTTCTTTTTTGCCAACACTCACCCGATAAAGAGGAGGCATGGCAATATAAACGTATCCTCCAATGACCAATTCAGGGAGATATCTAAACAGGAATGTCAGTAGCAAGGTACGAATGTGTGCGCCATCAACATCAGCATCCGTCATGATCACAATTTTGTGATAACGTAATTTTTCGATGTCGAACTCTTCCTTGAATCCAGCGCCAAAGGCAGTGATCATCATCCTGATTTCGTTGTTGCCCAGAATCTTATCAATTCGAGCTTTTTCAGAATTAATGATTTTTCCACGCAAGGGCAGAATTGCCTGGAACCGACGATCGCGTCCCTGCTTGGCAGAACCTCCAGCAGAATCTCCCTCAACCAGATAAATTTCACACATGGCAGGATCTTTGTTTGAGCAATCAGCCAGTTTTCCCGGTAGATCACCACTTTCCAGGGCACTTTTACGACGGGTTAATTCGCGTGCCTTACGGGCAGCATCCCTGGCTTGAGCCGCCAGAAGACTTTTCTCGATAACCCTTTTGGCAATGGCCGGATTCCGTTCCATAAATTCATTCAATTGATCGCTTACGAATGAATCGACGGTACCTTTAATATCGCCATTACCCAGTTTTGTTTTGGTTTGACCTTCGAACTGTGGTTCAGCCACTTTAATGGAAATAACGCAGGTTAGACCTTCACGAACATCATCACCACTCAAGGTAGCATTGGTTTTTTTGAAGAGATTATTGCGTGTGGCATAATTGTTTAGGGTTCTGGTCAGGGCAGTTCTTAAACCGGAGAGGTGAGTGCCCCCCTCAATCGTATTGATATTATTTACATAGCTTAGAATATTTTCATTGTAGCTATCATTGTATTGAAAGGCCACATCGATGGGTACATCGTCTTTTTCCCCTTCAAAGGCGACGACTTGAGGGTGAATGGGGTGTTTATTCTCATTCAGATAATCGATAAACTGCTTTAAGCCACCCTTATAGAGATAGGTCTGTGAGCGGTCTTCATCTACCCGATCATCCCTCAAATGGATGGTTAGGCCCTTATTCAGGAAAGCCAACTCGCGAATGCGATCTTCCAGCACATCCCAGTCAAAAACCTGATGGGTAAAGATGCTGTTATCAGCCTTAAACTTGACTTTTGTACCTCGTTTTTTGGTTTTACCAGTAATCTTCAGGCCTTCAGTCATGAGACCCTGCTCAAAGTTTACCTCGTAGATGGAACCGTTACGGTAAACTTCAACATTGAGATATTCTGCAAGAGCATTTACAACCGACACACCCACACCGTGGAGACCACCGGAAACCTTATAGGAATCCTTGTCAAATTTTCCACCTGCATGAAGAGAAGTCATAACAACTTCCACGGCTGGTCGCCCCTCTTCTTTGTGCATATCAACAGGAATACCACGACCATTATCTTCAACAGTGATGGTTTCACCTTTGCCCACGGTCACATGAATCGTATCACAGTGTCCGCCCATGGCTTCATCTATGGAGTTATCAATGACTTCATATACTAAATGATGAAGACCACGCTTGCCAACATCGCCAATGTACATGGCAGGGCGTTTACGAAAGGCTACAAGAC
>JABMQQ010000211.1 GCA_013202495.1 Fidelibacterota bacterium | reverse complement strand
TAATCAACGCCACCGGTCCATGGATTGATGAAGTCAACAAACGTTATCTCCTTCCTGCGAATTATCAAATTCGGAAAATTAGTG
Source organism: Fidelibacterota bacterium (assembly GCA_013202495.1). Lineage (GTDB taxonomy): Bacteria > Fidelibacterota > UBA8477 > UBA8477 > JABMPR01 > JABMPR01. Next base: position 9,131 of record JABMQQ010000211.1, on the reverse strand, counting down.
GTGTGCATATTGTTGTTCACAGCCTTGTGGCAAATGATCTCTTATTTATGCAAACGAGCATACATTACACCTGCTGACGAACCCGGAAATATCCGATGGGTAGATGGTCTTGAGAGTATTGATGATCCTATAATAAACATTCAACTCACCAATGCGGGTAACAATCTTTGTAATAATGTTAAATTTCTTGTTTTAGCTTACAACAGTACAATAATTAGTGGAGAATCTGATGTGTTATTCCCGCTTTATACTCACATGTCTAACCCGGTACCAAGATCAGGTAAGCTTTTTCTTAGGGTTACACAAAATCAACTAAGTAACGATGGCATAACTCAAATGCATGTACTGGCTACTGCTATAGTTGTCATGAAAATTGAGTATATGGATATAATACTGCAGAAACCATATGAAGATACATTCTATTGGGAACTGGGTACAGATTCGAATTTAGAAGAAATCAATCCACAAACTTTGGATAAAATACGTCCAGTTATTCAAGAGGATTTACTTAGATTATGGAAATGAACTTACACGTAGAACGCTATAAAATAGCTGTAGATATTTTTTATAATGAGAGTAAAGCTCAGCAATGGCATTTTAGCAGTCACTTCATTGTACATGGTTTAATAATTAGTTTTTTACTCAGTCAAATATCAAAATTTCATCAAAACATAACTTTAATAGTCTGTGTTTGCATTGTTGGAATAATACTTGGTACAGCATTTTTATTAGGGTATTACCGATCCTCTCAGTTATGTAAACTACGATTGGATTATCTTAAATATCTTGACAAAAACTGGCCTGGTAAAGAATATTTTGGGGGAAATGTTGAAAAATATATTAGATGTGATATTGTGCATCCTTACGCCCCAGATAATGAAATTCCAGTAAAGTTAACTGTACCAGCTAGGGTAAAAAATGCGTGGATACGATATGTTATAATAGGAGTTATAATTGGAGCTTATATAGCAATCTGGTGTAGCACATGCATATAAAACACCATTATTCACGACATTACTTTTACTGACTGGTTGTAGCTAGGCAAGCTGGATTCCCAGTCAGCATCACCGGCTCATTCTAGCTACATTCTGACACCGTTAAATTCATTATAGGTATAACCAACAGTTGAACGCTCCACACTTTCGATCTAAACTAAAAATATAACTAAAATTTTAATTGGTTGACTAACTACCCCGCTAAACTAAAATACGAGCGTCAGGGGCTCGTTATGGCTGTTTAAAATGCATTGCAGGCGTGGTATGTGTGGTTATTTTATTTTAACCTCATCCCAGACCGATCTCTGCTCAGTGGATAGTTGAATTTTAATCCCGGGCAAAACATTCCTGGCATGCTTTACTAAGCCTTGATAAATCTCGATTCGCTTGTCATGCGCATATCGGTATTTTTCATCTTCCCTAACCATGTTCTTCTGGTAATGGTCAATGAAGTTTGGCGGTCAAAATTCTCCGGCCTTAAAGTTAATTATTAAATATTATGTTTCTGTTAATTGCTATTTTTTTTGTCTGTATCGTAAGTTGTTAATGCCATGAAGCCTTTTTCATCTGGATATCCTAAAACAGTTTGTCCTATTAGTTCATTAGCTGTTCCTACGTTGTGATAGGTCAAAAGTTTTCCTAATGTAGAGTATACATGGATTTGTTTGTTCTTATCTAATTGGACCCACAATCCCTGGGTCTTTTTATGACCTGAGCGTGTTACAACCCAAGCTTCACTTATCTTCAGTTCATGTCCATCATCGACTGTTTTACAATTTAGGTATATTTTGTCGGAATCTCTTGTTCCAGAGTCATCTTCAAAAGTGACTTTACCAACTGATATATCTATAACCTTTAATTCACGTCTACCGTCATCCATTGCTCCAACGGTTGTGTCAAGAACATTGACAGTTTTTGATTGTTCCATGTTAACTCCTTTTTAGTTAATTAAAACTAAAGCGTCAAAAATTATACCATTGAATATTGTTAGCCATTCTGACAAGTGGTTCTGTGCTATGAGGTTAAGTCATTCTTATGCTAAAACAAAAGCCCCGCCATATTGACGGGGCTTGCCAACTTTGTCCAACTTGTCCGACTTTTAACTACCCCAGATGTATTCCCGCTTCCGGGCAGTTCCATTTTTTTTACCACGGATGTTCCCGACACCGTGTTCCTTAAGCTTGATCGTCAAGGCCGTCGGGGATACTTCTTCCCGATAAATATCCCTATAGGCTTTGACAGCCAATTCCTTCTGCAATCGTCCTTTAAACCCGGACAAGTCGGACAGTTCAGCTTGGGAATATTTCCCACTGTCTATCCGACCGAGCATCCAGGACGTATCGTTCGCTTTCAGTCTAATAGCAAACACCTGAAAACTGTCCATCGACTTTTCGATTAGATTTTGCTTGATAACATTCACCAGCGGAATATGAGAGGCCTCGACATCATAATTATAATGCTTCAGGAACCAGGCAAAATGCCTTAATTCGCTCGTGATTTTAGTTAGGGTGTTCTGACCCCTAAACCAACTTAAATCTCTCAGTGGCGGACCGGTCTCCACTACAGAAAAACGTCTGTCATCTGGATCGATAAGGACCGGTACACGATCATTAGAGATGAACATCAGATTCACAGGATTGGTTTTAACAACACTACTCACCCGTTTATCCTCGATGACGATTTCATCTTCGGTGATCCAGGTCTTTAGCCGGTCCTGAGCTTTTGGGCTGGCTTTCACCTCGTTGAAGCATACTAACTGTCGGTCTGCCATCAGTTGGTTATACCGAGTTTCCAGGTTGTCCTGCGTCAACAAACGGCAGTTGCCGTCACCCAGCAGAGGTACAATGATCCTCGAGAACAAAGAATTTTTCCCCGATCCCTGGGGTCCCATGATAACCCAGGCAGTCCCAGTTTTTTTGAAGTCATTGAAAGTCACTGCCAGCCAGTTCAGAAACGCATCACTGCTGACCTGATCAACAAAAATGTTTTTGATGATTTTGCTGATGACCGGGAATTCTCCCTTGCCTATCGCCGACCCCTTCACTTGGAATTTTGACGGGCGGTACGAATTAAAATAGGATGCTGCTGGTGCTATATACATACCGGGTTTAGCTTTAGGATCGTAAAACAGATGGATGCCGGGGAAAGGATTCGGCGGTTCTACCCCATGGGCGCGACACAAATCCTTTACTACCGATCTTGTTCTTTTCTGCATACGCCCGTTGCCATCAATGAACACATATGTACCTGCGTCAAAGTCAATATACCCGCACGGCCCCCCAGTTTTTGGAGGGCCTGCATGGATCGGTTTACCATCGAATACCAGCCGAATTAGATCGTCGCGGCTTTTTTTATCAAACCGTACTTTACTATCATTCACAATACCGTATGGTTAGTTCATCACCTGGTCTTCGGAGACCAGTGGGGTAAAGATTGATAACGAATCTTCCTTTGAGAATCCAACGTCACGCAGAGTCTCCATATAGTCAATATATTCATCAGCACTGTCAATCTGCTCGAGATAATAAATATCCTCCAGCATCTCAGCTAGCGCCTCTTCTTGTTCTGCCATCATAAACTCATGGCAGTAACGTTTTGTTAAACTCATTATATACTAATGGTTAAGTTGCATGGCTATCGTGTAGCCATTTTGGTCTTTCGACCTATATTTCAGCGGCCGATCATTTCGGCTCACGTCTATACCTTAATTTACTACTAATGAGACTCAATAGCAAGTCCTTTTTTTCACAACTCTAATTTCACGTCGATAAAAAAATTTTCTGAAGCATATATTCGGATCACCAGAGTAATTAAATAACGTGACAGGCAAAGTTAATACACCAGATACGTACATTGATGTTCAAGAAATATGCTGACTATTGCAGATTCCGGCGAAAGTTGCCATTGATTCCGGTTGAAAGTTGACCACTTGAACGGCATTCATATTTCCAATTTGATTTAACATATAGGTGGCAGTTTTACTCTACCCATTGGGGTATTTTTTCCTGACTGATTCTCCTTCTATTTCGATTCGATAGGCATTGTGAATGATGCGATCACAGATCGCATCGGCAATGGTTTTATCCCCAATAATTTCATGCCAACTGGAAACGGGTAATTGGGAAGCAATCACGGTGGCCTTGACACCATGTCGGTCTTCCAGGATTTCCAACAGCATTAACCGGCTTTGAATTTCAAGCGGCTGCAGACCAAAATCATCCAAAATTAACACATCCTGGTTTTGGATCTTATTCAGTTCCTTTAGGTAAGTACCATCCGCCTGAAGCAGTTTCAGCCGGCGAAAAAGCTTGGAGCAATTGAAGTACAGGGTCCTAAATCCCAACACACAGGCTTGGTGTCCTAAGGCCACAGCGATAAAACTTTTGCCTACACCAGTCGGACCGGTAATGATGATGTTCTTTTTCTCGGTTACCCAAGTGCCCTCAGAAAAACGGAGGACGGCATTTTTGTCCAGGTTTCGCCTGAGCGTGAAATCGATCTGTTCTAAGGTGGCCTGGTAGCGGAACCGGGCCAGGCGGATCAGGCGTTCAAGTTTCCGGTTGTGACGATCATCCCACTCCGCGTCAATCAGATGCGCCAGCATCTCATCCAGCGTAAACTGGTTGCTCAGACCAGCTTCCAAAGCAGTATTAAACGCCCGCACCATCCCATGCAACTTCATCTGATGCATTTTCTCTAAGGTGGCCTGGTTATTCATTCTTGCCCCCTCACTTATAATAACGACTGCCCCGAATGTTTTCGTGCTCGGGGAGGCTTTTTGAAGAAGGCTCGGATTCCTCGATCCGGTCCAGGCCCTTCTCCAGAATGTTTTTCACCGCCTTATAGGAGTAGTACTCAAACTCCAAGGCTCTTTGACAGGCCCGGTCAACCCGTTGGTGATCATATTTTTTCCCCAGGTTGATGATCCCCAAACAGACTTTGTAAGCCTGTTCCGGATGGGTTCGGCGGGCGAGGATCTGATCGACTAATTGATGAACAGAGGATCCGACTTTCTGGGCCAAGTACTTCATTTTCCCCGGACTCCAGTCCTGGTAGAAACGATGATGTGAGGGCATGTGCTCCGGGCTAGTGGTATACTTGTTGGCAGTACGATCCCTCAAGTGAGACGCCAGGCGGATATTGTCATGATAAATTTCCACCCCAGAGGCGGTAGTGATGATCTTGACCTGTTTCCCTCGATACTGAAAGGGCACACTGTAATAATGCTTATCACAAGACAGATAAACATGGTAGTTGAACTGGGCTTTAGCCGTCTGGAAATATCTTATCTCGTACTTCTTTTTAGGCAGCGGTTTTAGGACCGGGCGTTCAAGCTCTTCAAAGAGCTGTCTCCGGTTCATCTTAAGCCGCTGGAAGTAACGCTCGTTATGTTCGGCAAGCTTTTCTGAAATTGCCTGATTCAACTCCCGCAAAGTGAAAAAGCGCCGGTCCCGCAAGGGAGCAAAGATACGACTGTAGATGGTCTTGACCGCATTTTCGACCAGCGCCTTATCCTTCGGTCGGTGGGGCCGGGCGGGGAGAATAACGGTGCCATAATGCCGGGCAAAGTCTCCATACCTGAGGTTAATATCCGGTTCATACTTACTGCCCTTTACCACACCCGATTTCAAACAATCCGGGACAATCGCAAGGGGTACACCGCCCAGATACCAGAGGGCATTTTCATTGGCCCGGATCCAGTCCGCCCGTTGCTGAGTTTCAGTCGCCTCAACATAAGTCAACAAGCTGGCGCCCAGGATCGCTACAAAGGTCTCTACCTCACTTAACTCCCCCGTTTTTGGATTGGTTAACAATAGCTTTTTGCCGGTAAAATCCACAAACAGCTTATCCCCAGCCTTGTGTTCAATATGCATCGTCAACTGAGAGGCCTGCCGCCAGACTTGAAAGTGGTAACAGAACTGGGAATAACTATACCCACGAGGGGTTTCCCGCTGATATTCCTCCCAGAGTACCTGCAGGTTAACCCCGGTCCGTTTCAGCTCCTTAACATAACCTTCAAACTGACTGACCAAGTCCCCATAGCGGGGGGTCTTAAATCGTTTATTCCGGCCTAAAAGCTCAAGCAGCCCCTGATCGCTTTTATCCTTGATCTGAACATAGTTTAGTCCCGTTGCCTTAAAATCATTACGGTACTGGGCCACTACCGGCCGGGAAACGTTCAACGCCCTGGCGATGGCTCGGTTGCTCAAGTTAAGCTCTTCCCCCAACCTGATGATCTCTTTGATTTTCTCCATTCGTATTCTCCTGTTAGCCATGTCATCCTCCTGCTTAGGTTTAATCCAAGCGAGGAATCTGGGCCGTCTTTATGGAAAATATGAACGCTGTTTGGTTGCATTCCGGTCATAGTTGCCAGCCGTTCCGGAAAAAAGGTCGAAAAATGGTCAACTTTCGGCCGGAATGGCTGGCAGGCTTCACCCGGAACAGGTGGCAGGTTTACTCCGGAATGCCTGGCAGGGTTGAGCCGGAATCTGCAGACTATTATGCGCGAATACTATTAATATGTTATGCAGAGATGTAATGATATTAACAACGACCATTGGAGAATATCTTGAAAATTCAAACTGAACTAGATGAACATGGAAACACTCCATTGTTTAAATGCGTTTCTGAAAGCAAAATAGATAAAGTTAAATCTTTAATAAAAAGTGGTATTAACGTTGATCACGTAAATAGTTTTGGAGACACAGCTCTACAGTTCGCAGTAGACCAAAATTCAACTAAAATCATGAAGTTATTAGCAAAAGCATCAGATAATGTTGACATCCCAGATAAAAATGGTGGTACCGCATTAATATACGCTGCAGCAAAAGGAAAAATGGAATATGTGAGGATCCTCGTATCGCATGGTGCTAATGTCAATGTTGTAATGAATGGCAATGAATCAATGCCACTTTTACAATCGTTGCTAAACGGTCATGGCGCTATAGCAACATATCTCATAAATAATGGTGCAAATGTTAACCCGATTGTGACTGATCAAAATACTCCTATCATCTATGCCATTTTTAACAAATTACCAGACGTTGCATTGTTATTAATCGATAAGGGGTGTGATATTAAAAAACCTGGTAATGATAATATTTCGGCCCTCACCGCAGCTGTTACACTCGGTGATGTAAATGTTGTTGACGCCTTGATAAACCGTGGGGCTGATGTTAATGCCCAAGATGTTCGAGGTACTAACCCATTATTTCAAGCTGTTTATAATAATAAACCAGAAATTGTAAGGTGTCTATTTTTTGCAGGGGCCGATATAAACGCGAAAGACAATAAGGGGAATACGCCTAAGAAAATGGCGGAAGATGGCGGGTTTCAGGAAATAATAGATGTTTTCAATAGTATCCCTTCCTCATAAAATATGAACACTACACTAGAAAACAGTAACAACACAAAAAAGAAGGCAGCATTATACTGCCGGGTTTCTACCTACGATCAGACAACAGGTGACTTCAGTTCTTTAGACTATCAAGAGGAAGCATTGAAAAAGTGGTGCGAAGAAGAAGGCTGGGAAGTTGTTGAAGTTTATCGGGAAGCAAAAAGTGGTACTACTATAGATAGGCCGGTGTTACAAAAATTGTTACATGATGCAAGAAACAGCGACATCAACCTTGTCCTGATGACAAAAATAGACCGACTTGCAAGATCTGCCAAAGACTGGTTTGATTTATTAAAAGATTTCGAAAAACATAATGTTGATGTAAATACAAAAAGTCATGGTCTAAGAAATGATGACCCATATGGAAGACTTTTCAGAAATGTCCTTATAATTTTCGCAGAATTAGAACGAGATCTTATTGCTGAAAGAACCTATGAAAAAGCTTTAGCTTCCGCAGAAAAGGGTAAATATGGCGGCGGGGGTATTCCCATGGGATATATTTCCACTGAAAAGGGGTTAGAAGTCGACCCTCACTACGTTGAAATAGTGAATCGTATTTTTAAAGAATATACTTCCGGAATCTCTGCCACAAAAATTGCTGCTATCCTAAACAAGGATGGTTTAACAACACCAACAAGAGTAACTAAATCTGGCCCTAACAAAGGCAAAATCAGAGGTGGCGTTCAATTCAACTCAAATATTGTTCTAAAGGTATTGGCGAACCGTACATATTTAGGAATTACAAAATTCAAGGATATGGAGTTTAATGGTATACATGAGGCAATAATTGATAATAAGTTATTTGATTTAGCAGCTAAAATAAGGAAAAGAAAAGCAAGAGATACGAACCTCGGAGTTGTACTGAAATCAGACTTATTATTATTAGGATTATTAAAGTGTGGTGTGTGTGGGAGCTACATGACAACTAGTGGGCCGACAAAAACAAAAGCTGACGGTACAAAATACAAGATTTACTATTATAAATGTACCAAGCAAACAAAATACACTAAATCTTCGTGCGGAAATGGACAGATTAATGCCGAACATCTTGAGCAATTTGTAATTGATTGGGTGCAGGGATTTGCAAAAGAGGCTTCATTTAAAAAAGCCACGTATTCTAAAATCCTTGAGGCAAATAGCAGAAAAGTTGTGAACGAAAAAAAGAAACTTCGCAATAAAGAAAGAAGTCTTTCAAACCTCAATACCGAAAAAAACAATTTACTAAATTTAGCAAAATCTGGTGTAGACGGTTCATTGGCCATAACGGAAATATATAAGGAGCTTGAAGTAGTATCCGAGAAAATTGCAGAGAGTACGAAGGAAATAAAAAACAGAAAAAAAACATTAATTCAGTTAGATACACAGACAATTGACCCTAAGAAACTGGCGGAAATATACCAACAATTGATTCCAACTTTATCTTCTAAGAAACGCGATGAAGCCAGAAAAGTGATGGCATTAACTATTAAAGAAATTGTGGTTAACAAGCCTATTGGGAGCAAAGAAACTGAGGGTTTTATCGAGATAAAACCCTGGAACATAAGTCCCAAGGTTTTTGATATAAAAAATATGCAGGGTTCGACTTGGAACCCTGCAGTGCTCCCCATGCGTGACCATTCCTATTATTAAAAACAGAGATTTTGTATAGAGAATTATTCATATTCTATTTCGGCTCAGTACAGTCGTTACCCAGTCAGTGAAAATTTTGGTAAATTTAACTGACTTTCATGTTAACCAGT
>JABMQQ010000210.1 GCA_013202495.1 Fidelibacterota bacterium | reverse complement strand
GGACATTTTTGGCCCAGCTAATTCAATCATGGCAAAAATTGTATTTAAAGTTATTTTAGGCTATAATTCCCGAAGAATAGAGCTACAAATAAATCCTTAAGGATCAAACATGGAACCACGCGAAATTATTTTAAAAGAATTACTTGAGGCCAGCCATCTTCAGGGAATTGAAGCCCTGTTGGGTTGGGATCAGGAGACATATATGCCTGAGGGAGCTGGAGCAGCCAGGTCAGAGCAGGTTGCCTATATCACCACCTTGATGCACTACAAGCTGGTGGGGGATCCACTAAAGACCGCCCTGGAAGAACTGATTGATCTCCAAACCGGCGAACTCAGGATTATGACCCTCAGCGATCGTGAGACGCGTCAACTCAAGGAAATCTGGCGTGATTATCGTCATGAATCACTGCTTCCCACCGAGTTCGTCACAGATTTAGCCAAACATGCGTCTGTATCCCAGCAAGCCTGGGTGAGAGCCAGAAAAGACAATGATTTTGCTTTTTTCGAACCCTTCTTGACCAAGATGGTGCAGCTCCAGAAGGAGAAAGCGAATTATCTGGGGGTTGGAGCTACACCCTATGACAGCCTGTTAGATCAATTTGAACCAGATATGACTTCTGAGAAGGTGGCCAGACTTTTTACAGAAATTCGAGCCAGACTCGTCCCCCTTATTCATAACATTCGTGAGGTCAAACACCGGGTGAATGGCAGCGTGCTCACCAAAGAATATGATGTGGACAAACAGTGGGATTTTGGAATCGCCATGCTGGAAGCCATTGGTTTTGACAGCAATATCGGTCGCCAGGACCGCTCTGCTCATCCCTTTACGACCAGTACACACCCCACTGATGTTCGCACCACCACACGACTTCGCGAGAATGATTTAAAATCCGCCCTGCTCAGCACCTTGCACGAAGGTGGTCATGCTCTCTATGAACAGGGCCTGCCAGTAGAAGAATTCGGTAATCCCCTGGGTCAATCCATTTCATTGGGTATCCACGAGAGTCAGTCCAGAATGTGGGAAAACCTGGTTGGTTTAAGCCCCTCCTTCTGGCGTTATGCTTATCCCAAGCTTCAGGCCAAATTCCCGGATCAATTAAGAAATACAGATCGCGATATGTTTTTTGCCGCCATGAATCGAGTGAGACCCAGCCTGATCCGCGTTGAAGCTGATGAGGCTACCTATAATCTGCATATCATGCTTCGCTTTGAGATTGAGAAGATGCTCATCAATGAGGACTTCCCCGTCGCTGAACTTCCCCAGCTATGGAATGATAAAATGGAAGAATATCTTGGTGTGAGACCATCAACTGACTCTGAAGGAGTCCTTCAGGATGTGCATTGGTCCTTTGGTGCCTTCGGATATTTTCCAACATACACACTGGGAAATCTCTATAGCGTACAATTCTATAATCAGGCCAAACAGGACCTTCCTGGGTTGGATGAATCCTGTGCCAGAGGTGATTTCTCAAGTCTCCTGGGATGGTTAAGGGAGCATATCCACAGTCTTGGTCGTGGTCGCAAGGCCGAAGAGCTGGTTCAAGAACTCACTGGACAAGCTTTGTCAGCCCAGCCCTTTATGGATTATCTTGAAGCAAAATACAAAAGTGTTTACAGTATCGACTGACACCATGAACCAAAAGTGTCTCCACAAAAACAGGGTTGTTCAAGCCGATGTCAAATCTGTATGGGCCAAATGGACTACCCACACCGGATTGAAATCCTTTATTGGTTTGGATAACAAGGTGGATCTGACTCCGGGCGGACCCTACGAAATCTATTTTCTGTTGGATAACCCTGAAGGCACCCGCGGTGGTGAAGGCAATACAGTGTTGAGTTTTCTACCCCACCAGATGTTGTCCTTTACATGGAATGCCCCGCCCACCATACCCGAAGTCCGTAACCATGTCCACAAAACCTGGGTTGTGATTCAGCTTGAAGAAATTGCTACTACCAAAACCAGAGTGTCTCTGGATCATCTGGGTTGGCTGGATGGTGAAAAATGGGATGAGACCTACGCCTATTTCGACCGAGCCTGGGATATTGTGCTGGATTCATTAAAGGAATCCCTATAAGTCACCGACTGACGCCTATGATCTCAAGTGCACCCGACTTGAGTCGGGTGCACTTGAGCCTCGCCATAACCTGATATACATGTAATTCCCAGTTCCCAACGCCCCAACAAATCCTAAATTCCCGCCAGAGATGAAATTGATTAATAAGAAAGAATTGAATATATGAAACCAGTCGTACTTATTGTTCTCGATGGTGTGGGTTACACCGAAAGAACTGAAGGCAACGCTGTCTTGGCAGCCAATACTCCCAATCTTGATTCATACCGTAAAAAATACCCCCTCAGCCTTTTAGGAGCTTCTGGAGAAGCGGTTGGTCTCCCTGCAGGCTTTCAAGGCTCCAGCGAAGTGGGACACTTGAGTATGGGTGCCGGTAAGGTTGTGATTCAGGAACTCAAACGCATCAATGATCAATTGGAAAGCGGTCAGATCTACAACAGTGATCTCTGGAAGACCATGATGCAGCAATGGAGCGAAAAAAACTCGACATTTCACCTCTTCGGCTTGTTGCAAGATGAAGGCGTCCACGCCCATTACGATCACCTCTTTAAATTTATCCGCCAGGCCAGCTTTGAAAATCCTGGTGGCAAAATTGTCATCCATCCCTTTCTTGATGGACGTGACACTCCGCCACGATCTGCGCTAGAGCACTTAAGCAAACTGGAACAGGTCATGTCTGAAGTGGACAATGTTTCCATCGGAACCCTAATGGGTCGTTACTATGGCATGGATCGCGGCAAGGTCTGGGAAATCACCGATCGGGGTTATGATTGCATCGTTTCCGGTAAAGGTCGCCCCATGACCTCGGCCACTGAAGCCATTCAAGCCTCGTGGGAAAATGATAAAACCCCCAGCGGAGTGGACATGTTTGATGAATATGTCGAACCTCTTGTCATGGAAGGCTATATGGGAATCCATGATGGAGATGTGGTTCTGCATACAAATTACAGACAGGATAGAGCGACTCAGTTGACCCTGGCTTTTACGGCAAAGGACTATCCCGGTGCACCCAAACCAGAATTGGACATTATTTATGCCGGCATGACGGCATACTATGATGGTTTTGACAATTTTCTACTGGCTGATGCTGGTGGAGATGCTGCCGAACCGTCAGTCACCGTCGGTCAACTCATTGCTGAGGCGGGCTTACACCAGTTACGCATGGCTGAGACCCAAAAATTCCCCCATGTCACCAGTTTCTTTAACGGTAAGCTGACAACCCCTTATAAAAATGAAGATCGTGAAGAATTAAAGGGTCGTTTTGACCCGGCCAGCTTTGCAGATCATCCTGAAATGGAAGCCCATCAGGTAACTGAGCGTTTTTTGGAAAAACTTGAAGAAGATAAATACGATTTTATCATGGTGAATTATGCCAATGGCGACATGGTGGGACACACAGGCAATTTTGACGCAGGCGTCAAGGCCGTTGAGGTCCTGGATGAGTGTATTGGCCAGATTATTCCTGCAATATTAACCCGTGGAGGCCAGATTCTCATGACCGCTGATCATGGCAATGTGGATCAGATGGTTGATTATGAAACTGGAGCAGTAAGGACAAGCCATAGTCTCAATCCCGTGGAGTTGCTGTATATCGCTGATGAATCCCAATTGAGCGTAGAATTGTCTGACGGATGTTTGTCTGACATTGGCGTCACAGTCCTAAATCTCCTGAAAATTGAAGTAGCACCTGAAATGGATGCCAGGGTCTTGATCACCAAAAAATAGAAACATCCAGGCCGGGATTCGAATCCCGGCTTTGGATGAGCACGACACGCAAAAACTGAAGCAATTGAACACAAACCCCAGAAAGAAGTTACATATGAAAAATACCCTTCTCGCTTTTACACTTATTCTCATGATATCAGCAGGGATGGCGGCCCAGCCAGGTGTCTCCATTCACAAGCTCAACAATGGCATGGATGTCCTGCTCATTGAGAACAAAGCCCTGCCCATGGTTGGTGTGAATGTGATTATCAAAACGGGCTCAGCCTATGAGACCTATGAAACCAGCGGTATGAGCCACATGCTGGAACACCTGCTTTTTAACGGTACCACCACGCGTACTCAACGTGAACTCTATGATGCTACAGATTTGATTGGCGGATATAACAACGCCAATACTGGTGATTACTATACCAACTTCATGATGGTCATGCCCGCAGAACACAAAATCGCTGGCATGGAAATTCAGGCCGATATGTTGTTTAACTCCATCTTGCCCGAAGAAAAATTTGAAAAAGAGAAGGGTATTGTTCTTGAGGAAATCGCCCAAAGTCTTTCCAAGCCAGCCACCCAGATGGAATACAATCTTTCGGCGGAATTGTACAAGGGGCACTCGCTTTCCCTGCCAACACTGGGAACCTATGCCACCATTGAACACATGACCCGAGATGCTGTGAACCATTATTACACATCAACCTATCGTCCCAACAATATGATTCTCAGTGCCATTGGAAATTTCGATTCCGCCACCATGTTGGATGACATCAATCGTATTTATGGCGCTGCTGCACCAGGCTCAATTTTCAGACCCACAGATTCTATTTTGAAAACCGGTATGGCCCAGCCAGTTGCAACACCCTTGTCAGATGCCGGTTGGTTGGACAGATACTATGGTGGTGAAGTACCAACCCTGCATCAGATCTATACGCTCAGAGGTGAACAGCCCCAGGGCTTCATGCAGTTGTTAGAGATGGCCCTCAAAGACCACCAGCCCAGAATAGAAACAGAGCTGAAGGAAGCCTGGCCAGAATCAGTAGATGGTCTTTCCATACAAATTCACTCCAGCCCCATCGTCAATTATGTCGAGCTTAAGCTAAACCTGAAAAACGAGAAAAATGCTCGATCTATCAGCAAACAACTCAATAAAGTCATCCGCAAAACCAAATTCAAAATTGCTTCAACCACACTGGCATCTATGGCAACCAAAGAAAAGACAGCTTTTCTGCAGAATGTAGAAAAGCCCCACATGTTTGGAATTTACAATGCCTTTGACCTGGCTGTTTCAGGCATTGATGGGGTGTTGGACCTTCCAACAGCCAGCGACTTTAGTCAGGCCGCTACTTCCTTGAAATATTTCAGATTGGATATGGATCCTGCAGTAATTTTCCATCACGCCCAGAGCGCAGAAACAGCCGGCGTTTCAGGTGAGATCAAGACCAGCCTGGTTCAATCGCCTGAAAAAGGTATGGGACTTATTGTTCGCCAAAATCCTGGCTCAGAGCTACTGGCTATTCACTATCTCTTTAAGTACAAATCAGCCCATGAGGTTGAGTTTGGTAAGGAAGCCGCAAAATACCTCCATGATTGTTTTGGTCAGCGCATGAAGAGTACGGAGAAACTGGCCCAGAGTCAAAAATTCGGTCTGAAGTTTACAGTAAATGACAATCCCTGGATTCCCATGGATAACATCTACCTCCATCCAGATTTTGGTTATATCCGGGTTGAAGGTCTGGCCAATGACCTTCCAGGGACCATTGCCTTTTTAAACGCTGAAATGAATGGTTTTGTCCCCACTTCAGAAGAGTTCAAAATTGCCCGGGGAAAATTTTCACAATCCATGATGCATGGTGGCAAAGACAAGGCTAAAGATCTCTTTGATGCTTTGGTTGACTCCACCCTGTATGGATCAACAGCCAAAGAAAACGATAAGGCTCTGACCTATGAAAGCCTGTTGAATTTTGCCAAGGTCTATTTTGCGCCGGAAAATCGTCTGGTCAGCGTGGTATCACCAAAATCTGAAAAGATGGTCTCCAAACTGTTGCTGGCCGGAGCTAAGACACCAGCTAAAACCTATCCTCTCACGGACAAATCCTATCTCAAGCTGGACACGCCAGTCTATGTGGATGTTCCCGGTGGCGGAGAACGCACCTACCTGTTCTGGGGATATGTCAAGGATATTGAAAGTGGTGACGAAGCCGCCCTAAAAGCCCTGGGCTTGATCCTGTCTGACAAAATTACCTTTGATGTTCGGGAAAAGCAGGGTCTGGCTTATCGCATGACAGCCACCTCAGCAGTACGCGACGACAAAGCCCTGTTCTATATAAGCCTGGGTACACGTCCTCAAAACGCAGAAGTTCTGTTGCCTCAGTTTGAGTCACTTCTCAACAAACAGACCCTGGGTGAACTCAGTGAAGATGATGTCCAGAAAACCATCAATATGTATCTTGGACGTATGATGTTCAGACGGCTATCCAGTATCAATCAGGCTTACTATCTGGGAACATCGCTTTTCTTCGAAAAAGATATGAATCACGACAAGGCATTTCTGGATGCGCTAAAGGCCGTGACCCTTGAAGATGTCAACCGGGTTGCAGACAAGTATCTATCTGCAGAAAACGCCATTTCTATTGTAGTGAGGTAAGACATGAGACCTTTACAGCGAGTCATTTTTGTTGGCCTGATAGCCATTCTATTACTTTCCTGTCAAACCCAGGTCGTAAACGAGGTGGTCTTCAAGTCCCACAAGTTAGATTTTAGTATAAATGTGGAAAACCATCGCGCAACCTTCTCAGACTCCGGTCAAATACAGGTCTTTGAGGGGGTAAATCTGTTATATCTGGCATCTAATGCTCAGATATCAATATTGACTATTGGAAATAGCTCACCTGATCTCATGTTGCTTGATTCAAACAGACTCTCGGAGCGGGATGCTGAATTAACTGCTAAAATCATGGCCTTAGACCCACCAGAAGATGCATTATGGGTGCTTTTTGAGTCCAATAGCTCTAAAGAAACAAGTTTTTCCCTGGAATACACCGCGACCTTTGATGCCGATGTAACTGATGTCAAATTTTCAAACCAGAATGTGGGTCGGGAAGTCACAGGCACCATCCTGGAAAAGGGTGCCTACTTTAGCCCTGGCGCTTTTTATTATCCCCGCGGGCAAGACGGTCTCATGAGTTTTGAAGTGACGGCAACTATTCCCGCCAACTGGGAATCCATTGCTGATGGCAACAGTGTTGCCAGCATCAGTGCAGGCGATACGAAAATTCAGAGCTGGAAGAATCCCTATCAATCCGATGGCCTCATGTTTATGGCAGCACCCTTTAGTGTCAAGCACGCCAAAGCCGGGGATGTAGATATCTACTGCTATTTCTTCGAGGAGGATACCAGTCTTTTTGAAACCTACTTACCAGCCACCGTTGACTACATGAATATGTATTCCGATTTGATTGGTGAATACCCCTATAAGCGTTTTACCGTGGCAGAAAATTTCTTCCCCACAGGTTATGGTATGCCAGCCTGGACCCTTCTGGGACAGCAGGTCATTCGCCTGCCGTTTATTGTTATGACCTCCCTGGGACATGAAGTCCTTCACAACTGGTGGGGCAATAGCATTTATGTGGATTATGAGAATGGCAACTGGTGTGAGGGCCTGACTGTTTATGGTGCAGATTACCGCTATAAACTGAAACGTGGATCAGCCAGTGCCCGGGACTATCGCAAAGATATTCTCAAACAGTATAAGAGTTATGTCACTGAAGAGAATGAATTTCCTGTACGTGAGTTCGAAGCACGCCACAACGCTGAGAGCCGCACCATCGGCTACAATAAAACCATGATGATCTTTCATATGATTGAAGAGATCATTGGTGAAGAAGCCTTTTTCCAGGCCTGGCGAGATGTCTTTGCCGAGAACAAGGGGCAACAGGTATCCTGGGAGAAATGGTTGGCAGCCTATGAAAAGTCATCAGGAGAGAATCTGAGTTATATTATTCCCCAGTGGGTGGATCGGGTTGGAGCAGCCCAAATCAAGGTTGACCTTCTGGAGTCTGAGTTCGCCAATGAACAGACCAGAGTCAAGTTCAAGGTCACCCAGACTGGTAGTGATCTATATGATCTTCAAATTCCAGTCCGCTTTATTGGGGTTGATGGTCAAGACGGTCAGGTTGAAATCACTGAGGCAGAAGCTACCTTTGAGTTTACTGTTGATGGCCAGGCAACCGCCTTTGAACTGGATCCTGACTACAACCTGTTCCGTCATCTCTATCCCCAGGAAATCGAAGCGACTGTGGCAGCAGCCATGGGCGCCCCGGAAAAGCATTTCTGGTATTATGTGGATGGTGAGCAGGAAGCTTTCAAATCATTTGGTGATGCACTAACCGAGGGAGATGTCACACTGGCTTCTGCGGCTGATGATGTGTCAGTAGGCCTGGAAGGTAACTATGCTATTTTTGTACTGAATCCTACCCAGCTGCCACCAGAGCTCTCCAAGATGATCCAAATGGATGAAACCAGTGTTGTTGTGAATGGTGACAGTTTTCCACGAGCTGGACATACATTTGTCCTGAGTTCCGATGAAGAAGAGATTGCAGCAAAAATGCTGGTAGTCATTTCAGATGATCTGGGGTCTTTACCTCGCATCGGTCAATTGGTTCCCCATTACGGAAAATATTCTTATCTGGTTTTTAAAGGTGCCCGCAATGCTGCCAAAGGTCAGTGGCCAGCACTTACCAGCCCCTTGAGAGTAGAGCTGTAAGAGCGGAACCCCTTTATCCATAGTGCTTGAGGAGCAATCCCCAAAAGTGGGAATCATCTGGAGTAGATACAAAAAATTCGTAAAAAGGGGTGTTTCAGCGACCTGAAATCCTTATGTTGCTGGAAATTGACACCTTTTGGGAGAATGATTGCCAATATAAACCTTTTTTCATGGCATTGGTTTTGCTATAATTCGACCCGCGGTTCGAATTATCGAATAAAGGGCTAGGGAGATATGACAAATACTGCAACAATAGATCGAAAATCTGCCGAAAGAGCAGCTCGACAAGAGCTCATTCTACAAGGCGCCCTAGCCGTTTTTAAGGAAAAAGGTTTAGAGGGGGCGAAGATCGATGAGATTGCCCGCGTTTCCGGTTTTGGAAAAGCGACACTCTATTACTACTTCACCTCAAAGGAAGAAATATTCAGTGCCCTCCTCCTCCATGGATGGCTAAGTCTCTGGCATGAACTGGAAGAAATTGCTGTGGGTGGTGACAGCCCACGTGCCACATTCATCTCCATGTTAAAAAAGATCGCCGAGATGGTGAATACCGACCGTCCCCTCTATGAATTCCTTTTTCAAGCACCTCAATCCTATACTCGAGAAGAAAATGAGCGCTCCGAATGGAAGGCCTATCAGAATCGCCTATATAAGGTATTAATGGAACTTATTGAGCAGGGCATCAAGCAGGGCGAGTTTCCCCAAATGGAGCCTCGTTTGATTATGAAAGCCATGGGTGGTCTTTTTCACGGCCTGGTCTTTTTGGGCAAGGATCGTGACACAATTACAGAAAATGAAATAGAAGAAATGCTGGGCAGCCTGCTTGGATAAGCAGGTCGGAACCGCCAGCAATTCTATAAACATACAATCAATAGAAACAACCAAGCGAGGAGATAAAGCCATGCAAAGAAAAGCTACTATTTTTACACTTATCCTGTTGGCCATGACCTTCAGTCTGGCTTTTGGACAAGCCTATACAGAAGATTTTGAAGATGGTGACATTAGCGAATGGGCACAGTACCGCGCCGATGAAGAAATGATTCAGGCTGTTGATATGACAAGCGCCCCAGCCGTTCTTATTGGTGGTGGTGACAAAGTTGGATACATCCAGGATTTGGACTATTCATACTCAGGTGCTGCCATCCTCCTTGATGGTGAAGTAACCGATGCCAATTACACTGTAGAAGCAGATGTCTATGTGTATGAGAATGCTTCGACTTCAGCCTACACAGGCATCGTGGCCTATGCTGACTCATCACATCAGGGACCTCATTCATATGGATATTATGTGAAACTCGTGGCTGACTTTGATGGCGATAACCGCTTTCGCCTCTATAACAACCAACTCAACTTTTCTACCTTCCAGTACAGTTTCCACAACGGTATTGACGCCTCTGGTGTAGACAAAACTGAAGGTTGGCATCACATGAAGGTTGTTGTCAGCACCAACCCAGCCGACAGCACGGTTTCTTACCAGTGTTTCTATGATGAAATCGATCTGGGTACCTATGTTGATGATAGCGACATGCATACCTATATGGGACAGCCCGGTCTCTATGCCTTCCAGCAGAATGGTGTGGATGGACTAGCCGGATATTTTGATAACTTTACGGTTGAACCCAACGGTGGCGCATCCGACCTGGACCATTCCGAGGATTTTGAAGACAGCGATGTCAGTGAATGGGCACAGTACCGTGTCGATGAAGAAATGATCCAGGCAATTGATATGACCAGCGCCCCAGCCGTTCTCATTGGTGGTGGTGATAAAGTTGGATACATCCAGGATCTGGACTATTCATACTCAGGTGCTGCCATTCTTCTCACCGGTGAAACCATGTTTGCTGACTATACCGTAGAAGCAGATGTCTATGTGTATGAGAATGCTTCGACTTCAGCCTACACAGGCATCGTGGCCTATGCTGACTCATCCCAACAGGGACCTCATTCATATGGATAT
>JABMQQ010000209.1 GCA_013202495.1 Fidelibacterota bacterium | reverse complement strand
CTCGATAAAAGGACGGCCTCTGTAGAAAGCGCGTTGATTAAATCAACATGAAGGCAAAGAACTACTTCATGAGTACCATTTTCTTGCTGAAGGTCTGGTCGGCCGTCTGCAAGCGATAGATATAGGTACCACTGCTGATCTCTTTACCGTTCTGATTCAAACCATCCCAGCTGGTATTGATATAGCCGGCTGGAACATATCCAGTAACCAGAGTCCGAACTTTCTGTCCGAGGAGATTGTAAATCTCAAGTGAGACTTCTGAAGCCTCAGGCAGAGCAAATTCGATTGATGTGGTTGGGTTGAAGGGGTTTGGATAGTTCTGAGAGAGTCCGTAAGCAGTAGGAATCATCTCGAGGTCATCAACTGATACGATGGAAGTTGTGACGACATTGGTCGTTTCACTCATATTTCCGTTCGCATCAACAGCACTGACTGTATAGTAGTAAGTCTGGCCAATGATCACATCTCCGTCTGAGAACATTGGCTCTACAGTAGCATAAACATCTGCGTCTGTGAAATCAGGATTGGTTGCCCGATAAACTTCAAAGTACTGGAAGTCATCAGCCATACTCATTTCCCAGCCAATCTCTACACCATCTTCTGATGCACTCAGTAATGCCAGCGGTCCAGGTATTCCAGGATGGATATTATCAATGGAGTATCCTCCCATTGGCGGGCCATCCATATAACCATAGGCATCCCAGTGTCCTGTCACCATAAACAGACTCATGAAATCAAATGGATCACTAATGTAGGCGCTTGAATCCACCAGGGTTGGAGCGACGAGCATATACTCACCGAAATCGTGGTTTGGAATATAATCCACAAAATCGAAGGTCTCTCCCATAGGAGTATTAGTCGTTCTCCAGATACTGTAGCCTGTGAATGGACCCCAGTCAGTTCCTCCTGGCCAGAAGCTCATGCGTACCTGTCGTCCCTGATCAAAGGGCTGATCGACGATAAAATTGAACATAGGTGGCATTGCAAATTGGTGGTATTCCAGATAGAAGTCCATGGATATCCAGTTGTCTGAAATGGTGATAGTCTGCATTTCTGATGGTTGATGATCGTGTGCAGAAGCCCAGACATCATAATCACCGTTCATTGCAGGAATTTCAAAATATCCACTATCGTCGGTGTAACCCCAGAACCATGTGGAATCAGCCAGCCTGAACAAAGCCACTTCCGCATTTTGTATAGGATAACCCTGATCAGAATCATAGACGAATCCATCCAAACCACCATCTGGAACCATCAGAGGTACATCGATGAAGACGGTGTCATCCTCCACCATGATGCCATACAACCAGAAATCGATGAAATCGGGATGCTCTACATACAGGCTGTAATCCCCATTGGGCAGGTCAAACATGAACTCACCTGAATCATCTGTATACCAGTGCCATCCCATTTGATCGTTATTGATGTAAACATTTGCATCAGCAAGTGGTAAACCTGTATCGAAATCAAACACGAGACCTGCAATCACGCCATCCACCTGAAATGCTTCGAGATAGAAGTCATGAAAAATAGGACCTCCATTTAGGTCTACATCCTGCCAGACATCATAGTAGCCCTCAGCATGCGCAGAGATTGTATAGTAACCATGGGGAACATCAAAATGGTAGAAACCCATGTCATCCGTGTTGGTTCCACCACCCCAATGTTCATTCCCAATGCTTACATGGGCATTTTCAAGTGGGTTTCCGAACTGGTCAAATACATGTCCCTCGACAAAGGTATCAAAGGCGATTGGCCATAGAATTACATCATAAGGCACTAGCATCCCATCAACCAGAATCGTATCGATGCCATCCCCATTCCAGGCCATTCCACCAGCCATGACTTCATACAAACCATCCGGTACCCAGATTTCGTAATAACCATCCTGATCTGGACCGGTATGGTACTCATTACCATTGTCAATGCTTCGAACACCCATTCCAACTTCCCATGGATCATTAATGGGAGCACCTGTCTCACCATTTATGAAGTAACCATGCAGACCTCCAAATAAGGTCATGAGGTGGATGTCTTCCTCAGTAGCACCTGCGGGAACATCCCAGTTGTCAGATACCTGGACCACATTTTCAGCATCGTTGAACTTGGCGTCCAAGTCATACAGAGTACCACCCATATCCAGAACTGGAAGCACATATAGACCATCTTCATCACTCAAAGTGATAGAATAGCCAATATCATGGTTCCAGGCGAAAACAGCACCGTCCATTACTGGAACTGCATCAAGGAACAGTCCTCCCGAAATTGTACTATTGGTTGTATGTAGATAAATATCAAAGTCAACGATTTCATCTTCGCCTACTTCAATTTCATCCCTGAAGGGTAACATATATGGTCCAGGTAGTGACCACCAATCTACTTCAACATCATACCAGCCTGGCATGACGCCAATACTGTAGAAACCATACTCGTTGGTCCAGGCACTAAAACCAGGGCCAGGTCCCTTGGCCATCACCTCTACATCAACGAGGGGTTGATTCATCTCATCAAGCACATAGCCCTGAATAATGCTGCTAGGCTCTTCATAGATAAAGTCAACGAATTGAATATGACCATATACCTCTATATCATACATTTCTTGAGCTGGTATCAGGCCATCAGTGGCACCAAAGTGGTCCTCGGAGCCGACAAAAACCCAGCCACTGTCTGGAATATCCAGATGGTAATAGCCAGCGCTGTCGGTTACACCGATTATTGAAGGTCCTTCATCATCCCATTCCATCGAAGCCCAGACGACGATATCTTCCAACGGAGCCAGTCCATCAGTCCCGTCATACACAAAACCCGATACTGAGTAGGGTGTGGGTAGACTATAAAAGGTGACAGAGACCTCAGCGGATGCCATGCCTGAATAGACCACAAAAATAAGATCACTGGCCAGATAATTTAGTCCATCAGCCATCTCATCATCATAGGTGAATCCAAAAATTCCATCAGTGGGATCTTCATCATGCATATCATTATCCATGAACTCATAATCTTCCAGGGCAACATCTCCATCATCCCAGAAACCATCATGATTGGCATCATAAAAAATGACCAAAGCACCGATGGGATCATCATCCAGAGAAGCTTCAAAATAAGGAGTTGAACCTACTTCCATAGTATCTGCCTCAAGACCATTAACTGTCAGGTCTAAGGTAGAGGGCGTGTCATCAAATATATTTGAACCATCAGTCTGGATCAGATAATCAAACTCAAAGTATGTGTTCCAAGGCTCGACATAGGTCACTTCTAGAGCGACGTACATATGTGAAGTACGGGCATAAACTACCCATATATTATGCAATCCCAGAGGCTGGCCATTGTTGCCACCCAACCAGGACCATGAACTTGCGGTCCACATGAAATCGGGATCACCATGGGCGGGTACCGAGGTCACTTCATCCAATGAACCAGAATCAGCCAACCAGAATAGCCAACTTGGATCGGAATAATTAGCATACTCATTACCAAAATTAGTACCTTCATTGTTGGTGATCCTAACATCCATACCCAGAGAGTCAGAGCTGTTCTCGCCAGTTAAAAAATTGAAGTAGAGCAGTGTATCACCTGCCGCAGCCATTACTCCATTACCATAAATAACTTCTCTCAAGCCACTACTTTGAGTGGTCTGGGGTAGTTGGATTTCACTCCGACTTCTGCCTAGGCTATGACTCCGAGTAAGTGTGGGTGCTTTTTCCCCTGTCACTGAAGCAAGCGCTTTACTCAATCTGAGCATACGCTCCTGCTCCGGAGTTGCGTTCGCCTCAAGACTGTTTTCCTTAAGGTTTTCGACTAGGTCTTGTTGACTTTGCATTTGCCGAATTTGTTTAAGGCGTTCGATATCAGGTGTTGAACCCGTATCATCTGCCAGCATAAACATTGGCATGGCCATAATCATGATAGACACAATAAGTAGCCAGGATAATCCTCTTGGGTTGATGGTGCGCATCATTCGTCCTCCATATTTGTTAGTAACAAGCGAAATTAGCTCATTGAAGGGGAAAATCTGTGACATGGCACACAAGTAATGTGGAGAGAAATCCCCCTTTGATATAGCGCAAATATAAACGAATTGTAGACCTGCCAACAGAATTAAAGCCTTTAATTGTCATAATTAACGAATGCCAAAGTTTGGTATCTATTAAAAATGGGGTTCATATTCAATATTGTATGAAGGAGAAAGGCTTAGCTATCAGGGACTGGGTGGAGTGAATATATAGCTTGTGACATCTGTTTGACTGAGAAGGATGTCTTTCAACTCAGCATCGGGATGATCCTTGAGATAAACGTCAAAAAAGGCTCTGGTATTTGTCCGCATTAGATCATTCAGCCAGACCGGATCAAGAATTTTTGTATATCCAATTAACAGAGAAAATGGTGTAAATAGCGGCATATCCGTGAAGTCAGTATGATGGGTTCCTGGAATGAGCATTTTATAAATGGGTCCACGACTATGGGACAGCATTTGATCCATCCTGATATAGTTACCAGGGTCCGACCATTGTTTTTGGCCGAGATGGTAGATTGGGTTATCAAGACCCCCAGTAATCACACGGTCAGGCACCGGTGCATACCATCCATCCAGAATCATTGCAACTCCCACTCGAGAATCCGCAGCCATGGTGCTGATGGCGACAGCTCCACCCAGTGAGTGACCCATCACACCGATTCGATTTCTATCCATGGGTAGTTCACTCAAAAATGAATCCGTACTATCCGCTTTAATCACATCTATGATGAAGCTGAGATCTCTCACAAGAATATCGATTTGGGAGAGATCTATGGTGTTTATAAAATCTGCATTTAGGGCTCGTCTTTTGCCTGCTCGATATTGAGCGGTTTCCCCATCATCGAAGATGGTAATATTGGCTCCATAGCTATGATCCGCAGCAAAGACCACATACCCATAACTGACCAATTCCTCTATGAGGGCTGT
The DNA here is from genome assembly GCA_013202495.1 of Fidelibacterota bacterium. Lineage (GTDB taxonomy): Bacteria > Fidelibacterota > UBA8477 > UBA8477 > JABMPR01 > JABMPR01. The sequence continues at coordinate 5,280 of JABMQQ010000209.1, read as the reverse complement.
GTTTTGAAAGCGCATTCCACTCAATCCATGTGAAAAAAGTATGACTGGAAATTTCTGGTCTAACTCAAGATTCCCAGGCAAGGCTATAGAATGAGTTTTGACCTCCCCAAAATGACTGATGAGCGAGAGCGGAAGGCGCAATTGCTTGGCCAGGGCAGGCAATCTCAATTCAGGATCATCAATATAAGGCAGAGTAGAAAGGTCTTCTTGTTTTACAATGGGAAACCATGTCTGGACCACTAACCGACGGTAATCATTTTCTGCTGTGAAAGTTTCATCCCTGGAACTGTCGGTCCAGGTTGAGCTGTGGGTGGCTACTGAATAGGGACCCGTTGGTTCAGGCAGATCAGAAAAGGGAGCCATCACGGGGAATATGAAGCTGCAATTACTTAGACTCATCGCCAGTATAAGCAGTAAAATCGTAGACCACGATGGCTTGGAAAATCTGACATTTCTCATGGCCACAAAGTAGTCTAAGCTCTGCCCCTGCAAAATATATTCTGAGCCATTTCTTCTCCCTCCCACATTCTACTATCTACTATCTACTATCTACTATCTACTATCTACCTTCTGTCTTCTAACTCATTCACCCTTCCCAGAATCTCATGCTTCGAGTTCCTCTCCCTTCGGTCGAGCCTCAGCAAGACATCTCATGTGCTACCTCATAAACTCATCATTTACCACTCACCATTCATAACTCTTAACTCCTAACTCAATTCCCTTCACCACGGTCAATTTCAGATTATCTTCATCCCGTATGATTAGTCGAATTCCAAAGAATATTCTCTCTGTCCTGGAGAGAGCCGGCCGGCTGGCTGAAGCCATAAATATTGAATGCTACACGGTAGGCGGTTTTGTCCGCGATCTTATCCTGGATGTTCCCAGCAAAGATGTGGATATTATGGTCATCGGGGATGGGCTGGAATTTGCCCGGAAACTGGGCAAGGAGCTAGGAGTCCCAGATATTGTAGAGTATGGTGACTTTGGTACCGCACTCATCCCATACGGTGAATTTCTCATTGAGGTGGCCTCAGCTCGGACTGAAACCTATGAGTCTGACTCACGGAAACCCAGGGTTATCTATACGGATCTTAAGGGGGATCTCAGTCGCCGCGATTTTACGGTGAATGCCATGGCCATTAATCTTTTGCCGAAGCACTTCGGAGAAATGGTGGATGAATACGGTGGTATTCAGGATATCCATGATAAAATTTTACGAACACCCCTTGATCCAGTAAAAACCTTTGATGATGACCCCCTGCGCATGATGCGAGCCGCCAGATTTTCAGCCCAGCTAGAATTCAAACTGGTTCCTGAAGCCATGCAGGCTATGCAAGCCAGAGTAGACCGGATAAGTATTGTCTCTCAGGAACGGGTTACCGACGAAATTGTCAAGACCCTGAAAGCTCGGGTTCCCTCTATTGGTTTTTATGTTATGCAGGAGGCTGGACTTTTACCCCTGGTCTTCCCTGAAATTGCCATTCTCGGTGGGATAGAGGACCGTGATGGTCAGCGTCATAAAGATGTATTTCACCACACACTCAAGGTGGTGGATAATACTGCAGAGCGCAGCGATAAAATGCGATTACGTTTCGCTGCTCTCGTCCATGATATTGGTAAACCGGCTACCAAAAAATTTATTGATGGGATAGGCTGGAGTTACCACGGGCATGAAGAGCTGGGACGTAAAATGCTCAACGAAGTTGGCAAACGTATGCGGCTCTCCCGCAAACTGACCGCCTATTTAAAACGGATGACTCGCCTCCATCTCCGTCCCATTGCCCTGGCCCAGGAAGCAGTCAGTGACTCTGGTATCCGAAGACTCATTGTTGAGGCAGGTGAAAATCTGGAAGATCTGATGATTCTGGTTCGTGCCGATGTGACGTCAAAGGATTCCCGACGCGTCAAACAATATTATGGCAATTTTGATCGTGTCATGGATCGCATTCTGGAAGTGGTGGAAAAAGATGCCATGCGCGCCTTCCAATCACCCCTGCGTGGAGATGAGATCATCGAACTCCTGGGAGTCCCACCTGGACCAGTGATTGGTGAGATCAAAAAAGCCATTGAAGAAGCCATTCTGGATGGTGTGATTCCCAACGAGTATGAAGCTTCCAAGGAATATTTCTTCAAAATCAAGGACACTTTCCTTGACCAATAACCCCTGCTTTTGGTTCCCACCTCCATCCTTGATTAAGTAGTAGGTCACACTACCTTCAGTAAGACATAAAACATCGGCGGGGCGAAAAGTTTAGCTTTCGACATAAATCCGATACATGTATGCAAGAGTAAAAAAAGGTTAAAATGGAAAAACTATTATATCTAGCGCTTTGTCTTTTGTTGATCTCAGTCCCAAAAGCCTATGGCTGAGGCGTTCCCCTCCCGGGCGGTCCGCCCCCACAATGCAGTGATTCAGGCAATCATGAAGGGCATCAAAGTAGCCCATTAACACTGGGTATTGGCCTGGGTTCACTGCACTCAACTCTCCGTTTTGAAGGCAGTGATGAGGTTGAGATTGAAATGAATACCACCTCCCTTTCCGGCGCTTGGAGACTCAATGAAGAATGGTCCCTTCGCGGGGGATTGGGTTTAATTCTGGATGGAAAACTGACTCCCACTGGGCAATCAACTCAAAATGTACAATCTGGTGGATTACTCGCGGTTGGGATTGAATATCTATGGCAGCGTGGTGAGGGTTTTAAGCCTTATGTCGATTATTCAGTCTTCATTAGCGCCTCTTCAGCCCAGGTAGAGAATCCCACCACCCAGGAAACTTCAAGCTATTTTTCTTCAGATCTACGATTGGGGGGGCGTGCGAGTTGGATAATAAATGATACAATTTTTCCCTATCTTACGGCCCGAGTTTTTGGTGGTCCCGTAAGCTGGGAGTTAGACGGAAAAGATGTAATCGGCACAGATATTCATCACTACCAGGTTGCTCTGGGAACGGCCCTTCAATTTGGTAAAACCGGTACATTTATTGAGTGGGCAGGTCTTGGAGAAAAGGCATTGAGTGTTGGGATGAGCTACGCCTGGTAATACAAATCGAAGCACACCGCTGAAACATCCAGAGAAGATCGACGTTCTACTCAGGTCACATGGTTTAGCAGGATGCTGAACTGATATTTTAAAGCAAGTTAAATGAAGGATGCATTTGTATGTCATTCGATTCCCAACCTGTTTTAATAGGTGAGAACCTCAGACTCAGACCCCTTCGAATTGATGATTTTGATGATCTCTTCGCCGTCGCTTCTGACCCCTTGATCTGGGAACAGCATCCAGCATCCACTCGCTATACCCCTGCTGTTTTTAAATCTTTATTCCAGGAGTCCATGGATTCCGGTGGCGCTTTGATAGTCCACGATACTCAGACCCAGCAGGCAATCGGCTCGTCACGCTTTCATGGCTATGATGAGGACCGAAGTGAGGTTGAGATTGGTTGGACCTTTGTGGCCCGCTCCTATTGGGGTGGACGCTCCAATGCAGAGATAAAACGACTGATGCTTGAACATGCTTTCCAGTTTGTTAACAATGTTGTCTTTCTGGTGGGACCTCAAAATACTCGTTCACAAAGAGCTGTGGAAAAAATCGGCGGGGTGCGTGAAGGCTCCAGGATCGATGGGAGTGGCCGTGAGAGTATTGTCTTTAAGATCACTTCTGAATTCTTCAGGTTAAGCAGTCTAAGCCAGGATCATTTGTGAAAAGTTCAACGAAATAAACGAGGGAAATATGCAAAAAATATTGGCTTCTCATGCTCCAGTTCTAAAGCGTATTCAGCTAAAAATAGAACAAGAATTTAAGATTCCATCTGACAAGATTAAGCCCGTTAATTTTTCAATTTCTGATGGAGGTGTGATGACCTTTCAGCTTTCCTTTCAATATCCAATTGTTGGTGTTCTCGAAGAAATATTATTGGATTTTGAAATCAGGGAGAATTCGCCGAGTACCTTGTATTTTGAGGCACTCAATGGCCTGAAAGGGTATGAATCGTCAAATGAGTATCATGGATTGGAAAACGAAATCGTCAAATACATCTCAATCAAAATTGACGATTAATTTTTAGAATTAAAGGACTGAGAAATGACTTTTGATGAAATAGACAGCAAGATTTCTACCTTTATGGAGCGCTGGGGTATACTGGCCGTTCGCTTATCTTTTGGCATCATTTTTATATGGTTCGGAATTCTTAAGCCCCTGGGTATTTCCTCAGCCGAACCGCTGGTTCTCGCCACAGTCCCCTGGTTACCTGTTTTCGAAGGAGAGACCTGGGTTGCCATCATTGGTTGGTGGGAGGTATTGATAGGTCTGGCCTTTCTTTTTAAGCGAACCATACGCATTGCCATTGGTCTGCTTGCACTCCAGATGGTAGGGACATTTTTGCCCCTGGTCATGCTTCCAGAAATTACTTTTCAATCAGGCTTTTTCCCTTACGGGCCTACCATGGAAGGACAATATATCATTAAAAATCTGATGATTATTTCGGCGGCATTGGTGGTAGGCGGTACAGTCCGGCGGCAAAAACTATAATCGATGGCAGCAGTGTGGCAGTATTGACATGGATGGACAATCAACGTGGAGGCTTCTAATGAAGATATTTTTGACGGTGGTACTAATCTTTTGTTCCATGCTATTGGCTGGCGAATCGTCTCAACAAGGAGGTAAAATGGATATCTGGTTTGATGGATCAAACAACATTGCTTGTGACATCCAGCAAGTAAAACAATCCCTCGAAAATCTCGGTGAGCACTATGTTGCAATCGTTGGGCTCATGCCTGGATTATCCAGTGTGGAATTGGTGGATCAAGGATCTGATTTTGTGACAATCAAAACCAATGAAGGGTACATGAAGCGAACCAATATTTCCTTCAGAATGAGTGATGAAAGCCTCCTGGTTGATTTCGATGAAGAATACAAGGCTGGCTCCATGCTGACGACCAAGTCTCACTTTTCAGAGACCTTCACAGCAACGAATTCCAGTATTGAGTATCGTCTGGTTATCAGCAATCTCACAGCTCCAGGTTTTTTGGGTTTCTTCTATAGAAATTTTGGCAACTCAAATACTGGGAATGCTTTCTTAACCGCATACAAGACCTACTATGAGGGGAACAAGCCCTAAATCCACCAGGAAGTGTTTGTTGGTTAAATAGACACCATCCTTTCTCCTTTGTAGGCGGAAGATGGAGCGCTCATTTTCAATTTTCAATTTTCAATTTTAAATTTTAAATTTTCAATTTTTATTTTAGTACGTGGATGAAGTGGAAGAATGATCGGAACCTCATT